>JBJMXC010000146.1:0-8269 GCA_045809825.1 Chthoniobacterales bacterium | reverse complement strand
TGGCGCGATTCTCGCCGTCACTTTTACCAATAAGGCCGCCACCGAAATGCGGGAACGTCTTGCTCGCATGATCGACCCCGCCGAGGCGAAGCAGGTCACGATGTCCACCTTTCACGCGCTCTGCCTCCGCATCCTCCGCGGCGGAATCGATCGGCTCGGCTACAAAAATAACTTCAGCATTTACGACGAAGGCGACCAGGTCGGCCTCATCAAGAAACTGATCACGCGGACCGCGGCGCGCGATGAAAAGCTCGATCCGAATATCGCCAAGGCAATGATCAGCAAGGTCAAGAACTCCTCGATGCAGGACGCGCTGGGCGATACCCTGATTGGTGAAGTTGCGCGTCGCTACGACGCCGAATTGAAACGTCTGAACGCAGTCGATTTCGATGATCTCCTTTTGCTCACGGTGCGTCTGCTGCGCGAGTCCGCCGACGTCCGGACCCGCTGGCGCGAAAAATTTCGCTATCTCATGATCGATGAGTTCCAGGACACCAACCGTCTCCAGCTCGACCTCGTGACCCTGCTGGCTGACGAACGCCGCAACGTTGCCGTGGTCGGTGACGATGACCAGTCGATCTACGGGTGGCGTGGCGCCGAAGTCTCGAACATCCTCGAGTTCGAACATCATTTCCCGAACCCCAAGATCGTAAAGCTCGAGCAGAATTATCGGAGCACGAACGCGATCCTCGGCAGCGCCAATTCGCTCATTAAAAATAATCCGCGGCGCCGACCTAAGAAACTTTGGAGCGCGAGCGAGAGCGGGGACCGGGTCCGGCTGATTGCCTGCCCGACTGATCGGGAAGAAGCGCAGTTTATTGCCGAGGAAATTCAGCGCCGCCATTTCAGCGGCTCCGACACCTGGGAAAACTTCGCGGTCCTCTTCCGGATGAACGCGCAATCGCGCTTGCTCGAGGAAAATTTCCGCCGCCTCCAGATCCCGTATCGGATCGTTGGCGGAAAGAGTTTTTTCGACCGGCGCGAAGTGAAAGACGTGCTCGCCTACATGAGTGTGCTCGCAAATCCGAACGACGACGCGAATCTCCTTCGCATCATCAACACACCCGCCCGCGGCATCAGCCCGGCGACCGTGGAGACCGCGCTCGAATCGAGCGTAAAACATCGCCGCAGTGTCTGGCAGGCTCTTCGAAGCAATGAAGTCCGCCAGGATCTGAGTGCTCGGACCGTGGCCAGCGTCGCATCCTTTGTTCAATTGATCGACGATTATGAAACCTCGTTGCATCAGCCGCTCGCTGACGCTGCTGGATTAATTCGCAAGCTGCTCGATGAAGTCGGCTACATCGCCGATCTACGCCGCAATTGCAGGTCGGCCGACGAAGCCGACATCCGCGCCGGCAACGTGGGCGACGTTCTTCGCGATCTCGAGCAATTCACCAGGCGCTCCACTAAAGGGTTACGCGGCTTTCTCGATGAAGTCGTTCTCGACCAGGAGCGCGAAGAAGAGAAAGAAGATGACATCGACAAAAAACGCGGCGTCACCCTGATCACGATGCACGCCGCCAAAGGCCTCGAATTCCCGCACGTCTATGTCGTGGGTCTGGAGGAAGGCATCTTGCCGCACGACCGCTCGAAAGCCGAAGGAACCCTCGACGAAGAGCGCCGCCTTCTCTACGTCGCGATCACCCGCGCAATGCGGTCCCTGACCCTGACCCATTGCCGGGCCCGGACGAAATTCGGGAGCGCCGTTTCCTGCCAGCCCAGTTCATTCATCAGAGAGCTCGCGTCCGAATTCGTGGAAGAAGTGAACCTGCAAAAACTCCTCAGCGCTCCAGTCACCGAAACCACCGCCAAAAGCCGCTTCGCCCAAATGCGCGCCGCCATTCATTCCGCGTGACTCCGCGTTTTCTACTTTGTAATTCCTACTTCCGTTCGCCCTCCTCCCTCTCAGCCACGCCGAGCTGCGTTCGCAACAAATCATGCAGCGTCACGATCCCGAGCAATTTGTTCGACTCGTCCGTGATTGCGATCGCGCCGGTCGTCGATTGAATCAGTAACGCTTGCGATTCGCGGATCGATTGCCCCGGCCTGCATGTCATCGGCGGTTCAAATTTCAGCGAATCGCCGGAAGCCGCCGCCGCCGCTACCATCTCCGCCCGAAGCGCAATTCCTTTGAGTTCTCCATCGAGCACGACCGGGAATCGCCCGTACGGATATCGCTCCAGCAAAGCCGACAATGCTGGTTGGGAGAGATCGTTCACCACTATCGGTTTGAAATTCGCCAGCGCCGAGATCGGAAGATTTTGCCACGACCGTAGATCACGCGGCGGGATCAAATGGTCCAGGTCGTGTCCATCCTGGCAGAGGACCGCTTCGTAGAAGTTAATCCGATTCAGCGACCGCGCGATCATTTGACTGATCAACCCCGCCAGCATCAGGCCGGGCACCAGCGCGAATTGATGGGTCATCTCGAAAATAATCAGGATCGCCGTCACCGGCGCCTGGACCACGGCCCCGAGACACGCGCTCATCGCGCCAACTACGAGCAGCAATGAATCACTCTGGTTCATGTGCAAAAAATGTCCGCCTAATCCAGCGACCACCGCGCCGCACATCGCGCCGAAGAAAAGGTTCGGCGAAAAAATTCCGCCGCATCCGCCGAGTCCGTAGCACGCAACCGTCGCCGTCAGCTTGCCCGCAAGCAAAACCGCCGCGAGCTGCCAGGTGAATCCACGGTTGAGCGCGTCCGACAAATCATCGTAGCCGAGCGCAAATACTCCCAGGTGCGCTGTCATCAGAAAGACCGCCACGCCGAGCGCCCACGTAATCAAAGCGCCCGCGAGCGGATGCAGCCAGCCAGGGATGGCACGGATTTTCCGGCTCGCCCCGCGCAGCGCAATCGCGCCGCGCTGAAAAGCGACGCCCGCGAGCGCGGCCAGGCCGGCCGCGACCGGCATTAACAGATACGCGCGCCAGGT
Organism: Chthoniobacterales bacterium; assembly: GCA_045809825.1. Lineage (GTDB taxonomy): Bacteria > Verrucomicrobiota > Verrucomicrobiia > Chthoniobacterales > UBA10450 > AV80. The sequence continues at coordinate 5,333 of JBJMXC010000146.1, read as the reverse complement.
CGGCTCGCCAATTTCCGGGAGAATAAAAGCCGGCTGCGCGCCGATGAACGCGTGGACTACAAACGCGCCGATCACGGCCGCGAGGAGCACTGGGCCTAACGACCGGCTGTTGAGATCGCCGATGATTTCCTCGAGGACGAACGCGACCGATGCCAGGGGTGCGTTGAACGCCGCCGCCAATCCCGCCGCCGCTCCGGCCGCGCTCGCCGCCCGCCGATTCTGTTTCGAAACGCCGAGCCAACCCGCGATCGTCGATCCCAGGTTGCTTCCGATCTGCACAGTGGGCCCTTCGCGCCCGAGACTTTGCCCGCCGCCGATGCAAAGCACGCCGGCAATAAATTTCACCATCGCGATCCGCCGCGGCGCCGTCCCGAATTCCTTCCAGAAATTCAGCTTCACCTGCGGGATCCCGCTCCCCGCCGCGGACGGCGCGAGTGAATTCAGCAGCCATCCGACGATGATCGAGCTGCCGACAATCGTCGCCAGGCTTACCCAAATAAAATGTCCAGCCCCGCGCGTCGCGGCGACTTTGAACGTGTGTCCATACATCCAGTTGATCGCCAGCTGAAACCCCACCGCCGCGATCCCGGCCGCTAGCGCATAAACACACGTCCCAAGGATCGGCCGTACCTTCGCATTGATCCGATGAAACTCCGTAGCCAGTGAACTCACACCTAATGATCGCCCTCCTCGTGCTTTACGGCCGCTTTCTGTTTCCGGTCACCGACTTGTGACGTCTCACCTCTGTCTGCTGACTTCTCACCCGGGCATATGACGTGCTGAAATTCGCCGCTGTGCAAACCGACCCCTTCTTCTCCCAGACGGAAAACCAGTCCCTCCTCGTAATCTGCGCCCGAAAAAAAATCCGCAACGCCGCCATCCTCGGAATCATCTGGGGCGTATTCAACCTGCTCCTCGGCGCCTTCCTTTTCCGGGTCAATCCCCTGAACCTGGGCCTTCTTCTTCTCGGCTTGTTGATGATCGCCACGGGTGCTAATGCGTTGCGCAAGCCATCGCTCCATTGCCTCCTCGCCGAAGGGTTCGTCGCCGCGCTTTTATTTATTTGGAACGCTGGGATCACCGTCCTCAATGTGCGCGAGGGCTCCGTAGCGATTAACCCCCACACCCTTATCTGGCCCGCGTTCGCCGCCATCGCTTTCTTCCGCCAATACAATCGGCTCGGTCACCTCAAGGACGCGATGAGCGCCATGGCGCACGACACCGTGAAAGAGGCGACCAAGCTCTGCAAAGGTCTCTTCAAGGCCAAGTTGAAAGAATCACCCGATATCGTCGAAGCATCGTCTCGCCAGTGCCGGATGCGTTTCATGAGCGACGCGGTCTTTTGCGTGCAGCGCAATCTCGCCGCCGCTTTCTACGTCAACCGCGCCGGGTTCCAGGAATGCATCCCGGACATGAATCGGAAACGTCTCCGCATGGTCGTTCGCCATCCCCTCGGCAAACTCACCTACGCCTTCGACAAAAAGAACTCCGATAAGATCAAAGGCTGGCTCGCGAGTTCTACCGCCCAGGCGAGTTAGTCCGCGCTATAACTCCGCCGGCCGCGTCACAAGGGGTTGCGAACGCTTTCGGACCAAGCTTCGCCAAGGCAGAACGGCCACCCGGTTGTTCGCGCTGGCCTGTTAGCTGCTAAAAAACCGCCCCATGACCCCCGTCGTCGCATTCCTGTCCCAGGGTAAACTACATTTGAGCAACGGTTCGAGCGGGACGCGGATGATCCCAAGTGCATTTGGTGAAACGGTGCGCGAGCGCGCGCTACGGATGGAGCAAAAGAATGCGTGGAAAACCCAGGGGTCCGGAGCGCAATTTATGAACGGCGGCATGGCCTGGGGCGCCCGTGGCCGCGACCCCGCCGAAATGCGCATCGAGATTACCGGCCTTACACGCGGGGCAACGCCGTCTGACCTCATCTACTCCCTCGATACCGACGATCTCGCCGGCGTCTTTTTGCTCCGCGATTTCGGTGCGGAGGAGCAGCGCCTCTTTCATTCAATCGACCGGCACGTGTGCGACCTGAACAGTGATCCCGCCGAGTCCCGCCTTGCTTGTGCGGTGAAACACAACAACGGCATTTGGAACATCGGCGTCATGTCCATGGATGGATCCGGCCTGAGCGAAGCAACCGAAGGGGATTCGGTCGATCGCGCGCCGAGCTGGATTCCGGGTCGGCCCGACGAGATTGTCTTTCAGTCCGCCGGCATCGGGCGCGATCGCAACGGCGTCACAGTTGGCGTCGGTGCGTTCCATCTCGAAACCCTGAATATTATCTCGGGCGAAATGACCTGCGTCGCCGACGATCCCCAACACGATTTGCTGGCCCCGCGCTTCGATCAGGCGGGCAACCTTTTCTTTATCCGGCGTCCGCACCACTCTCCTAACGAGCGTCCGGGCATCGGCCGCGGCCTGCTTGATTTCCTTCTGGCGCCTTTTCGCATCCTCCTGGCCATCTATCACTGGCTCAATTTTTTCACCTTCAAAAACAGCGGTCAGCCTCTTAACACCCAGAGCGGCAACGCGCGGCGGCGCCAGATGGATCTCAGGAAGATGGTGATCTACGGCAACCTGGTTAACGTCGAGCGCACCCTGAAGAAAGAGGCGGAAGAAGAATCGCCTAGCCTGGTGCCGAAGAGTTGGGAGTTGGTTTGTCAGCCTTCGAGCGGTGAGGAATCTGTGATCGCGCGCGGCGTCCTCGCCTTTGATCTCGCCCCGGATGGGACGATCATCCACACCAACGGCAGCGTCGTTTTTCGCGAGACTCTCGACCGAAAGAGCGAACGATTGATCGAGAGCCAGTTCATCGAACACGTCGTCGCCTGCGCCTGATAAAGCTGCCTCCTACTTTGATTCGCTCCGTCCCAGTAGCTCGCCTTCACGGGCTTCGTCCATATCGTGCGAATCCAACGGGCTCCGTTTTACTTTCTACTTTTTTCCCATAGGCCCAGCCTATCACCGCCAAAGGCATTAAGTATTACAAGGCGCATGCCGGCTGCTGGATTGTTAGGCATGCAAACATTATCCCTAAGCAGCAATGGTAAGAACGGTCAGCTGCTGGATTCGAAGACCTCTATGCGCCTGCGTGCCTTTCGCTTCTTGAGCGACCGCTTCGCGCAACGCGAGCGACCAAGCGTCGCCGCCGAGTTTTTTCTTTTCGGACTGATCGTCGTTATCTCCACATGGTCGATTGCCTCTCTCGCTCACGCGATGCGGCTCCACCTGTAACGGAAGGTAAGAGTTAAGAAGTAACGAACGCGGCCGCGGCTTCCTCACGGAACGCCGCGGCCGCTTTGCTTTCGGCTCTTAATGGGTTGCGCAACAAGGTCAACTCCCGTGTCGGCACTGGCCGGGTAAAAGGGACAGCCACGCATCCTTTCACAAACTCGCTCTCGGCCATCATGTGGGGGATGACGGTTACTCCCATTCCCGCAGCTACCATCCTGGCCATCGTCACGAGCTGAGCGCCGCGCAGGACCAGCTCCGGTTTCAGATGGTTCGCGGTGAGGTGCTGGCGGACGCTGATTGAGAGTGAATGCTCGTCGTGCAGGAGTAGAAACTTTTCGTCAGCCAGCTCGCTCCATTTCACACTCTTGCGATGGGCGAGCCGATGTTTGTCCGGCACCAGAAGCAAAAGCGGCTCGCTCCCAAGCGAAAAACGCGCAAGGTTCGGGGTCTCAGCGGAGCCCGACGCAATCACAACATCGAGGGTGCCGTCCTCGAGGCGTTGGGCCAGCTTCTCGGTAGTGTCCTCGAACAACTCAAAGCTCACTTTCGGATACGCCTGCTGAAAACGTCCGATTAGCCGCGGAAGAATATAAAGCGCGATCGACGGAATAGCGCCGACCGAGAGCGGGCCCGCTACTTCTGCCTCGAGCGATGAGACCGCGCGTGCTGCGTCGGCGATCGCGGTCAGTGTTACCCTCGCGTAAGGGAGCAGGCATCGGCCGGCTTCGGTCATAACCACAGTCCGCGGCAATCGGTCGAACAACTGCTGGTTCAGTTCTTCTTCCAGCTTCTGGATTTGCTGACTCAGGGACGGCTGCGAAACATGCTCACGCTCAGCCGCTCGCGAGAAACTCCCTTCCTCCGCGACCGCAACAAAATATCTGAGTTGGTGAATCTCCATCAGTCGTCCGCAGATAGTGCTTCGAGACCGCCGGTTTGTCTAAACGGCGTCGCGACCTCGCTTCAGTTTCTCAGGGTCTCCATGGAATTCCATCGGGTGAATTTCCGCGACCCTTTCTCACGGGAAACGTTGTAGGACGACCGCACCGGTTGCCGGTCGTTAACCTTCGGCGCCGACCGGTTCGCGCCGCTACTCTGGCGGCGGAGTGGATGCGCGCTGAGCAGACTTTGGGTGGCCGAAAAACAGGATCGGCACGATGACCATCGCGATGGCCGCAACAATCGGCACGAGGTGGAACAGCGGTGCCAACTCGCCAGTCCCGAAACGCGTCGCCACGCCTCCCAGCAATGACCCGATCAGGACCGTCAGGGCCACCAGCTCCAAAATGACGAAGCGCAGGATCGTCATCAGTTAAGGGCCTCGGTCTTTGTTGTCCGCAGCCACTCGATTTCCGACAAGTTCGCTTCCCGCACCGAAGTCGACATCATGTGCCCGTGGCGATCGTTCTCAAACACGCCGGTCACGAATAACCCCGTCGGATGCGTTCCGACCGACTCGATATGAAAGAAGTCGGCCGCGACCGGCGTTCTCCCATCCGGGCGCCGGATAACCATGAGTTTCCCTGCGTGGGCCCGCTGGTAGCCAGAGGCGGTGATCTTTTCTGCGGGTGAACAGTCTGGTGTCAGGGTCATCGCTCACCATAGGCGCGATCCCACCTTTAGATAGCGATGCTTCCGACAACTCGGGCGTCACGAATTTACAACATCGGTTTTCTCGGCACCCGCGGGAAGGTAAGGTGATAGCTCTCGTGCCGACCGACTTTCAAAAACTGCTCCAAAGCGACGCGCCCATCCTCGCGCTCGCGCCGATGCAGGACGTCACCGACCTGCGCTTCATGCGCCTGGTCGCTGGCTTCGGAAACGCCGACCTTTACTTCACCGAATACTTCCGCGTCCTGCCCGAGTCGCGGCTGGATCCGCACATCCTCAGCTCGATTACGCAAAACCCGACCGGTCGCCCGGTCGTTGCCCAGATGATCGGCAATGATATCGCCGCCCTGGTCCGCACGGCCCGCGAGCTTCAGCAGCATCCGGTCGCGGCGATCGATCTGAACCTCGGTTGCCCGGTGCCGATCGTGTATCGCAAATGCGCCGGTGGCGGCCTTCTCCGCGATCCCGGTCGAATCGACCACATC
>JBJMXC010000145.1:0-9867 GCA_045809825.1 Chthoniobacterales bacterium | reverse complement strand
CGCGCGAGACGAGGCCTGCGCCAAGCGCGTTGTGGTAGGCGTCCTTCGAAGGGATGCGCGTGGCTCTCCTCGTGGCGTTGCTCTCCGCCGTGTTCTACGGGACGGCCGATTTCCTCGGCGGTCTTGCCGCGCGCCGCTCGGCGGCCCTGACCGCCACCGTGTTGGCCCAGGGCATCGGCCTGGTGCTGGTGGCGCTCGCGCTGCCGCTTTTTCCGGCTGAGCCGCCATCCATCATCGGCGGCCTCTGGGCGGCCGGCGCGGGCGCGACCGGCGGAATGGGCGTAGCGCTGCTCTACTACGGCCTCGCGGTGGGCCGGGTGAGCGTCGTCGCACCGGTCACCGCGGTCTGCTCGATCACCATCCCGGTGCTGGTCGCGATCGGCCTCGGAGAACGACCGGGCCCTCTGGCGCTGGCGGGCATCGCGGTCGCCGTCGCTTCGGTGGCGCTGATCAGCCGCCATGACGATCCGGCCGGCAAGCCCGAGGGCCACGATCGCTCGCTCGCCATTGCGCTCGCCTCCGGCGTCGCCATCGGCGCGTTTCTCGTCTGCCTGGCGCGCACGGGCAGCGCGTCCGGCCTCTGGCCGCTCCTCATCGCCCGTGCGGTCTCCACGGTCGCTCTCGCCGCTGTCGCGCGGCTGGCCAAGGTTCCCCTCGTCGTTCCCCGCGCGGTGGTGCCCGTCGTCGTCGCCTGTGGAGCGCTCGACATGTTGGCGAACGCGCTCTATATGAGTGCGGCGAGGATTGGTCCCCTGAGCATTGTCGTGACGCTCGCCTCTCTTTATCCCGCGAGCACGGTGCTTCTGGCGCGGTGGATTTTGCACGAGCGACTGAACGCCGTCCAAATCGCGGGCATTGCCTGCGCGCTGGTGGCCGTCGTCGTGATCGTCAGCTAGCGAGCCGCGGTTTCAAACGGCTGAGTGCGCTTACGAGACCGATGGAGTGCGACTCGGGTCGTGGATTATTTCATCGAGTTGCATGTGGGAAGCGACCCAGCCCGTTTTCGAAAGCGCGGCAAACTTTTCCGCTCCAAGCAGATCGCGGATCTGTTCGAGAGTCGCTTCGTGCTCGGCGCGGTCACGCGGGGGAATTGGGCTGCTCAACTCCTCGCGCAACGCGGTTGCTTTGCCGAGAACTACAGCACAATTTTCGGGCAGATTTTGAGCGTTGAATAAATAAGCTGATTGTTCGAGCACTTCGATGGTGATTGCCTTGGAATCAATTTGCTTGGCCAGCTCAAAGCTCCCTCTCAGAAGAAATATTGCTTCGTCGTGTTCGCCGAGGAGCCGGGCTAATCGCGCTCGTTCGCAGGAAACATGGGCAAGTCCCACTTTGGTTTCCGCTGCCTCGAACGCCGAAAGGCTTTTCTGCAGTGATTTGCGCGCCGCGCGGAACCGGCCTTCATAAATGGCGGTGGAACCGAGGCGATAGGTTGCCCACGCGCCACCGGTGCCGAGGAGGCGAAACATCGCCAGCGCGCGCTCGAAGCCTTCGTTGGCCTCCAGAAAGTCCTCGGTGTCGAGCGCCAGTTTCCCGAGTTCATAAAGACACCAGGCTTCACCGAGCGGCGCGCCCATGCGCTGAAAAGAGGCGAGGCTTTCCTCGAGAGCTACTCGAGCCTGGGCATACTCGCCCCGGGCATTGGAAATTTTCGCGCGGTGATAACAATTCCAAGCCAGCGCGTGCCGGTTCTCCAGCGCCTCATGGATCTGATTGGCGCTGCGAACGGCAGAGGACGCCTGGTCGTATTCGCCCGCGATAATCGCTCCTTCCGCCAGATAACTCAGGCATTGCGCGCTTCCGGCGCGATAACCACGCTTTCGTGACATCGCTGCGGCTTCCTCGAATTTGTTCCGGACCTCACTGAAGGAAGTGTTCGCCATGGCTAGGTGAGCTAGCTCAGTCAGCGAATCGGCAATGGCCTCGTCGTTTTTAATCTTACGGGCGAGAGTCAGCGCGCGTTCCAGCGTCTCGCGCGCGGCGGCATTTCGGCCTCGCTCGCCAAGAGTTCGTCCCAGGTGCACGAGGCCAACCGCGGTTTCCAGGTCGCTGGCGCTTTGCTCGGCCAGGACCACGCTTTGCTCGAATAGCTTTTCGGCAACAGCGGCATCGCCTGTGACCAATGCACATTGGGCGGCGGCCCGGGCACAACGCGCCCTCCAATCCGCCCGTCCCCCCGGGACCTCCTGCTCCAATTTCTCGCAGGTGGCGCGCAATTGCGCCCAGCGTTGCTGGATAAACCAAAAGTTGGCGACGGCCGCGGTAATTTGGAGCGCCAGGTCGGGTTCATTCGCGAATGCCCACGAGAGGGCGGCTTGAAAGTTGTCCTTCTCAACGCCCACCCGCTTTGCCCAAATCCAGTCGTCCGGCCCGGTGCGGTTCTGCTCTGCTTCCTCGGCGAACGCCGCAAAATATTTCGCGTGGGCGGCGTAGGTCTCCGCTTCGTTTCCGGACTTGCGCAGCTGCGCTAAACCAAATTCGCGTGTCGTCTGGAACATGCGGACTCGCGGTTCGCCCGGGATCTCTTCGTTTTGCAAGAGCAGATTGTTATCGAGCAGGGCAGCGATCCCATCGAGAACTTCGATCTTGAGCTTGCCTAGTTGCTCGCAAACCGTTTCCGCGGTGGAAAGCGCGCAGCCTCCCGCAAACACCGAAAGACGGCAGAAGAGTTTCTTCAAATCGGGGGTGAGAAGATCGTAGCTCCAGCTGATGGCGCCGTGAATGGTTTGCTGACGCACAGGAAGGTCGTGGGCCCCTCCGACCAGCATCCCCAGGGAGAGGTGTCCGTCGGCCGGAGCCAGGCGCGCAAGCATCGCGGTGGGAGAAAGAAGTTTGATCCGCGCTGCCGCCAATTCGATCGCAAGTGGCAGACCATCCAGTCGCTGGCAGATCTCGGCGACCGCGTCCGCGTTCTGCTCGTTGACAACGAAGTCGCCCCTTATTGCCTGGGCCCGCTCTTGGAATAGCGAGACAGCGGGCGAGGCGATCAATGCCTCTAAGGTGGAGCTCGATTGCGGATCCGGTACCGGCAAAGAGGAGACATGAAAAACGTATTCGCCTCTCATGCGCAAAGCCGCCCGGCTCGTCACCAGGACTTTGAGGTTCGGACAGTTTTCGATAATCGTGGAGATAATTTTCGCCGCGCCGGCGAGGTGTTCGAGATTGTCGAGCAGGAGCAACATTCGTTGCTCGCGAAGGTGGCCTGCCAGAGACGCAGGCGACGTCTGCTGGGCCGATCCTCTTAGTCCCAGCGCTTCGGCGATCTTACTCGGAATAAGGGATGAATCGCTTATCGCGGCGAGGCTAACTTGGAAGGTGCCATCGGCGAAGTCGGGGAGCAGGGCAGCGCCGGCTTGGAGAGCGAGGAGAGTTTTGCCGGCGCCACCCGGTCCTGCCAAAGTCAGCAAACGCAGGCCCGGGCGGCGGACGAGTTCACAAATTTGGGCAAGGTCCTCTTCGCGCCCAATCAAAGAGGTCATTTGGGTGGGCAAGTTGTTCGGACAATTGTTAAGGCTGCGAATCGGCGGGAAATCCGTCTGCAAACCTGGGATGACAAGCTGAAAAAGGTGCTCGGGTTGCTCCAGGTCTTTCAGCCGATGTTCTCCGAGATCACGCAGCGTGACCCCGGGGGGAAACCGGTTATTGGTGAGCGTTTTCGTAGCGACTGAGATGAGGATCTGGCCACCATGAGCAGCGGAACTAATCCGCGCCGCGCGATGTACATCCAATCCCATATAGCCGTCACCAGCCGCGGTGGGTTCGCCGGTATGCAGACCCATGCGAACGCAAAGCGAGATGTTTTCCGGCCACTCATGATCGGAGAGCGCTTTCTGCCCCGCGACGGCTGCTCCGATCCCGTCCGCCGCCCGGGGGAACGCGATAAAAAAGGCGTCGCCCTCCGTGGTCATCTCACGGCCACCGTGTTGGTCGAAAATGGCCCGCAAAACCGAATTGTGTTGTCCGAGGATGTCGTGGTAACGATCGCCGAAACGATTGAGCAGCTTGGTCGAGCCCTCTATATCAGTGAAAAGGAACGTAACTGTCCCAGTCGGAATTTCCGCCATGACGGGTAATTAACCGCGGACTCGGCTGAGGAGCAATTTTCCGGAAGTCATGCCAGCGTGATCACTTCCCGGTTTGCTTTCTCAAAAGGCCGACAAAAATAATGGCGTAACAAATGCCCACCCAAAGACCAAGCAGTCCCACCGATTGGTAATAGTCGATAAGTGAGCGATAGATCGATCCCTTGGAATAGCGAACGTCCCGCCGCGTTTCGATGGTGTCGCGATACTCCATCCGTAAACCGCCGGCGCTGCGCTCGCCAACCTGTTTGTGTTGACCCAGGCGCTCGGGAATGACCGCGAGGTTTTGCCACGAGGTGTTGACCGGCGATAACTTGTCGTAACTCTGGGAATAAGACCTGTCGTTGTCCTGCCATTCGACCGTCTCTTTGTCGCCGCGCGAAGTAAGAAAGAGCGGTGTCTTCGTCCGATTCGTCAGGAAAGGCGTCATGAGACCGTAGACGGAAGCTACATCCATGATGCGCTGCGCGGCAAAGCTCGGCATGAAGTGGCTGAACCGCCGCACGGACGTACTCATGTCTGCGACTGTTACGACGATCCCGCCGAAAAGGATCTGGGGGATAAGGATAAGAGGGACCCAGAGGACAGCCTGGGTGGTGTTCTTTACCAGCGAGGAAATCATGAGGCCGATGCCGACGCCGGTAATCGCCGCGGCCGCTACCGCGAGCCAACGCAGACCAAGAGTCACGCTAAGCACTCGGAACAGGTTTATGCCGGGAACGATTATCTCCTTACCCTTGGAATCCTTGAGCGCCGTGCCGTCGGAACGCGTAAGAATCCGTGGTCCGGAATCAATAACGTTTTGCGAGACCTGGAAGAAGCGACTTACCGCAAGCAGCGGCTTGAGAAAAAGCACGGCACCCTGAGAAGCAGACTTAGGCGCCGACTCAGTGGGTGTCGGCTTCTTCGAGTTTGCGCCATCTGCTTCGGCGTCGACGGCATCAAAGTCATCCTGTGAAGTGGCTTCGGCAGGTAGTTGGAGAGGCAGAAGACGGGCCGCGAACTCTTTTTCGAGATTCTGCGCATCGGTGGTTTCCGGATGAAAGATGACCTGGCTGCAGAACAAAGTCGTAAGTAAGAGCACCACCGCCTGGGCCGCCGAGACCAGGGTAAGAAACCCCATCTTACTTAGGATATAAGCATTCAAGCCCTGCCCGGAAACGCGCTCACGCCGGAAGACAGGAAGCTCACCGACGATCTGTTGTGCGCCATTGCTACAGCCAAACCACATCGTAGCGACCACGCATAGAAACATCCTAAGGGACGACTTATCCGCGACCCATCCCACGAGGAATCCGATAAGGAGCGGTTGCGTCGCTAGAAAGATAAGGTTCCAATAATCTGAGCGCACGATTTGCCATTGCCGCGCGCACAAGAGTAGAAAAGTTTGCCAAGAGGATACCGTAAGTCTCTTGAACGTCGCGGAGTCGGTCTGGGTGGTTTGGCGCGGGGGTAGGGCAGGCACAGCCCGGTTCGCAAAAACTGATTGGTGGAATTCCCTTTCCCATTCCTGCGCCGGTTTGGGCGAGTTAGCCAGTAACCCGTAGATCCGCTCGATCGGCGAATGCTGGAGAGAGCCGGTGTCCTCCGCTCCTCCCTGGAGAAAATGTCTTCGCGCTTCATCAGGATGGCCGGCGAAAACCAGTTTGCCGGCCTGGACGAAGAGGATTCGGTCAAAGAGATACGCCTTTTGTAAGACGTGGGTGGTGCAGATAACGGTGAGTTTTGTGAGAGTAAGAGACTGTAGCAGGGTCATCAATCCCTCTTCGGTGGCCGGATCCAGTCCAGAAGAAGGCTCATCGAGAAAGAGCACACTGGGTTTAGCCAGGAGTTCGATCGCGATGCTAACTCGTTTGCGCTGGCCGCCGGAGAGATCAGCAATCCGTTGGTGCGCGCGTGCCGTCAGTCCCAGGCGCGCGATTACGCGATCGACCAGCGCGTCGATCTGCGGACGAGGCAGGCGCAGACGCAATCGTGCGGCAAAGGTAATGGCCTCCCTTACCAGGAGTTCTTTGTGCACGATGTCGTCCTGCGGCACAAAACCGATTCCGATTTCCCGCAGTCGCGCACGGTCGGAGAGAGGAACGCCTCCTATCCGCACTTCACCGGAGGTCGGCGGATTGATGCCGCAGAGCGCGTTGAGCAAAGTCGATTTTCCCTGGCCGGAGCCGCCTAACACTCCAATGAATTCGCCCGCCGTAATATTTATTGAGAACTGGTCTAAGATCGTCCTTCCGCCGGCCACGACCGTCAAGCTCTGGGCCGAGACCGAGCCTGAACTTTCGGGATGGATTAGCCGAAGACCATTTCCAATGAATTCGAAGATGTAACTGGAAATGCGGAGTCGATCTCCGAAGACCAGGCGTTCGCGAGTGAAGGCGACACCATTTAATTCCATCCCGCGGCGGCTGTGATCGCTGATCACATAATCGCGCCCGTCAGGTTCAATAAGAGCGTGAAGACGCGAGATGGTCGTTTCTTCGCTGTCGAGATCGATGCGGTTAGCTTCGACGGTAGCTTTGGGATCGCTGCGGCCGATAATCAGGACCTTGTTCTCCAAAGGAATGTGTTCGAGCGGCCGTCCGCCAAAGAAAGGCGGGGCCAGGCTTCGCCGAAACGTTAGATACGCGCCGGGGACTTCGATCACGTCGGAATTGGCCAGTGGAATTTGCTCCCCCGGCGCTGCCGCTCGTCGGTTGATGACGACGGGCGCGCCGAGAGGCAGCGGACAATGCAACACCCATGTCGTCCGGCGACTGTCCCAATTGATGCTCACCACGGCGGCACCAAGGTTTTCACCTTTGATAACGACGGAATCAGCCGGGTCCGAACCGACAGTCATTGCGGTCCGGGCGAGCCCAACGCTTCGCTCTCCAGAGTTATCGACTATCTGGAGTAGGCCGGTCATAAACTTCGTCCAGAATTGAAGAAAGACTCCCGGCTAGAATCGGATAAGAACATCACGATCTGCCGGAATCGACTGCTTAGGACCTTGTTGTGAAGGTGAAGTTTGAGGCTTCGGCGAAGATGTCTGCGTAGTTGGCTTGTTTGGCGCCTGAGGCGCCTGTGGTCCTTGCGGCGCCGGATTACTGTTAGGCCATTGGATAACCACCGTGGCGTCGGCAGGTACCTTCGAAGTGGAAGTTGATGACGAAGTTTCCCTCGGGGCGGTTTGAGGCACGGAGGGCTTCTGCGAGGTATCCGGGGTAGTCGCAAGTTTTTTCGAATCTGCAATGCGACGCCCGATATCTTCCGGTTCGGGGAATACCCATTTGCCGGCGAGATCGGCCTTTACCGGGAAGTCTAGCCGATACTGTTTACCGTCGCCCGTTTGGAAGGCCAGTGAGATCCATGAACTAACGGGAAATTGATTATCAGGAAGTATGACGTTGTGAAGCGTAAAGCTGCCGAGAGCGAAGTCTTTAAGCCGGTCTTGCAGCTTCTTCTTGAGCACTTTAGCCTCGGCGATGTAGGAAGCTTCCAACTCATCGCGCGAGGGAACGGTCGGCTGCGGGGGAGAGGAGGCCGGCGGAGCATGCTGGTCTTTGGTGTTGCCGGAGGCGTTTTTCAGGCGGGCTAGCTCTTCCTTCGAGACCTCGAGTGCTTCGGTTGCGGACTTCAGCTCGCTCTGCGTCTTATCCAGTTCTTTCTGTAAGGTGGCGATTCGTTCATCCAGATCTGGAGACTGTTCGCTACAGGCAGCCAGGAAAAAAGCGAACACGCTACAAACAATGTAAGCCACTGCGGTCTGGCTAGGAGATGTTTTCACGTGTCCACGCCCCCGCATTTTCGGAGCATGCAAAACCAATCGGGGTCTCATGGCCCAGAAGATACTATGAGTAGAGCCTGAAGCGTCGAGCATAATTTTCCAGCGTGGCCGTTCTTCGAAGCGTTCTAAAAAAAAACTTGCATGCGTTTTAATCGCTCTGTTACACCTAACAAATGGCTGATATTTTCGCTTTGCGCACGCTGCGACGCTTGCTGCTCCTATCGCTTATCGGAAGTTTTGTTTCTTGTCTCGCGCTCGGCGCCGAGAAAGACCAACCTCCTCCCGAGAAGGCGCCGTTCGATCCTAAGAAAGCCGAGGATGCCGGAGTGGGCATGCCGACGCCTTATGACAAGTTCCTTGCCTTGGACCAGGCGTTGACCGCCACCAAGGTGAATTGGGGACAGGTGTATCGCAAGGTTGCAGTGGACATCGATGCGGATGCGTTTACCGACAAAGAGGTCGCCATTCCGATGGTCCTAGGTATTCGCATTGCCGATGGTGTTATGGCCATCAAGGCGTTGGATGCCGAGATGCTCAATAAGTGCGCGGCCGACATTGAAAAACTGGCAAAGAAACTCGACATCTCGGACGCGGAGCTTGGTCGAGCTCGCGCGGTCCGCGCCGCTGCGAACAAAGGGGAATGGCTGAAAGTGTTCATGGAGCTGGGATTTTTTCAGCAGGACATCATGAAAAAGATCGAGACCAAGGAACACTCGAATCGCGGCACGCTCCTCATCGTGTGCGGTTGGATTCAAGGTGCCCGATATACTACCACCGTCGTAGCCGACAATTATTCGCCAACGGTTTCTAATATCCTGCGCGAACCCCTTCTGGCGCGCGCCTTGAAGGACAAAGTAGAAGCTCTTCCCGGTCCGATCAAAGAAACCCCTTCTTTGGCCAAACTCCGGGAGGCCATGCCGAAAATCGAGACGATTCTCACCATTCCTCTGAATGGGACAATCTCCAAGGAAAACGTGGGCGAACTCAATCGGCTCGCCACCGAGATAGTCCAGGGCGCATTGGCGCCGTCGACGGCACCAGCCGCTTCGAAGTGACCCTAACCTATTTAACCGTCCCAGAATTGCGTTCCAAATTATGAATCTCAAATTCATCCTCGGTCTTCTCCTCTGCGCCGTTTGCTCGGTCCCATCAATCAGCCTCGCCGATCCCGCGAAGGCAGAAGATGACGCTTACCAAATGGCGGTCCGTTACACGGCTACTGGTTTTTATATGTCGCCCACCAATACCAGCGGCATCGCCGGTGCCGGATACACCGTCAAAGTGATGATCCCGGTCAGTAAGGGACTGGATTACGTGATTCTGATCGGGCGCGATCAGTTCGCGAGGGATATTGACCTCTACGTTTACGATGAAGTCGGTCAGCTCATCCTCGATGATCGGCGCGCCACCTCCCGGGCCGGCGTAAAATTCCGTTCCAGCTATACGGGCACGGTCCAGGCGATCGTGCATATGGCGGCGGCCCGCGGGCTGGCCTCCTACGCGGTACTGGTGGGACGCCGTGGCGTGGAAAGGAGCGCGAGTACTGTCGAACCGATGGGCGTAGAGCCAACTTTCGAGATGGATGGAACCAAGCCGCCCACTTCACCCGCCGCCCCCGTGCCTCCTAAACCTCCGCAGTAAAACCCAAACCACGACGCCTAACCGCACTCTATGAGAAAACTAATCCTGTTGATCCTACCCGCTCTTTACCTGGGCGCCTGTACCGAAACGGTGGTGACGACGCCGCCGCCGAAAAAGACGGTCCGCACCCACACCACGAAAACGGACAACGCCGAAGACTTCCACGCGGTCGAAAAACCGGCGACCTACCGGTAATTCCGCTAATTTTGACCAGCCCGGCACCCTCTCCTTTTTGGGGGAGGGTGCCGGCATTTTTTCCCGGCAAATATATGCTTGACTGATTTGGTGAATCCGTTAGGCATTTACGCCGTAGACGGATTCAGGAGAAACAAATCCCTCTGCACAGATAAAAAACATGAAAGCGAAAACCCCGTT
>JBJMXC010000144.1:0-11751 GCA_045809825.1 Chthoniobacterales bacterium | reverse complement strand
TTAATACGAAAGGGTCCCGGCTGCTTGCGGGGGAATGGGCGAATAGTCGACGGCTTGGCGAATCGTGGGGCGGGCTGTGGTCGTGATCGTCAGCTGGCCGAGCGGCGGTTTCAAACGGCCCTTTGCCCTGTCCGACGCCGCCCTGTCGGCGGACAACGCCTTACTTTGTAAATGCGGGTCCAAGCGGCAACAGAGCGCCGTCGGTCCAGCAGAGATCCGTTACCCGCCCGTGCGGAACTGATCGTCCTTGCTCTTGAACAAAATGTTGAAGGTCGTGAGCGAGCCGTAACAACGAGTTATATATTGCTGGAGCTCGAACTTGTCGCCGTCGCTTAGCTTCTCGTTCGCATTCACCTTTTGTTCGAGCACCCGCAAATTATTGCGGATCATGACGATTTTGTGAAAGAACGTTTCGAGCGGCACGTCCTTGGCCTGCAACGAGGCATCGGCTGGTTGCATCAATAGCGTACCGTTCTGCCAACGACTCGCCAGTCCTTCCACAATAGCGTCTCGCTTTTCCAGGCCGAGCGCTTCCACCGTCGCGGTGGCGGCGTCGCGGATTAGGTTCGCCAGCGGTAACTGAAGCTCGGTCAAGGCCGCCGTCGCTTCGGCGGGTTGAAGATCGCTCGAGGCCGGGGCAATCGTTCTCGGCGCATCGTCGAACGCGATCTCGGCCGTATGTTCAGTCAGCGACCTAACGACCCCGACGCCGTATTGCGGATGGCGCACTTTCATTCCGATATGAAGTGATTCGATGTTCATGCTTGTTCGTTCACCCTGCGAAATTGCGCGCCAAGCGCAAGCCGGTCCGCGATTTTCATTGTCGCCGCCAAAACCGAAACGCATGCTCGCCGGTCGCATGAACGAAGCGATCGCCACGCCACACCCGCCGGGGTTCCGTCGCCGGCGCGGTTTGAACTGGGCGTTCGTCGGTCTGCTCTACACGTCGTTTTATACCTGCCGCTACAATTTCGCGATCGCCAACAAATCGATCAGCGACGAGTTCGGCTTCAACAAGGGGCAGATGGGCACGATCATCACGACCGCCCTGTTCGCTTACGCTTGCGGGCAAATCCTCAACGGCCTGCTGACCGATCGCATCGGCGGCAAGCGCGCGATGCTCATTGGCGCCGCCGGCACCGTGACAATGAACCTCCTTTTCGGCTTCGCGTCGTTCGCCGGCATGCTTTCGCTCTTTTTGCTCATCCGCGGAATCGACGGCTACCTGCAATCGTTTGGCGCGCCGGGCATGATCAAAATCAACGCCGCCTGGTTCGCCAAAAATGAGCGCGGCCGTTTCGCCGGCGTTTTCGGTTTCATGATCAACGCTGGCCGGTTTCTCATCAACACGTTTGGCCCGGCCTTGCTCGCCGGCTTCGTTTTTCTTGGTCTGTGGCAAATCCCGCCGCTGCATTGGCGTTGGCTCTTTTGGATTCCCGCCGGGCTCTGCTCGGTGGTTGCGGTCGCGATGGCGTTCATCGCGAAGGAAACGCCGCAGGCCGCTGGTTTCCCACCCGTCGATGAGGATCACATTCGCGGCAACGAGACGCGCGCCCCGGTATCTGTGGTCTTCAAGGCGATCGCGTCGAATCCGGTCATCTGGATCATCGCACTTGCCTATGCCTGCACCGGCGCGGTCCGCCAGGGCATCGATCAATGGTTCTTTCGTTTCATGCAGGAGGTGCACCATTTCGATCTCAACGACGTCCGGTTCAAATATCTCGGGATCCTGATCCCGCTGGTCGCTTCCCTCGGTTCCCTCATCTCCGGTTATATTTCCGATCTTGTTTTCAATGGCCGCCGCGCCCCGGTCGCGGCGGGACTCTACTTCTTGGAGGCCGTAATTATTCTGGCCGCTGCCCAGTTCACTTCGGCCAACACGGCGGTCTTCTTTCTCATCCTGATTTCTTTCACTGCAAATGCGACCCACTCTTTGCTCGGGACGGCCGCGGCCATGGACATCGGCGGCGCCCGCATGGTCGGTTTTGCTTCGGGCCTGATCGATTCCTTCCAGTACTTCGGCGGAAGTTTAGCCGGCTATTTTCTTGGGTTCTTGCTCGATAAAAGCTGGGGCTATTACTTTTATTTCATGGCGCCCTTCGGCGTAATCGGCGGGTTGCTGATGGTTTCGATCCTCGGGAAGGTGAATTTGGCGAAGACGACACGCTAACGGCCCTGTCTGTGAAGGGCGGAAGCTCTGCGACGCCGAGCCGCGGAGTTCTTGCAACGCCGAAGCCTCGCAGAGCTCGGCCCTCCATTATTAGAGCGAAAGCGTCAACTGCTCTCGCGGCCGCCGAAAAGATGCCGTCGATAGCTCCGGGCGACCTCCAATCCCCGCCCGCCGGCAGGACACCTCGAACATCGAACGGATCTGTTCGGCAAAGATGCCTTCTCCTTTCGTGCGGAATCCCCAGCGCGCATCGTTGATCTTTCCGTTCCGAATATGCCGGATCCGGCTCAGCACCTTCTCTTTTTTCTCGGGGAAATGCTCGTCGAGCCAATGCTCAAAGAGCGGCGCGATCGCCCATGGCAAACGCACAATGGTGTACCCGGCAAACTCCGCGCCAGCCTGTCCGCATGCCTCCACGATTTTGGGAACTTCATGGTCCGTTAATCCAGGAATTATCGGAGCAACCATCACTCCGACAGGAATTCCCGCGGCATGCAACGCTGCGATGGCTTCGAGCCTGGCCGACGGCGAGGAGGTCCGTGGCTCCAGAACCCGTTGAAGCTCCGGATCCAGCGACGTCACCGAAACATTTACAGCCGCGGCATTGTGACTTGCCAGCTCACCGAGCAAATCGATGTCCCGCGTCACCAGCCGGTTCTTCGTGATAATCGCGACCGGATTCCGGAATTTCGCCAGCACCTCCAGGCACGACCGTGTGATCCGCAGCTTTCGCTCGATTGGCTGAAAAGGATCGGTTACGCCGCTCATGACCACGACCTGCGGCTTCCATTTTGGTGAGGACAACTCCGTCTCGAGCAGCTTCGCCGCGTCCTCCTTAACCATGATCCGACTCTCGAAATCGAGGCCGGCGGACATGCCGAGGTATTCGTGGGTTGGACGCGCGAAACAATAAATGCAGCCGTGTTCGCAGCCTCGATAAGGGTTAACGCTTGTCTCGAAACCGACGTCCGGGCTGTCGTTCCGGGCGATGATCGTTTTCGTCAGGTCGCGAAAGAATTGCGTCTGCGGACGCGGCCTTTCTTCTTCTACGCTCGTCGGATCGATCTGGACGACGTCTTCATCTCCGAGATCGATGTGCAACTTTTCGAACCGGTTCGCCGGGTTCCACGAAGCGCTTCGGCCGTGGATAGCCGGCGCCGGGGGCGGGGCTTCCTCTATAATAGGGACGAACTTCTTCTTTTTCGGCTTCTTTCCAGTCGCTGCCACGGCACAAGTTCACATGAACATATATCGCTGTAAAGTCGATAGGCCGCTCCGCCAGGCGATTGCGCGCAATCGAGCGATCGATCCACCTTGCTCGACGGTGGTGAAATGGCACAATTCTCGGCGCGATCGGTTCGTCACGGAGGGGTGGTCGAGCGGTTGATGGCTCCGGTCTTGAAAACCGGCAGGGCGCAAGCCCTCGTGGGTTCGAATCCCACCCCCTCCGCCGCACTAATTTTCGACTTTCGATTTTCCATTTTTAATTGCGAGCGGACGCCACCCGACCACGACATACGCGCACGCTACGCCGATTATCGCGGCGGCCACTACATCGGAAAGATAATGTGCCGCGACGTACATTCTAGAGAACGCGATCAACAGTGGGATCGCGAAAAGTCCACCGCCAATTCGCCACCCGGCCAGCACAAGCGTGGCAAAGAATGCGGTCGATGCCGCGGTATGGCCTGATGGAAATGCGTGGTAGCGCTCGCTGAGTTGTGGGCCATTCCACCGCGTTTCCGTCTGAACGTTCGGACGCGCTCTGCCGGCGGCGATCTTCACGACGCGGGCGCTGCCGCCCGCCAGCGCGCAGGCCACGATCATCGCCGCGAAAATTCTCATCCACCTTTTGCTGCCGCGAGACCAGGCTGCGGCGAGCAAAATGACGCCCAGCGCAACATGCTCCGGCCAATCCCCATAGCGGCTCACCGCTTCCATGACGCGGCGCATAGCCGGGTCCTGGTGTCGCGTGACCCAGTTCCGAACCGCGGGATCGAGACAGAAACTGGCGCCTATCAAAACGGCGGCCCCAACGAAAATCACTACCCACCGCGAAACCCGCCTTCGAAATTCCCGTTTGTCTTTCACCCGGGCCTATCTTTGAATCTCGGCTCTGCAAGCCGCAATCCGCAATTTCGTCCTCGTTTTCCTCGGCGCCCTTCTTTTCCACGTTGCCGGGACCTGGACCATCCCGCTCGTCGATCGTGACGAACCTCGCTTTGCCGAGGCGTCGCGCGAAATGCGGGAGCGCTCCGATTTCGTCATTCCTTACTTCAACGACAAATACCGGTTCGATAAGCCGGCCTTCATTTATTGGACACAAATCGCCAGCTACCATTTCTTCGGCGAAAATGATTTCGCGGCTCGGTTTCCTTCCACGATCGCAGCGGCGGTGACCGCGGCGCTGCTTTTCGCATGGGGCCGGCGCATGGGCGGCGAGCGGGTGGGGTTGTGGGCAGCGATTATTTTCACGCTCTGCCTCCAGGTCTTTGCTCACGGCAAGGCCGCTGTCGCCGATATGTGGATGATCCTGTTCGTGACGGCCGGGCATTGGGCCGGCTACGAGCTCCTCCGGGATTCATTCAGATCCGAAGCCACCCCCCCGAATCAAAATGATCCGCGCTGGAAATATTGGCGCTTTGTTTTCTACATCGCGCTCGGTCTCGGATTTCTCGCGAAAGGGCCGCTCGGATGGCTTCCGCTCCTCACGGTCATCAGCATGAAATTCTTCCTCCGTGACGTGCCGTTTCTGCGCCGCTTTTGGTTCTTCACTGGAATGCTGGGCGCGTTGGCGATTGTCTGCACGTGGGGGATTCCCGCGCTGATTCGGACCAACGGCGAATTTTTCACCGTCGGTATTGGACGCCACGTGGTCGAGCGCAGCGTGATCGCGATGGAAGGCCATGGCGCCAACACTTGGAAGACCTACCTGGCTGGGTTGCCGTTCTACTTCGTCACCGTTTTCATCAGCTTCTTCCCCTGGTCGATCAAGCTGCCTGGCCTAACGAAACGTCTTTGGCGGCAACGGGACGCCATCGATCGTTACCTGATCGCCGGCGTTCTCATCGTTTTCGTCATCATGACCCTGGTGAAAACGAAACTGCCGCATTACACCTTGCCGGCTTATCCGCTTCTCGCTCTGCTTATGGCGCGCCACATCTTTGAACTCGGTTCGCCGAAGTTCCCGCGCCGCGCCGCGATCGGTGCTGCGACCGCGGCCCTTGCGGCGGACTTCATTCTGTTCCCGCTTCTCGCGCCCACCTTTCCGTCCGCCCAGCTCTACAAAATGTCGCGGAAGGATCTTCTTCCCGACATGGATTTCGCGAATGTCGATTACGCGGAGCCGAGCGTTGTCTGGTATTTTCGCAGCCGTTGTCACGGATTTTTCCGCGGGCTCGAGCCGGACCAGTTGGAAAAGTTCATGCGTTTCGCCGGGCCTCGCTTTGTTATTGTACCTACCAAAGTGGCGGAAGCTTTCTCGCCGAAAATGGATCCTGCTTGGAAAACCTATCGCTCGAAGGGCTTCACGATCGTGAAAGGACGGCCGACCGACCTGACGTTGATCTTGAAACCGACGCCGTGAGCCGCGGCCGCGCCCCTGTCGCGGAAATCCCAAATCCCAAGGAAATCTCAATTTCAAATGATTAAACCCGACCGCGGATCTGATCCGCTTGAGATTGTTGGTGTGTTGTCTGGAATTTGTTTGGGATTTGGGATTTGGTTCTTGGGATTTCCAGCGCAGCTGGCTAGGGAAGGCAGCGGATGATTACTTTTCTCCACGGAACCCTCGCTTCAGCCCTGCCCACGCAGGCGATCGTCGACGTTCGCGGCGTCGGCTATGAACTTTTTATTCCGCTTTCCAGTTACGACAAACTTCCGGTGCCCGGCCAGCCGATCCAGATCCTGACTCATCTCCACGTTCGCGAAGACGCCCATATTCTCTACGGCTTCATGTCCGCGGCCGAGCGGGATCTTTTTCGTCTCCTCGTGAATAACGTCAGCGGGATCGGCCCGAAACTCGCCCTCGCGGTTCTGAGTGGAATGAGCGTCGATCGTTTCAAGGCCGCGGTCGTCAACGCCGATATCACATCACTTTCAAAAATCAGCGGGCTCGGAAAAAAGACGGCGGAACGAATTGTTCTCGAGCTGAAAGACAAGCTCGGGGTTGTCGCCGCATGGGAAGCCGCCAGTGCCGAGCACGCGCCCACACCCGAACAGACCCAGGTCAACGAAGCGGTCCTCGCCCTCATCGCACTCGGCTATAAACAAGTCGACGCCCACAAGACCGTCCGCGATTTGCAGGAGCGCGAGCCGGGAATCAAATCGGCCGAGGAATTAGTGAAGAACGCGCTCAAGAAAATGGCGGCAGGGAGATGAAGATGATGAAGAAAACGCGGAACGCCCAACCCCGAACGTCCAATCTCGAATGGATGACCAGTCATTCGACGCGCAGCTGTTCGCCAACCGTGTTAGATCTGCCGCGCCTCTGACTTCGACTTTGGACGTTGGACGTTGGACGTTGGGGGTTCGACGTTTTTTCCATCTAATGCTCGACCTCGCCTCAATCCGCTCCGCCTTTCCCTCCTCCGGTCTTTTCGCCGAAAAAGATTTTCTTCTTTCGCCTGACCTGTTTCCCGTTGACGACAAGTTCGCAAAGGAGCTGGAGCAGCTCGGCCATCGTCTCTATGTATTCCAGCGCGCCTGTAACGAGCTTTATCAGCGCAGCGTCAAGGGAAAGCAGCCGCCCTGGATCGCCGAGTATCTCGATGCCGGTAAACCCGCGGAGCTGATCGAATTCTCTCGTGAGAAGCTATTCCGCGATGACGTGCCGCTTGTTATCCGGCCTGACCTCATCCTGACCGAAGCCGGTTACACAATCGCGGAGATCGATTCTGTTCCCGGCGGAATCGGCCTGACCGGTTGGTTAAATCAAACTTACGCGAAGCTGGGCGGCAACGTTATTGGCGGCGCCGAACACATGCTCGACGGCTTCCGCAGTTTGCTTCCCGATGGTGGCGACATCGTCATTTCGCACGAGGCATCCACTTATCGGCCCGAGATGGAGTGGGTCGCTGCGCAGCTCGGGCAAAAAGATCGCGACCGGAAATGGCGAGTCGTCGAGGCGGAGAGCTACGAACCGACCGTGGGGCGAAATGTTTATCGGTTTTTCGAGCTGTTCGATCTTCCCAACCTCCCGCGCATTTCTGCATTGCTCGATGCCGTTCGCGCCGGTTCGGTAAAAATGACGCCGCCAATCAAACCGTTTCTCGAGGAGAAAATGTGGTTCGCGCTTTTTTGGATGCAGCCCCTCCGTGAATTCTGGCGACGCGAGCTCGGCGAAAAGTATTTTTTGAAACTGCAGGAGGTCATTCCCTTCAGCTGGCCTTTGGATCCGACGCCGTTGCCGCAGCACGCCGTAATTCCGCGACTTGAGATTCACGATTGGCGCGAAGCCGGGCGACTCAGCCAGAAAGAACGTGACCTATTGATCAAGGTCAGCGGGTTTTCGCCGCTGGGGTGGGGGAGCCGTGGGATCACGGTTGGCTCTGACGTTCCGCAAACCGAATGGCAGGCAGCGGTGGAACAGGCGCTCGCGGAATTTCAAACGACGCCTCGGCTGATGCAGCGTTTCCACAAAGCGCGCCTGATCGATCATTCGTATTGGGACAATGAAACTGGTGAAATGAAAACGATGCGCGGCCGGGTTCGCCTATGCCCTTATTACTTTGTCGAAAATGGAAAGGCGAAATTGAGCGGCGCCCTGGCCACTATCGTGCCGGCCGACAAGAAGATCCTCCACGGAATGCGCGACGCGATCCTTGCGCCGGCTGGTTTGGCCGCGAGTGCGTAACGATGAAGTTCCCCGTTGCGCTTGCGCTCTTTGGTTTCACCAGCTGTCAGGTCTTCGCGGCGGAAGAGAGTCCGCCTAATGTCCGGTTCATTAAGGAGCAGGTCGGCGACGTCCTCACCGTCACGGTCAAAAGCGATTACCTCACCGAATTTACCGTAACCCTCGAAGCTACGATGGAGAACGTGACCCCGTCTCGGCCGGTCCCCTTCACGGTTGAGTCTGCGGGCCGCCGCTCATTTCAGCTGGTTCGGTTTCAGCGAACCGACAAGAGACGCGCCTGGAGTTGCCATTACCAGCCGTTCTGCCAGTTCGGCGCCCGGCGGTCCACAACCACCAACGATGCGGACTACTCGATGCCTTTCGGTCCCGGTCGTTACGTTGTCATGCAGGGCCCGCGCGGCAGTTTCAGTCATTTTGCGGGAACCGGCAGTGAGAACGCTGTCGATTGGACGGTCCCGGTAGGCACGGTCGTGTGTGCTGCACGCGATGGGCGCGTCGTCGGCGTGAAACAGGATTCCAACGTCGGCGGCCCGGACCCGAGCTTTCGGCCGTATGCAAATTACATCATCATTAAACACAGCGACGGCACCTTCGCCGAATACATCCATCTGCAAAAAGACGGCGCGCTGGTTCAATTAGGGGATCAAGTCACAGTCGGCCAGCCTATCGGCCTTTCGGGTCAAACCGGTTTCGCGAGCAAACCGCACCTGCATTTCGACGTCTTCCAGGCCATCGACGGAAAACGAAAGCTCAGTCTGCCATTCCGGCTAAAGACGAGCCGCGGAATATTTACCGAGTTCGTTACCGGCCGGGAGTACTAGTACGTCATGTAGGCTACATACGACGTAGAAAAGACACCGCCGTTCACCACATCGCGCGGCGAACGGCGGGTTAATTCTTCCGATAATTCTTAACTAATAACCAATAACGGCGCGCTTGACGCGCTTACCAGACATTCACCCGTTCAGCCGGCGGCCGCACCATCGCTGAGCCGTCCGGAATCTGGAACGCCTTCTGGAATTCCTCGAAGTTCGAGAGCGGCACGATCGTGCGGAAGCGTCCCGGCGAATGGGGATCGGTATTCAGCCGGAGCTTCAGGTCTTCGTCCCGCTGGGTGTTGCGCCAGATCTGGGCGTAACCCAAAAAGAAACGCTGCTCCGGCGTAAACCCGTCAATGGTCGGCTGCGGACCTTTCTTGGCCTGCGCTTTCTTGAACGCCATGAATGCGATCTTCACTCCGCCAATGTCCGCGATGTTCTCGCCCTGGGTGAGCTCGCCGTTGATGTGCTGGCCTGGAAGCGGTTCGTAGGACGCATACTGCGCCACGACCACTTTGCGGCGCTTATCGTATTCGTCGGCGGACGCTTTTGACCACCAGTCGCGCAGGTTACCCACCTCATCGTACTGCCGGCCCTGGTCGTCGAATCCGTGCGTCATTTCGTGCCCGATCACCGCGCCCATCCCACCGTAGTTGACCGCGTCGTCCGCTTTCGGATCGAAGAACGGTGGCTGCATGATCCCGGCCGGGAACACGATCTCGTTCATGTTCGGATTGTAATAGGCATTCACCGTTGGCGGCGTCATTCCCCACTCGGTTCGGTCAACCGGCTTACCGATTTTTTTCATCAAACGGTCCACCTCGAACATGTCCGCCCGCATGACATTCTGCGCAAAGGAGGTCCGGTCGATCTTCAGCGGCGAATAATCGCGCCACTTGTCCGGATACCCGATCTTGACCGTGAAAGCCGCGAGCTTCTTCAGCGCTTGGTCCTTCGTCGGCTGGTCCATCCAATCCAGCGTCTTGATCCGGTCCGCCAGCGCTTCTCTCAGGTTGTTCACCATTTCAAGGGCCCGCGCTTTCGCTTCCGGCGGGAATTTCTCGGCGACATAAAGTTTACCGAGCGCTTCACCGATCGAATCGTCTTCCTTCGTCACGACCCGTTTCCAGCGCGGCTTGATCTGTTTCGTCCCGCGCAACGTCGCTTCATAAAAGCGGAAGTTCTCGTTCACGAAATCGCTCGAGAGCATCGGCGCCATGTCCCTAATCAAATGCCAGCGCAGATACGGTTTCCAATCTTCGACCGCAGTGGTCTTGAACAGCTCGTTCGCCGCTTTGAAGAAGTCCGGCTGCCCGACGTTGACGTCGCCCGGGTTGGTTAATTTCAATTCCTTCAGGTAATCGGTCCAGTTCCAGTCCGGCGTCATCGTCTGGAGCTCGGCCAGCTTCATCTTGTTGTAATTCTTCTGCGGATCCCGCAGCTCGACCCGGGTCCGCGCCGCCTTGGCCAGGGTCGTTTCCATGGCCATGATCTTCTGCGCGTCTTTGCCGGCCTGGTCCGCCGGCTCTCCGGCCATCGTCAGCATTTTCGTGACGTGCTCGACGTACTGGTCGCGGAGCTTTTTCGAGCCTTCGTCCTCCTTCGTGTAATAATCGCGGTCCGGCAGTCCGAGCCCGCCCTGGTAAGCCTGGGCGATGACTTTCGTGCTGTCCTTGTCGTCCTGCCCCGAGATGAAAAAGAAAAACGCGTGCAGCCCCATCGAATGGAACCGGCCGATTTCTTTCAGGACATCTTTGCGATCTTTCATCGCATCAATCTTCTTCATCTCTTCGTCGAGCGGCTGCGCCTTCGCGGCGTCGATGGCCGATTCGTTCATTCCGCTCGCGTAAAAGTCGCCGACCTTTTGGACATCGGCCGAAGCGGGTTTCTCGCTGGTTGTCTTCGATTTCTTGGAATCTTTCGACGTATCGGTCGCGGCAGGGGCATTTCCGCCCGCGGCTTTCTCGCAGATTTCGTGGAGCGCGTCGTTGTTCTTTTCTGCGAGTTCGTTGAAAGCGGCCCACCGCGAGAACTCCGGCGGCACGGGGTTGTTCTTGATCCAGTTGCCGTTCGCAAAGAGGTAGAAATCGTCGCCCGGTTTCACCGACGTATCCATGTTCTTCGGATCGAGCGGCGGCGGATTTTTATCTATCTGCGGCTTGGCCGATGCGTCCGCGGAAGTGTTCGGCGCGGTCGCGGGACTTTGCCCGGCGGCCGGCGGCGGGGCCTGCTCGGTCGGCTTCTTCCCGGGCTCCTTAACCGTGGGCGGCTTATCGGCGTCCTTGGTTGCGGGCGATTTGTTCGGTTCGGTTTGCGCAAGCAGAGGGCCGGCTGCCAGCAAACCAATCATCAAGAGTGAGATCGGTCTAAACATCCAACACCAAACGGCGAAACCCCCTCGTTGTCCAATGTCTTCCGACCCTCTTCCTCTTGTTCTTACTCGCCCCGCCAGTCCGTAGCCTTGCCGAAGGCTGGCGCTCGTTCGAACGACGGTCATAGACCGCCGCTACAACAGACGCTCTTACCCTTCTTCCGCCCCCAAGGAACGGCGCTTTCCAAACCGGCGCTCCCGGTTCGTCTACCCACGCCTACGCGTTATCCCTACCCAAAATTGAACGCCGCACCCTGAGACCATCTCCAACCCGCCATCCGATACGGTTATGGCACCTATCTTGCACCTTTCTAACCGATGAACGCCCCGCGCTTTACCACTCTGCTCACCGCAGGCGTTCTCTGCCTTTGCCTCGGCCCCGCCTCGTTCGCTGCAAAAGCCAAGGCGAAATCGTCCTCCAAATCCTCGAAATCATCGGCGAAAGCCTCCGCCAAAGCCTCGCCCACGCCGGCCGCAAAACCGTCCCCGGCTCCAAACCAGGATTGGCAGGTCATCAAAGTCGGCCCGCGCGATTACC
>JBJMXC010000143.1:0-4981 GCA_045809825.1 Chthoniobacterales bacterium | reverse complement strand
GATAGAGCAGAGGCGCCCCGATAATCGCTGTCGGCAGCTTGATCAACAATGCGAGCGAAACCAGAAACGCCCCGGCAAGCACAAATCTGAATCGCTCCGTCTCCATCCAGCGCAGAAAAAAATAAATGCCGGCGATCCCCAGGCTCAGCGATGGCACATCCGGCATGAACGCGCGGCTGGCCACGATGCTCAACGGCGCGAACGCATAAAAGAACGCCGCCCAATACGCCGCGACCTCACCAAAAGTTCGCCGGGCAATACCAAAGAAAAATGGCAACGCCGCGACAAACAACAGAACACCCTGGATTCGACCGATCCATTCCTGGACCCCGGCACTCCTGTAAAAGATCGCCGCGAGAAAAGGCAGAATCGGAAACTCAGTCCCAACGAAACCAGCTTCGTTTCCCGCCCAGTCAATCTGCGGTCGCGTGAAATGAAAACCGTTGTCGAAGAAATTTCGGGCGATCGCAGCGACGTCACTTTGCCGCCAACTCCAGGGATCCACGAATCCCTGGTCGATCCCGATCAGGCGCACAATGAGCCCGCCTGCCATGACGAGGATCAACAGCCATTTTGTCCGTCCCACTGATCGCGTCTTGACAAACCCCCTCCTTAAAGTCAATCGAGTACAAGCGCCGGCCCGAATGAAAACCGCCGTCACCGTCTTCACGCTCGTCATTGCGTTGACCATCATGGCCGTCGCCGCGGAAGAGCCGCAGCTCATCGACGTCGTCGATTTCTCAAAATTGCTACCGGTCTTGCCGAACCCACCGGCTGATTGGACGGCCGACAAACCCGAGGGTTCTACCGACGACATTGGCGGCACCAAAATCACCAGCGTCCATCGCGATTACAAAAAGGGAGACACTGAGACGTCGCCCACGACTTCAATCAGCATTCTCGATTCTGCGGCGAACCCCGATTACGTCGCCTCGACCACCGCGGCGTGGAGCATGAGCACGGAAACGCCCGAGGGTTATACCAAGACGCTGACCATCGAAGGGATGCCAGGTTTTGAGACCTTCGAGAACGAAGGCAAGCACGGCACGCTCTGGTTGATGGTCGCGAAGCGCTACGTCCTAACCATCGAAACGCAGAACCAGGAGTCGAAAGAACTCCAGGAATGGCTCAAGCGGGTCGACGTCAAGAAGCTCGCGGAAGTTAAATAGCCGGCGCTGGAAGCACCGGAAGCTGCCAAGCTCCAAAGAAGCTCCAAGCACCAATAACTAAATCATCAGCGTCGCTGCTCTTTTGGAGCTTCCGTCTTTCCGCCCCTCGCGCGGTTACGGCTTGAGCACGACCTTCACGCACTTGTCTTCCTTGTCCCGGAAGATCTGATACGCCCGGGGCGCGTCATCCAATGGGAGCCGATGCGTAATAATATCGTCGAGCTTGATCTCGCCGCGCTCAACGATCCCGATCAGCTCGTCGATGTATTTGTGGACCGGCGCCTGGCCGAATCGCATCGTAATTCCCTTGTCGAAAATCTGGCCGAGTGGAAAGCCGTCGTAAGGCATGCCATAAACACCGACGACCGAGACGACGCCGCCACGGCGGACCGCGCTGGTGCAAAGCTTCAACGCGTTGATGCTCCCGGCCTGGAGGTGGACAATGTTCGAGAGCTTGTCGATCAGTTTGCGGTCGGCTTCGAGACCGACCGCGTCCACGCAAACGTCCGCGCCGCGGCCTTGCGTCATATCGCGGATGGTTTCCACGGCATCGCCATCAGCCGCGTTGACGACTTCGGAATTCGCCGCCCTTTTCGCCATGTCCAATCGATACGGCTGAATATCCACGCCGATGACCCGCTTGGCCCCACGAAGCCATGCGATCTTCTGCGCCATCAACCCAACCGGCCCGCAACCGAACACCGCCACCGTCTCGCCACCTTTCAGGTTCGCCCAATCGATCGCGGTCCAGCCGGTCGGAAAAATGTCGGTCAGGAAAAGGACCTCCTCGTCGTTGAAGCGGTCCGGCACTTTCCGTGGTCCGAAATTCGCATACGGGACGCGAACGTATTCGGCCTGTCCGCCATCGTAGCCCCCGTAAAGATCCGTGTAGCCGAATAGTCCCCCGCCCTTGTCATCCGTCAGTCCGCCCTCGGGCCCGTACTTTTCCGGATTCGAGTTTTCGCAATGGCCCGGCAAACCATCGCCGCAGAAAAAACAACGGCCGCATGCGATTGGGAACGGGACGACGACCCGATCGCCCGGTTCCACGGCAGTGACTCCGCGTCCGCGCTCTTCCACGATGCCCATGAACTCATGCCCGAGGACCATGTCCTTACCCTGCGGGATGAACCCGTTGAAAATGTGCAGGTCCGATCCGCAGATCGCCGTCGAAGTCACCCGAACAATGACGTCTTCGTCGTGCTTGATCGTCGGATCCGGGACCTGGTTTACCTCAACGTGTCCCGGGCGGTGAAAAACGAGTGCTTTCATCTGCAAAAGAAACGAAAAATTACGCGGCCATGGATGGGGAAAACGTTTCGGACGACTTTCCTTTTCTCATTTCCTTGTCATCCTGAGCGGAGTCGAAGGACCTCGAACTAAAAAATGCCGGACGAACGAAAAACTTTAGAGCAACGCGCCCAGATGACGGACATCGAACGTCTCCGGCACTCTGCGGCTCATGTCCTCGCGACTGCCATTCTCAAGATCTGGCCGGAGGCCCAATTCGCGGCCGGCCCACCGGTTGAGAACGGATTTTATTACGATCTCGAACTGGCTCACCGCATTTCGCCCGACGATTTCGAGAAGATCGAGGCCGAGATGAAAAAAGAAGTGAAAGCGAACCATACTTTCGAGCGCATCAGCGTTTCGCGCGATGAAGCTCTCGACATGGCAAATCGCGGTGTCCTCGGCGCTCTTGGGGAAAGATCTGCTCCGAGCAAGTTCAAGCTCGATATCATTCAGAACATTCCCGAGGGGGAAGAGATTTCACTCTACCGCAACGGCGACTTTACCGATCTCTGCGCCGGTCCCCATGTCATGCGCACCGGAAACGTCGGCGCGTTCAAGTTAACGAACGTCGCCAGCGCTTACTACAAAGGCGACGAAAACAATCCGCAGCTCCAGCGCATTTACGGCACCGCCTTCAAGAACAAGACCCAGCTCGACGAATACTTCGCCATGCTCGAGGAAGCGAAAAAGCGCGACCATCGCAAGCTCGGCAAGGAACTGGAGCTTTTCACCTTCGACGACGACGTCGGCCCCGGCCTTCCGCTCTGGCTCCCGCGCGGCGCCGCGATCATCGACGAGCTCGAGAAGCTGGCGAGGGAAACCGAGTTCGCGGCTGGTTATCAGCGGGTTCGTTCAACGAACCTGGCGCGCGAAAGCTTATATATAAAGAGCGGCCATTTGCCCTACTACGCCGAGTCCATGTTCCCGCCAATGGAGCTTGTGGCGGAAGGCGCCGAATCGAGGCGACCTCTGCATCGCCGGGAGGTATTCGAAAAACTCCTCGAGAAGCCGCTAACCACCGAAGGCCTCGACGACATTCTTTCCAAAGCTGCGTCGCTCCGATCGGAGCTGCCGACGGAGCGTTATTATTTGAAGTCAATGAACTGCCCGCACCATCACAAGATGTTTGGTGCCTTGCCGCGGAGTTATCGCGAACTGCCTTTGCGATTCGCCGAGTACGGGTTCTGTCATCGTTACGAGCAAAGCGGCGAGCTCTTCGGGTTGATGCGGGTTCGCTCAATGCAGATGAACGATGCGCATCTGTACATGACGCCCGAGCAGTTCGAAGCGGAGTTCAATGCCGTCAACGCGATGTATCTGAAATACTTCAAGCTTTTCGGGATCGAGAAATACCTGATGCGATTCTCGACCCACGACCCCGCCAAGCTCGGCGAAAAATATGTGAACGAGCCGGAGCTCTGGAAGCAAACCGAGGATATGACGCGGAACGTCCTCGAACGTTCGGGGATTAATTACGTCGAGGTGCCTAACGAGGCCGCCTTCTATGGCCCGAAGATCGACGTCCAGGTTTGGAGCGTCATCGGGCGCGAGTTCACCATCGCTACTAACCAGGTCGATTTCGCCCAGCCGCGCCGATTCGATCTGCGTTACAAGGACCGCGACAACACCGAGAAAGTCCCGCTCTGCATCCATCGCGCCCCGCTCGGCACCCATGAGCGTTTCATCGGTTTCCTGATCGAACATTACGCCGGCAATTTCCCGCTCTGGCTCAACCCGGAGCAGGTCCGTATTCTTCCCATCGGCGACGAAGCGCCGCTTCTCGATTATTCCCGCGCCATCCTCGACGAGCTCCGGTCCCATCAAGTCCGCGCCGAACTCGACTCGAGCACCGATCACATCAAATCGAAAATCGCCAACGCCGAAGAAATGAAAGTCCACACCATGCTCGTCATCGGTAATCGGGACATGGAGGCCAAGGCAGTCAGCGTTCGCGTTCATGGCAAAGGTAACCTCGGCGCCAAGCCACGTGGGGAAGTCGTAGGGAATATACTGGCAGCGATCAGGGAGCGCCGCTCGTAGATCGTCAGCGTGTATCGGCGGATGGAACTCGGAGTGTGAAAGCTCCGTTGGCGCCACCCACATGAGGGAGATCGAAGTTGGTCTGCTCGAGGAATTTTTTCATGCCGGCTTCGTATTCGGCCGGGTTCGCAGCTTTGATCGCCGCGAGTCTTTTCCCGATTGATTCGGCGGGCACCAATTCGCCGCCCAGACGAAGTGCTCTTTGGTACGAAATAACTGCCGGCAGGAACTGACCTGCGTCATCTTGATTTTTGGCAGCGAGGAGAGCGTCCAAACCCGGCGAAAATTGAAAAGCGTTACCGTTTCCATTGATGGCATTCCGGACGTGATAGACGCGCTGGATCAAACGCGGGTCGCAACGCTCGAAGGCCAGCCGCATCATTCGCTCCACGTAACTATCCACCAATTCATCAGCAGCAGCTTTTTCCTGCACCTGAAGAAAACGCGGTAATACAAGGCGCGTGAGTTCGAGCTTCAGT
>JBJMXC010000142.1:0-3923 GCA_045809825.1 Chthoniobacterales bacterium | reverse complement strand
GGACAACGTTTCCTCCCAAAACAGTGATTAACCCGTGGCAAGAAAAAGACGATTACGTCCTCGATCTCCTCGAGGATGCCGGGCTGCTGACTCGATCGCAGATCGACACCGCCAGGGCGCGCCTTAACGGCAGCGCTAACCCGGTCGAGCTGCTGATTAAGGAAGGGGCGATTTCCGACTCAGACGTCTCGAAAAGCCTGGCAGCCCAGGCGCACATGGATTGGGTCGAGCTGTCCGCGAAAGTGATCCCGCCGGAAGTGATCAACCAGATCCGGGCCGACGATGCGCGACGGTTTAAAGTCATTCCGTTCGGGTTCGGCGAAAGCGGCCTCATCGTCGCGGTCAGCGATCCCCTGGACATCGACACCATCGATAGTCTCAGCTTTCTGTTACAGCGCGAGATCGAGCTCGTCTGTGCCAGCCCGGAAAAAATCCGGCAAGCGCTGATCAAATATTACGGGACGGCCGACGAAGCGTCCGACATTCTCGTTCAACAAATCGGGCACGACGTCGATCTCGGCCTCGAGATTACCGAAGGCGGCAGTCTCGAAAGTGAAAACGAAGCCGACGCGCCGATCATTCGGATGGTATCGATGCTCCTGATCGAGGCGCACCGGCTCGGCGCGAGCGATGTTCATCTCGAGCCGCTCGACAAAAAATTCCGCGTCCGTTTCAGGATTGATGGCGTCCTCCAGGAAATGCAGGCGCCGCCGAAACGGCTCCAGTCCGCGATCGTCAGCCGGCTCAAGATCATGACCGGCTCGATGAGTATCGCCGAAAAACGCCTGCCGCAGGACGGCCGCATCCAGGTGAAGATTGCGCGGAAACCGATCGATCTCCGCGTTTCCACAATCCCGACGAACCACGGCGAAAGCGTGGTCATGCGCGTCCTCGATAAATCGAGCCTCATGCTCGGCCTGCCCGAACTCGGGTTCTTCAGCGACGACCAGGATACGTTCGAGCGCCTCCTCGGCTTGCCCGACGGAATCCTGCTCGTAACCGGCCCCACGGGTGCCGGAAAAACGAGCACGCTCTATTCGTGCCTCAATTACATCAATAAACCGGATCGCAAGATCATCACCGTCGAAGAACCGATCGAATACCAGATGACGGGGATTAACCAGGTCCAGGTAAACGCCGACGTCGGGATGACCTTTCCGGTCGCGCTCCGCTCGATTTTGCGCCAGGCCCCGAACGTCATCATGATTGGTGAAATTCGCGACGTGGAGACGGCAACGATCGCGACGAACGCGAGCCTGACCGGGCACCTCGTTTTCAGCACGCTCCACACGAACGACGCGCCTTCCTCGGTCGCGCGTTTGGTGGACATCGGAGTCCAGCCCTTCCTCGTTGCTTCGTCCATCCGCGCGATCATGGCGCAGCGACTCGTTAGGCGGCTCTGCCCGAATTGCCGGCAACCCGGCGAGCTCAGCGAGACGGAGTT
The DNA here is from genome assembly GCA_045809825.1 of Chthoniobacterales bacterium. GTDB lineage: Bacteria > Verrucomicrobiota > Verrucomicrobiia > Chthoniobacterales > UBA10450 > AV80. Next base: position 2,479 of record JBJMXC010000142.1, on the reverse strand, counting down.
ACGCGCCCTTAACCTTGACCCGCGCCAGCTCAGTGATGCCCAGGTCATGCAGCCCGTTGGATGCGAAGAGTGCCGGAACACCGGTTACAAAGGCCGCATGGGTATTTTCGAGATTTTCGTCATCGACGACAAGGTGCGCCACATGATCAACAACCGGAGCTCGACGCTTCTGTTGCGTCAGCGCGCGCGCGAGCTCGGAATGCGGACCTTGCGCGAAGATGGCGTGCGCAAAGTCCTCGCAGGCCTCACCTCGGCCGAGGAAGTGATTTCGATAACGCTGGGAGATGTGAGCTAGGATGGACGCGCAACAGATCGCCGATATTTTTGTCGAGCAACAGGTGCTCCAGCGTTCGCAAGCCGAGGACGTGATCCAGGAAGCACAGCTCAACGGCAAAAATATCGAACAAGCCCTGATCGATACCGGTTTCGTCGACCGCCACGGATTTTACCGGGTCATTGCTGAAGCGCTCGCCACTGACTTTGTCGAGCTTGGCGATCAGGACATTGCGCCGGAAATTCTTCGCCTCGTTCCTGGTGGCCTGGCCCGTCTGCACCGGGCTCTGCCGGTCGCCATGACCGATAACACTCTCAGCGTGGCACTGGTCGATCCCCTGGATCTTCGCGCCGCGGAGGATTTGCGCTTCGCCTTGGGAAAAGACGTTCACGTCGTCGTCGCTCCCGCCGAGGACGTCGAGGAACGCATCAACCGTTTCTACGGCACCGAGAGCGCGAGCATGGAGGACATCCTTAAGCAGCTCGGCGAAACCGGTGAGCTGCTCGCGGTGCGGGGTACGGACCAAAGCCCTTCGGCCGTTGAAGCCGAGGCAAACGCGACGCCAATCATTCGGTTCGTCGACCTGATCCTGTTTCAAGCGATCCAGGACCGGGCGAGCGACATCCATTTCGAACCGTTCGAGAACGAATTCAAAATCCGTTATCGCGTTGACGGCGCGCTCTACGAAATGGCCCCGCCACCGCGGCATCTGGCGTTGCCCGTTATTTCACGAGTCAAAGTCATGGCGAACATGAACATCGCGGAGCGCCGTCTGCCGCAGGACGGGCGCATCCAGAAAAACGTCGCGGGACGCAGCGTCGATCTGCGCGTCTCCACTTTGCCGACCCAATTCGGCGAGAGCGTCGTCCTCCGGGTGCTCGATCGTTCCACCGTCAACCTCGATCTCGAAGCGCTCGGCCTGCCCGATTACATCTACGAATACATCCTCGATGTCATCAACCGGCCTAACGGCATTTTCATCGTAACCGGCCCGACCGGTTCGGGAAAAACGACGACGCTTTATTCGTGCCTGCGCCGAATCAACACGATCGATTCGAAGCTGCTCACGGCCGAGGAGCCGGTTGAATATGACCTGGAAGGAATCGTCCAGGTGCCAGTTAACGAAGCGATCGGGTTGACCTTCGCGCGAGCCCTGCGCGCATTTCTGCGGCAGGACCCGGACCGCATCATGGTGGGCGAAACGCGCGATCTCGAGACGGCCCAGATCTCCATCCAGGCTTCCCTGACCGGCCATCTGGTCTTCACCACTTTGCATACGAACGATGCCCCGGCCGCGATCACCCGCCTCATCGACATGGGCGTCGAGCCGTTCCTCATTTCTTCCACGCTCGAAGCTGTCCTCGGGCAGCGTCTGCTCCGAAGCATTTGTCCGGAATGCCGCGCGACCTATCAGCCCAGCGAAATGCTGCTGGGCCAGCTGGGGATTTCCCGCCGCGATATCGGGGACCGCAATTTTTATTACGGCAAAGGCTGCGACGCCTGTAACCAGACCGGCTACAAGGGCCGGAAAGGAATCTACGAATTAATGAGAATCAGCGATCCGATCCGCGAGCTGATCAACGAACGGGCGCCGACCGTCACCCTCAAGGAAAAAGCGGTCGAACTCGGGATGGTGACGCTACGCCAGGATGGTTTGCGCAGCATTTTCGCCGGCGACACGACGATCGAGGAGGTTCTCAAGTACACCTGACGAAATGACGAAGCGGCCGATTCATGGTCGTCGGTCATTGCTCATTGATTCGTCATTCGTCATTCGATAATCCGTCATTCCGTCCCATGCCTCGTTTCACTTACATCGCGCTCGATGCGCGCGGCCAGGAATCGACAGGCCTCGTAGAAGCGTCGACGACGAACGAGGCGATCGGCGAGCTCCGGCGGGCGGGATATTTTCCGACGCACGTCTACGAAGAAAGCGCGGTGGCCGCCGCGCCGGCGAAGGCCGCCCGGACGAAAAAAGCAAAAGCGCCACCAACTGAACGCAAAGCGCGCAGGGCGGACATCGTTTTGTTCCAGCGCAAAACGGTGAGGCCAAAGATCCTGATGATCTTCACAAGGCAACTGGCAACCCTAATCGATGCCGGCCTTCCGCTTCTGCGTGGATTAAATGTGCTCGCGAAACAGGAACGCGACGCCGTTCTCAAGGGCACGATCAACAAGCTGGCGGACTCGGTCCAGGGCGGGAGC
>JBJMXC010000141.1:0-6478 GCA_045809825.1 Chthoniobacterales bacterium | reverse complement strand
TCCAACTGCTCAGACCATCGTCCGAGGTAGGCGAATCGTTGATGCAAAGCCGAGAGCTCGTCGATCTGCCTGGCATCAGTTTGCCGCAACCGCAGGTCGGCGGCGGCAATCAGCTCGCCAGTTTTATGACGCAACTCGGCCACTTCTTTTTCGGCGGTGATCAATTCCGGCTTCAGCAAAGACCGGCTCAACGGACTCGATGCACCGCGAGTCTTTGCCAACAGTGCTGTCATGCGCTGATTCAACTCGCCGATTTTCATGAAGAGCTCCTGCAAATCCTCAGGAACATTCGGGTTCTCAGTTTGCGGCGCTGCATTCTCTAAACTCAAGAGGTGCTCAAGTCGCCGTTTCGGATCGTGGAGCACCTGATACGCTTCGTTCAGCTCGGCAAAATCCTGCGTTGCGCCCGCGTCCGCGACGTCCGGATGCGCTTGTAAAGTTTTGCGGTGAAAGACGTCCTTCAACTCGGCCGGATCGAGCCACGGCGCTCGTGGCTGGTCCAAAACCGCGAAGTAATCCGTCATGCAGCGAAACTCTCGCCGCAGGAACAATGCGCCACCGCGTTCGGGTTAGTGACCTTGAACCCGCCCTTCTGGAGATCGTCGCTGTAATCCAGAAGTGATCCGCTGACGAACAGCGCGCTTTTCGGGTCCACCACCACCCGGACGTTCTCCGATTGCACCATGATGTCGCGATTGGCCGGCCCATCGACCAGATCCATCTTGTATTGCAACCCCGAGCACCCGCCGCCGATCACCGCCACCCGCAGAGCGCCGGTGGCGCGCCCCTGTTTTTCCAGCAATGAATTCAGCTTCTTCGACGCGTTCTCCGTCACCTTGATGAGACGCTCATTCCCGATCTTGTAGTTGATCGGATTAGCTGGCGCTGAAATATCGGGCACGAAACAATTCTAAACGACGCGAGCGAAATTGGTAGGGGCGAGACCGTATCAGTCAGGGATGGAGAATGTCGGTTAGCTCAAGACAGTCCGGTCTGCCCGCAAGCTAGCATTGGAGCTACCGAAATATCGTTTCAGGAACGCGCGGCGAGCCACTTCTGAAACCAGGAAGATTGCCGCGAACTGTGTCAGAACAGTGAAGATGATCTGGATCGTGTTAAAGCGGACGACGTCGAGGGTGTGGACGATGGCGACTTCCAGACAGCTGCCGAAATTCCACCACATAAGGAGACCCACCACGGCTGCCAGACGGCCGAGGTCACGACGTAATCGCGGGTGGACCGCGATTACGACAATCGCGCCAAGGCCGAGCAAGAGGGATATCAGATAGGTTCGCGCAGCGAACTTTTGCAAGCGCTGCACCAGGGCGGGCAACACCATTTGTGACTGCCCGCCAGCCAGCTGACGCGTTTGCTCGAAGAAGCGTGGGAATGGCGGGTAGCTCGCCCACGCCTGGGGCAGAGAGAACTCTTCCGCGGCCGCGATACTGTCCCGGTAGTCGCGCGACAGGTCACGTGTTCGCCAAATCCAGTAGGCGGGGCAAGGCGCGGTGTAAAACGAGCGCATTTGCTTCCAGATCTTGGCCGACATCGCGGCCGGCCGATGCAGCCAGGTTCGAAAATAGTAGTGCGAGTAGAACGCACAGAGCTGGTCCAGATCATCGCCAAACCGGGTCCTCAGTCGAGCGTCCAGAGAGGTCGGTCCAAACATGAGGTCGTCGGGGTTAAACCCCAGAGTCGGAGTGTTCGGATTCAGGCTGGCCTTCGGCAGCTCGGTCGTAAGGAGCTGCTCCACTTCCCGCAGTAATTCCTTCGGATATTTTACATCGTGGTTACCAACTGCGTCCGAACTGATCTGCTCACGAATCATCCTGGCATGGACCACAAACAGTTGGGTGGGGAGATAGGTGCGGTTATCGGGGTCGCTGCGGGCGGCCAACCAGGCCGGAAGGACGAGCGCGATCACTGCGACTAGCGAGCCCGTAGCTAAGACCAATTTATTTCTTCCAGAACCGCGAACCAATAGTAGCGCTGCCACTGGAACCAAGGACGCGATGACACCGAGCAGCAGACTTGTTTTCGCCAAAACGGTCGCGATACAGCTAACTACCACTACGATACCGATTACGGGCCAGATGCGGGGCCGCTCACGCTCAAATATTTTCTCACAGCAGAGGAGAGCCAGGTAAATGTTCGTAATGAGAAGGAATGACAGGATGCCTTCTGACCTGACGCACATTTCAAAATGAATGGGCTCTTCCGCCGTCAGGTAGATCGCGGAGAGGAGGACGCCAGCAAATCCGTAAATTGGGCCGGCCCTCCGGGATCGATCGACAAATCTCGGCAGCAAACGCCAGCTCAAAAACAGGATTATTCCGGCAAATAACCCGAGCAGATGTTGGACAACCGAAAGCGCCTTGAAGTCGGCGAACATTCGCAACCCGGTATAGGCGAACGCGGGGTAAAAATAGTTTCGCAGAACATGGGTTATACCGCGCCCGAGCAGCTTGTCGATCGCCGGGCTTAGATATCCTAACACGTCGTAATCAAAGAGCGGTACCTGCGGGAGGCGAAAACGCAGCCAGGCGCCGTAGCCAAGCACTGCTCCAAAAAGGAGCCACTGAATCCAGGTCAGGGTTCGCCGATCGATTTTACGAAGGACTACAGATCGCCACATAGCTATCGCAAACCATCGGTCCCGACTTTAGCGGAACGCAAAGGCGCGTCACTACGCGATTACCGTATCGGAGCTAAGGAGATGATTGGCCGCGATCTCGTCCAGTTCCGCCAAGGATTCGATGTGTTGGAATTTTTCGCGGAGGAGTTTGGCGCGCGGAAACGCCTTGGAATAGGCCATCAGCCGCGCGCGCATGGAGCGGATGGCGTGGTCTTCGCGGCCCCACTCTTCGACGGCTAACTGGCAATGCCGCCGGATCAGTTCCCATTTCTCGTCGAGGCCGGGCGCGGGGAGGTGTTCGCCCGTCGCCAGATAATGTTTCACCTGGTTGAAGATCCAGGGCGCGCTCATCGCGGCCCGGCCGATCATCGCCCCCGCGATGCCGGTCTCGTCGCGCCGGCGAATAACGTCGGCACCACTCGTTAGGTCGCCGTTGCCGATGACAGGAATGGAAACCGCCTTCACGACTTCACCGATGACCTGCCAATCGGCTTCGCCCGAATAACCCTGCGCCCGAGTGCGGCCGTGAACGGCTACGGCTTGAATCCCGGTGTCCTGTAAAATTTGCCCAACCCGCGCCGCATTGATCGAATCGGCGTCCCAGCCGATCCGGATTTTCGCCGTCACCGGGACGGGCGCGACGGCGCGCACGACAGCCTCCGCAACCGCCGCCAGCGTTGGGCAGTCTTTGAGCAGCGCGGAACCGCCATTCTTCGCGACCACTTTGTTGACGGGACACCCGAAATTCAGGTCGATAAAATCAGGCCGGACCCAATCGACCACGTGCTTCGCAGCTTCTGCCATGTGCCCGGCGTGACCCCCGAAGAGCTGAACTCCGATCGGGCGCTCGCACTGATCGAAATCGAGATATTCGCGGGTCCGGTCGTTCCGACGAAAAACGCCCTCAGCCGAAACGAATTCGGTGACGAGGACGTCGGCGCCGCGTTCCTTGCAGAATTGGCGAAAGATTTTGTCAGACACGCCGGCCATCGGAGCGAGGTAAAGCGGCAGGCTGGTCGAACCGAACCATGGCAGTGACGAATTCATTGCAGTCCCAATAATCTCACAGAATCGCGCTCGCCGCAGGTTGCGGTCTAACCCCTGTTACCCGGAGAAAGATTGAAGGCGCTGCGGTCACTTCATACCGTCTGTCGCAATGGCCTACGGTCTGCGCACCTCGCTCCTGCTTCTGCTTGCGGTGGCAATCGCCGGCTGGGCTTTGCCTCGACGTCTGCTCGCTAGTTTGAGGCGCGGCCTCGGAACAATTTCTAGCCGGCTCGCCGCGGCCGCCCGGGAACGGCCAACGATGATTCTAATCGTCATCTGGGTCGTCGCGCTCATCCCGATGGTCCACTTCACCCTGCTCGTTCGGCATTACGCCGTGAATGTCCCGACTCAGGATGACTGGGCGATGGCACCGCTCATTGTAAAGGCGCACACCGGTCAGCTGAAAATCGCGGAAATTTTTCAGCAACAACAGGAATCCCGAACGACCCTGCCGAACCTCATTTTCGTTCTCATGGCCAATCGGGAATGGAACGTCCGCGACCAAATGGCGTTATCGATCATTGCCTGGTGGCTGATCGCGGCCGTCCTGTTTGTTCTTCTCCGCAGAAGTGGCGTCAACCTGATTGCGCTGGCGATTTGCTTCTGGCTCACCGTCGTGACCCTGTTTTCGCCGACGGCCTATGAGCTTTGGATTTTGGCCTCGGGATTTCCCTCGTTTTTCTCGCTGTTGTTTTTCGCGACAGGGCTTCTCATAATCGGCGCCCGCATTTCGATCGCCTGGAAATTCCTGCTCTGCGCGCTGCTTGCGTTAGCCAGCACATTCAATCTGGCTCACGGACTTCTGGCGTGGGGACTGACCTTCCCTCTGCTGTTTATCCACCAGCGCAGCGGTCGCTGGCGGCTATGGCTGGCAGCGTGGGTAGTGACGGCGTTGGCCTGCGCTGCGACCTATTTTTCGGGCTATCAAAAGCCGGCCTATTTGCCGCAATTCGCGCCGATCGTTTCGCTTTTCGAATACATCAGTTTCATCCTCCAATTCCTTGGGGGCGGACTCGCTTATTCTCTCGTCCATCAGCCCTCATCGGCGGCGATCATCTTTGGACTCATTCAGTTGGCGTTGTTCCTGATGCTGTTCGTTTACGCCGTCCGCCGATATCACGATGCCCAATTCATCGCAAAAGTCGCGCCATGGTTCGCGCTCGCCCTCTATTCCATGGCCAGTGCCTTTCTCGCCGCGCTTGGCCGGGTTGGTTACGGCGCATCTTACGCCTTGGCGTCACGCTACGTGCCTTTTTCCATCGGCCTCACCCTTGGAATTATTGCACTCATCGCCATCACTTGGCCGCAACCGTTTGCGCCTCAGGGCTCGCGACGCGGCCCGCGCTGGCGAGTAATCGCAGCGCTAATCCTCGTTATTGCCTACCTCGTGCCGCAAAGGGTCGCAGCCTCGCACACGCTTTTCTTTTTGCGCGGCTATTCGGCCAACGATCGGCTGGGTAAGGCCGCTGTCATTTTCAGTCGGGTTTTTGATACCCGGCCAATCATCAGGGAGAAAATCTACCCGCCGGCGCCGGACCACGTCGTGCAAACCGCGGCTGCACTGGACGATCTGAATCTGCTTCGGCCGCCGCTCGTGCGCTCGAATCGTCTGAGCGCGCTTCGCCATGACGTCGCCGATGGAGTGCGGGTGGCTGGTCTTTGCGAGAGAGTGACCGACACCGGCGTTTATCAGGCTTCGGGCTGGGCATTGTTGAAAGACAAGGGTCGCCCGGCTGATTGCGTCCTGGTCGGGTACGAATTGCCGGGCGCGGAATCTGTGATGTTCGCGATGTCGTATTCGGTTGACCTGAGGTGGGACATTGCTCGAACGACGCTCCGGCCTAACGACTACCTCTGGACGGGTTGGACTGCGACGTTCCTACGCGACGCGGTGCCGCCGGGTGCGAAGCTGACATTTTGGGCAGTCGACGCGGACGAGCCTCGCCTGTATCGGCTCGACCAAAAAAGCCCGTGATCGGAATGCGCTACGACGCGCGCCGAAGCAACTGTGAGACTTCTTCCTGGACGTGCTCGAGCTGGTCGAGGCGCAAGTGGGTTGCGGGAACAATGAAGACGTCGCCCGTCTTCGCGTGCTCATAAATCAAGACCGGGCGGTCCTCCACCTCGCCGGTATTGACCTGTTTCAAAATGCGTTTTCGTTCCAGCATGACGGCGAGGACGTAGCAGGCGTTGGCGTTGGCCGGATTGTTCTCGGCCAACAGCCGCCGCAGAAGTTCTTCGGCGTTCTCCTTCGCGAGCGGCTCGGGTGTGTCAGCTGGCGGCGGTTCGTAACGCGATTTCCAGAACGAGAATGGTTGGATGTTGTCGTTGCGATGGGTCCATGCTTCTTCACTCAGATCCTCGCGGCGGAACCCGTCTCCTTCGCGAAAGAGGAGGGTGTAGAATTGCTCGCCCGGCTGAAAAGGGCGTTGCGTGCGGGCGCAGGCATCCGCGCGGTGCTTGATCGGCCATTCGTTTCCAAGGGCTGGATTCATCGAGCGGGTTTCAGGTTCGTGCCGGGAAAACCAAAGCGGGGTGGTTCTCGATTGGTGGCCCGATAATAAAGCAGGACGAGACCGATGACACCAAAGACGATGTTCGGGGTCCACGCGGCCGCCCAGGCCGAAATGCGCGCGCCCTCACCCAGCGCCAGAAAGAGGTGCATGACGAAATTCATCGCGAAAAGAAGAAGAGTTGCCGCGGCCACGCTCGAAAGAATGCCGCGCCGCGAGTAGCCCACACCGAGCGCTCCCGCGATCAGGGTCACCACGGCGCACGTCCACGGGAGGGCGAACC
>JBJMXC010000140.1:0-12342 GCA_045809825.1 Chthoniobacterales bacterium | reverse complement strand
ACTTGGAGCGACGATCCCGACCAGGCGATTGAATTGCTTCAAAAGCTGACCGCGATGCCCAGCTATATCAATTATGCGCGCCTAAAATTTCATCCGCTTTGGAAGCCGCTGCGGGGGGATCCGCGATTCGAAAAAATCGTCGATTCGCTCGCTCGAAAATAGTCGCTTCGCGGTTTCCGCCGGTCAAGTCGTCGGGATGACGTCCGGCGAAGTGAACCATGGTCCAAAATCTCCTATCTAAGCGACGCGGCCTCAGATAAAACCACGCGGACTGACCAACTTGTCGATGAATCCGGGAAATTTCTTTGCTGAAGTGAAGCGCCGCAACGTTTACAAGGTCGCCGTCGCCTACGCGGTCGGTTCCTGGCTGTTGATTCAAGCCGCCTCGATATTTCTTCCTGCATTCGATGCCCCAGCCTGGACGATGAAGACCTGCATCATCGTTTTGCTACTGGGCTTCCCTGTCGCGCTTGCTTTGTCGTGGGCGTTCGAAATCACACCGGAAGGGATCAAGCGCGAATCGGACGTCGACACTGGCAAATCGGTCACGGCGAACACGGGTCGAAAGATTGTCGCGATTACAATCGCCCTGGCTGTCGTTGCAGGCGGCTTGATGATTTTCCAGTCGGTCCGGCCCAGGCCTCTTTTGGAGGGCGGAGCTCCCGCGACGCCCGATCACGGCGTCGCCCCAGCTCGACCGTCCATTTCCGCGAAGAGCGTTGCGGTCCTGCCTTTCGAAAATCTAAGCAGCGATAAGGAGAACGCCTATTTCGCCGAAGGCATCCAGGATGAAATCCTCACCCGGTTGGCGAAGATAGGCGACTTGAAGGTGATATCGCGAACTTCGACGGAAAAATACAAGAGCGCGCCCAACAATTTGCGGGAGATCGCGCAGCAGCTCGGCGTCGCAAACATTCTTGAAGGCAGCGTCCAAAAGTCGCGCGACCAGGTCCGCATCACAGTCCAGCTCATCAACGCGCTCAATGACGAGCATCTTTGGGCGGACACTTTTGATCGCAACCTCATCGATACCTTCGCGGTCGAGAGCGATGTCGCGCAGAAAATCGCATTCTCCCTCGCGGCAAAATTGAGCGGCGAGGAAAAGCAGGCCATCGCGGCGCGGCCGACCGAGAACCCCGAGGCTCACCAGCTTTTTTTGAAAGGGAGGTTCTTTTGGAACAAACGCACCGGCGCCGACCTGAAGACTGCGGCGGAATTCTTCGATCGGGCCACCGCCGCGGACCCGACTTATGCGGGGGCCTACGCCGGGCTCGCTCAAAGCTATCTGCTCATTCCTGTTTTTGGCGCCGGGCGACCACGCGAATTTTTTCCCAAAGCGACGCAGGCCGCCCGCCGGGCCATCGAATTGGACGAAACCTCCGCAGAGGGCCATGCCGCCCTTGCGATGCTGCTGCTCTTCGATTTTAAGCTCACGCCCTCTGAGCAGGAGTTCCGTCGTGCGATTCAGCTCAACCCCAATTATGCCACCGCGCATCACTGGTTTGGCAATAGCCTGCTCGTTACCCTTGGCCGCTTTGACGAAGCAATCAAGGAAGGCCAGCGCGCGATCGAACTGGATCCGCTTTCGCTCATTATCAATGCGGACCTTGGCAGTACCTTCATGATCGGCCGTCGCTACGATGAGGCGATCGCACAGCTGCACAAAACGCTCGTGCTCGACTCCAACTTTGCCTACGCGCGCTGGAATCTCGGGGAAGCTCTTTATTTGAAAGGCGACGTTAAAGCCGCCATCGCCGAGCTCGAAAAAGCCGCGGCTCTGGATGACGATCCCCAGATCCAGGCGCTCCTGGGTCTGGTTTACGGCAAAATTGGAAAGATGGAAGAGGCCCGGGCGATTCTCCAGAAACTGACTCAGGCCGGGGCGGAGCATTACGTGCGCAGCTATCTCTACAGCGTGGTTTGCATCGGCCTCGGCGACAAGGCGACCGCCCTTGATTATCTCGAGAAAGCCGGCCACATGGGCGAATCCCCAGACACGAGCTGGTTGAAAGTCGATCCGATCTTCGATCCACTCCGACAAGAGCCGCGCTTCCAGCAACTCGTGACGAAAACCTTCCCGCCGGATTCGAAATAAATCAGCGCAAAATCGTTCTATCTAAGGGACACGGCCTCAGATAAAACCACCCGGGACTGAGGCCTGTGTCGTCAATGCATCCACGCAATTTCTTTGCCGAGCTCAAGCGGCGCAATGTCTACAAAGTCGCGGTCGCCTACACGGTCGTCGCGTGGCTCCTGATTCAGGCTGGGTCGATCCTCTTTCCAATTTACGAGGCGCCGGCCTGGGTGCTTAAGGTGTTCGTCGCGATCGTCGCTCTGGGCTTTCCGATTGCTCTCGTGATCGCGTGGGCATTCGAGATGACGCCGGAAGGGATGAAGCGAACTGAGGATGTCTCGCCTAACGAGAAGCTGCCGCAGTGGAGTAAACGGAAATTTGCGGCTCTCATTGTCGCAATGGCGCTGATCGCGGGAAGTCTCCTCGCCTGGCAGCTGTTCCGCCCGCGATCCACATCGCCCGTGGAGGGCGGAGCTCCCGCAACGCCGGATCGAGGTCTCGCAGCAACTCGACCCTCCACCTCGGACAAATCCATCGCCGTAGTTCCGCTCGTGAACCAAAGCGGCGATCCCAACCAGGAATATTTCTCCGACGGTTTGTCCGAAGAGTTAATTAACGTTCTCGGCCAGATCCGCGACCTGCGCGTGATCGGGCGCAATTCTTCTTTCCGTTTTAAAGGCAAGAGCGAGGATTCGCGTGCGATTGGAGATGCCCTGCGGGTGGCGAACGTCCTCGAAGGCAGCGTCCGCAAGGCCGGCGACCGCGTCCGGATCAGCTTGCAGCTGGTGGATACGGCGAATGACAGCCAGCGATGGTCGCAAAGTTACGACCGCGAGTTGAAGGATGTCTTCGCGGTGCAGGAAGAGATTGCGAAATCCGTCGCAGAGCAACTTCGTCTCACGCTCCTGGGCAGCGCGACCACTGCGCTGGCGCGGCCGAGCAACGCCAACCTCGACGCCTACAACGCCTACCTCCAAGGAAAGTTTTATTTCGCGCACCGCAACGCCGCCTCGGATACGAAAGCGGTGGCGCTCTTTGAAGAAGCCATCCGGCTTGATCCGAACTACGCCGAAGCGTACCTCGCGCTGTCTCGCTCCCATTCGTCCCGCGCTTTCTTTCAGGGTGTTGCGGGCAGAGAAGAATACGAGCTCGGCCGACAGGCGGCACTGAAGGCGGTGGCATTGAAGCCCGGTTTGGCCGAGGCCCGGGCTCAAATCGCCTACTACCACCTGATGGTAGATTGGGACCTTGCGGCGGCGGAACGCGAACTGGCGAGCGTCTCCAGCGAAGAAACGACCGTCCTCGTTATGCGTGCCTTAGTCCTCCGGGCGCGGGGCGATCCGGCAGGCGATCTCGCGCTCCAGAGAAAGGTAATCGATTCCGATCCGCTCTGGGTTACTTGGTATACTAACCTTGCGTCGACGCTCATCCAGCGAGGCCAATATGATGATGCCGAATCGGCTCTTCGGAAAGCGTTGGAGCTGCAGCCAGCCGCCCAACTCATCCACGCGAATTGGTCGCTGCTTGCTTTGCTTCGTGGGCAAGCCGACGTCGCCCTGCGCGAGGCCGAACTGGAGGCCCTGGGAATTTGGCATGAGGTCTATGTCGCGCTCGCGCATCATGCCCGGGGCGATGAGGCAGGGGCTAACGCGGCCCTCGACAGGTTAATCGCGGAACGCGGTGATAATTTTCCATTGCAGATTGCCCTCGTCTACGCCGGGCGCCGCGAGTCCGGGAAGCTCTTCGAGTGGCTGGACCGCGCCTATACGGCGCGGCAGCCGCTAATGGCTTATTATACCGCCGCGCATCCGCTTCTAAAGCCATACTACGGCGATCCGCGTTTTGTCGAGCTCTCCCAGAAAACCGGATTCCCGGTTCCGAAATGAGCGACCGCAATTTCTTTTCCGAGCTCAAGCGGCGCAACGTTTACAGAGTCGTGATCGCCTACATCGTCGCGGCCTGGGCACTCTCTCAGGGAGTCGCGCAGATTTTCCCCGTCTTTGACGTTCCCAATTGGGCAGTGCGGCTGGTGATACTGCTTATCATTGCGGGTTTCCCTGTCGCTGCGATCTCCGCGTGGTTCTATGAGCTAACGCCAGAAGGCCTGAAGAAAACTGAGGACGTCCCACTAAGTCAGTCCATAAGACGTAGCACGGGCCGGAAGCTCGACTTCCTGATTATTTTTGTACTAGCAGCGACTGTAGGTTTGCTTTTGTGTCAGCGCTGGCGCGCGCCGTCTCGCGGGACCGGCGAACAGGAGTCGCCGTCTAAGTCGATTGCGGTCCTGCCCTTCGAAAACCTGAGCAGCGACCGGGAGAACGCCTACTTCGCCGACGGCATTCAGGATGAGATTCTGACCAAGCTCGCCAGCGTCGCCGACCTGAAGGTGATCTCGCGAATCTCGACGGCGAAGTACAAGAGTAAACCGGAAGACCTTAAAACCGTCTCGCAACAGTTGGAGGTCGCAACTGTTTTAGAAGGAACGGTGCAAAGAGTCGAAGGCAAAGTTCGGGTGAATGTGCAACTGATCGATGCGCGTTCCGATACCCATCTGTGGGCGAAAAGCTATGACCGCGACCTTAAAGATGTCTTTGCGGTCGAAAACGAAGTGGCGCAGGAAATTGCCGATGCGTTACAAGCCAAGCTTTCGCCGAACGAATCGAACGCTCTCGCCACCGCGCCTACGAAAGATCCGGAAGCCTACGACTTTTTTTTAAAAGGAGAATACGCGGAACGTCAGGCTGAAAGCTCGCGCAGGGCAGAAGCATACGACGAGGCCGGGGATTGGTATGGGAAAGCGATCGATCGTGATTCCAAGTTCGCTCTCGCGATCGCCCGATTCGCCGTAAACCGCATTGGACGGCATTGGGTAATTGATCGGTTGAGCGAAGCTAGCCTGGATGAAGTAAAGGAGAAAGCCGAGCAGGCGCTGGCCATGGCGCCCAACCTCGCTGAAGCGCATATCGCCCTCGGCTTATTCTATTACCTGGGCAGGCCGAATTACGATGAAGCTCTTACCAGGTTTCAGCGTGCCCAGGCGCTGCAACCAAACAACGTGCGAGCTTTGCGATACATCGCTTCCACCCGTTCTCGACAAGGGCAATGGGAGCGAAGCTTGTCCGAATATGAAAAATGCGAACGACTCGACCCGCTGGATCCCACATTGCCCGGAATCATCGGCCTTACGCATTGCTTTTTACGAATGTGGAAACAAGCGGCTCGCGCTGGTTCACGCGCGACGGCTTTGGATCCACATAGCGACACCGGAATGCGTGCTGTGCTGCTTAGTTGCGTCAATGGGACCGGAGACGTCGACGAGGCGCTGCGCATTCTGCGGACGTTTTCTCCCGGCACGATCCTGGTGAGCAATTCCTGGGACCTCCAGGACGTCATCGGTTTAGGACCCTACCTTTACGTGATCAAGCGTGATTTTGGCGGTGCTAGGAAGTTATGGGACAAGGAGAGCAGCGATCCAATTGCGAATCGGCAGCGACTTTCCGCGAGAGTTGCCATTCGTGTTCTCGGTGGCGACGCGGCCGAGGCGCGGGAGGAAATTGAGCAAGCCCGTGGTTTGATTGAGGCGAGGGTGCGCGAGCGGCCGGATGATAAGAATGGTTTGATCCAACTGAGTTGGATCTATTTGGCCCTTAATCGCCAGGCCGAAGCTCTCCAACTCGCTCAGCGATCGGCGGAATTGTTGCCGCTGGAGAAAGACGCGTTAGGCGGCGCAATTACTCTGATCGGCTTGGCTGAAATCGAGGCGCGCACCGGTCAGACCCGTGAAGCGGTCAAGGCACTTCAACGGCTCCTCTCGATCCCTACCGGCCATGCCATTTCCATTCAACGCCTGAAGATCGATCCGGCCTGGGACCCGATCCGCAACGATCCGGCGTTTCAACAACTCCTCACGATGAAAGAACACGTTGGGCCATAATGAACGATAGGCCTTCCTTCTTCTCGGAGTTGAAACGCCGCAACGTTTACAAGGTCGCCGTCGCTTATCTCGTCGGCGGCTGGGCGCTTTCCCAAGGTATCGCGCAGCTGTTTCCCGTCTTCGACATCCCGAACTGGATGATTCGATTGATTGTCCTGGGTATAATAGTAGGGCTGCCGATCGCGCTGATCCTTGCCTGGTCGTTCGAAGTAACCCCGGAAGGGATCAAGCGAACCGAAGATGTCGATCCTGCAGCGCAGGCCGGACAACCACGAAAGCATGGATGGATTTACGTGGTAATCATCGGCGCACTGTTGTCGGTGGGTTTGTTCATGCTTGGTCGTTACGGCTTTCGAAATGCGAGTTCATCGTCGAACGAATTGCCGGCAAAATCGATCGCGGTGTTGCCGTTCAATAATCTTAGTGGCGACCCGAACAACGCCTATTTCGCCGCCGGCATGCAGGACGAAATCATTACGCGACTGGCGAAGATCACCGAATTGAAGGTGGTTTCCTGCACCTCCACTCAGCGTTTCAAGGGCGCACCCGATGACATCCCTGCCATTGCCGCGCAACTTGGGGTAGCACACATCCTGGAAGGAAGCGTGCAACGTACCGGCGATCGGGTGCGTGTAAATGTCCAGTTAATCAAAGGTGCGACCGATACTCATCTCTGGGCCGACACTTTTGATCGCAAATTGACCGATATTTTCGAGGTCGAGACTGAAATTGCCGAGACCGTCGCGGGAACGCTGCAAGCCAGGTTGAGTGGTTCCGAGCAACATGCCATTGCTGCGCGACCGACGGAGAATACGGAGGCATACCAGCTCTACCTCAAAGGCCGGTTCTTCTGGAACAAACGGACGGACGAGAATCTGATCAAGGCGGCGGAACACTTCAATAAAGCCATCGCCGCGGACCCGAACTACGTCCTCGCCTTTGTCGGTCTCGCCGATTGTTATCTCTTGATGCCGCTCTACGGCGCAGGCACGCCCCAGGATTGCTATCCAAAAGCGAAGGCGGCGGCAGAGAAAGCTCTTGGCCTAGACGATACCCTGGCGGAGGCCCACATCTCACGCGCTCAGTTGTTTTGCTACTACGAGCTCGATCCGGAGCAAGCGATAACAGAGTTTCAGCGCGCGATCGAATTGAATCCGAACTATGCGACGGGGCACCATTGGTATGGCAGCTCGGGACTTACGGCGGTCGGAAGATTCGATGACGCAATCGCGCAAGTGAAGCGGGCGATCGAGCTTGACCCCCTATCGCTGGTTATCAATGCGGACTTGGGCAGCACCTACTATCGGGCGCGCCGTTATGACCTGGCAATCGAACAGCTGCGCAAAACTTTGGAAATGGACCCAAATTTTTATTACGCGCATTGGAACCTCGGCTCGGCTCTCGTGGCCAAGGGCTCTCTGGGCCCGGCCATCGAAGAGTACCGCAAGGCGCACGAATTGAACGACAATCCTTCGACCCTCGGATTGCTGGGGTACGCCTATGCCGCTTCGGGTAACAAGGCGGAGGCCATAAAAATGCGGGACCAATTAGAGCTGCTCTCCAAGCAGCGGTATGTTTCGGGTTACGCGTTTGCCCTCATCTGTCTTGGACTCGGGGACAAAGAAGATGCGCTCCGCTGGCTGGAGAAGAGCTATGAGGACCACGCCGGAGAATCTCTCAGGTTCATTAAGGTCGACCCGTTGCTCGATTCATTGCGCGGCGAACCACGTTTCGACGCGCTGCTCCATAAAGTGGTCGGGCCGAAACAATGAACGAATCCTAAAACCGCAACGAGATAGCGCATGCGCACACTTACTTCATTCGTCGTAATTCTGGCCGGGCTCAGGCTAGCCACGGCCGCCGATCGGACCGACAAAATTTTCCTGCAAGGCAATCTGGCAGGAACGCAGACCGTGAAGGAAGAGCCGGGCGGAGCGGTCCGCGTAGATTATTCCTATAACGACCGCGGACGCGGCGATCACATCATTGCGAGTTGGAAGCTCGATGCCAGCGGGGTTCCAATCGAATACCAAGCCAGCGGCAACGACTACATGAAGGCAGCCGTGGAAGAGCGCTTCGACCTGAAGAATGGCCGGGCCAGCTGGAAAAATCGGAGCGAGAAAGGCGACGCTCATGTTTCCGGCGAAGCGTTTTACTTGCCGATGAGCCCGCCGCCGGAGTTCTTTGGCGTGCTCGCGCGCGCGCTTTTGAAGGCGCCGAACCACAAGCTGCCGTTACTTCCGGCCGGCGAAGCAAGCATCGAAGTCGCAGGCAAAGTGACCACAGCCAAAGGTGACCGGAGCGAGTATCGGGTCACCGGCCTTGGATTTTCGCCGACTTCGCTCTGGCTCGATAATGACGGTGTGGCCTCATCCGTGTCCGGGTGGTTTTCCGTCGTCCCGGACGGAACTGAAGGCGTAATCAAGGAGCTGCAAGCGGCCCAGGATAAGACGGATGCCGGCTGGTCCGAACGGATCGCGAAGACGCTGGCGCACAGACCCGCTGGCGATCTCGTCATTCGCAGCGCTCGCCTCTTCGACCCGCGCGATCTCAGTGTGACCGAAGGCACCAGCGTGATCATTGCCGGCGACCGGATTGTTCGAGTTGCTCCCGACGCCGAGGTGAAGCCGGGCGCAAATGCCGAGATCATCGATGCCAAAGGCAAGTTTCTTATGCCAGGCTTGTGGGACAATCACCAGCATTTCAGCGACGTTGATGGCGCGCTGGATTTGGCCAACGGGGTCACCAGCGCCCGCGATCTCGCGAACGATCTCGAGAGTTTTCCGAAACGGATTGCTCGGTTCGATGAAGGCACCGAGCTCGGTCCGCGAGTTTTGAAAGCGGGGATCATCGACGGCACCGGCGAATTGGCGGGCCCGACCACGATGCGAGTCGACACCGCGGAACAAGCGATCAAGGACATCGATTGGTATGCCGACCATGGCTATGTCCAGATCAAGATTTATTCATCGATCAAACCGGACCTGGTCCCGATCATGGCCGATCACGCGCATGCGCGGGGAATGCGAGTGAGCGGCCACGTCCCGGCGTTTATGTCGGCGAAGCAGTTCGTTGAAAGCGGAGCTGATGAAATTCAGCACATCAATTTTGTCGAGCTGAATTTTCTCTTTCCTGAAGTGAAAGAGACGCGAAACCGCGATCGCTTTATCAAGGTCGCGGAGCGGGCCCGGGAGTTCACGCCCGACAAACCAGAAGTGCGCGATTTCATCAGTTTCCTGAAGCGACATCACACCGTGCTTGATCCGACGATGGCCGCCTTCGAAGGGCTATTCTGCGGCGATCCGACTGCAGTCACTCCGGGGATGGAAGAGGTCATCCCGCGTTTTCCGCCGCAGGTCCGTCGCGCGATGCGGAGCGGCGCCTTGGAAGTCCCAAAAGATAAAGAAGCGGCTTACCGCGAAGCCTTCCCGGCCATGCTTCGACTCCTAAAGGCGCTGCACGATGCCGGCGTGACCATCATTCCGGGCACGGACGCGCTCGCTGGTTACATGCTTCACCACGAGCTCGAGCTTTACGTGCGCTCAGGAATCCCGGCGGCTGAAGTGTTGCGAATGGCCACGCTCACGCCCGCGGAAGTCATGGGCGTGAACAAGGACCGGGGTCTCATTGCCGCTGGAAAACTCGCCGACATGATTCTGGTCGATGGCGACCCGACGAAGAACATTCGCGACCTGGACAAGATCGCGAGCGTGATCAAGGGCGGAAACGTCTACGACCCGGGCGCGATCGAGAAAGCCCTCGGCATTACGCCAGCCGAGGGACGGGCCCCGTCCCGTCCGTAAAGATCGAGTCGGTTGGACGGCACAGCGGCCATCCTTCGAGTTACTTAAGAAACGCAGTTGGCCGTACGCTACTGCGGTCCCCGGGGCGATACTACGGTCGACCGCGTATTATTAATGGACGGGTCCACGGTTGCATTGGGATTTCGCGTCGACTCCCTGGTCGTCGTGGTGGTTGTTTCCGTCGTCGTGCATCCCGCCAGAGCGAGAAGCGCCGTCCATCCAATCACAGCGATAGCTTTCTTCATGAGGTCTCTTCTACCCGAACGAGCCGGTCGAGTTCGATGTTTTTCTACGGAAGAGACAACCGAGGCCGGCACTCGGCGACGGAAACTGAACAAATTTAAGCCTTCGATCCCTTGTCGTGGGCTCGATTGCACTCCGTCTTCAACGTCGCCATCTGCTCCTTCGAGAGCACACTCTCAGCCGATTTTATGAACGCTTCCATGCTCTCTTTCGTGCAGCCGTCCTTGTTACACTTCTGAAGGAGCGCATCCATCTTCGCCTTTTGCTCGGCGGATAGATTCAGCTTCGTGAACGACGCCGAATCCATTTTCTCACCGGTCGCGCAACAACTGTGGTCTTTGTCCTTATCGCCGGCGAAGGCGGGGCCCACGGCGAACGCCAGTGCTGCCATTAAAGCCATCCCAGTAAGTTTTCTCATAGTGCGAGGTTAAGACACCGCGGACCTCCTGTCGTTCAAATTCTCAGCCGGCCGCGAAGGTGAGGGTATTGTTCGCGGCATCGACTTTGATCAGCTGTCCCTCCCGGACCTTTCCCTCCAGGATCTCCATGCTGAGCGGATCCAGGATGTATTTCTGGACTGCCCGTTTTAGGGGCCGGGCGCCATAGACCGGATCGTAACCATGGCTCGCAACAAACGCTTTCGCGGCGTCCGAAAGCTCGAGGGTGATCTTCTGGTTCTCGAGACGGCGAACCAGGCGGCGCAATTGGATTTCGACGATCTTCTTCAGTTCATCCTCACTTAACCGGTCAAAGATGATGATGTCATCGATCCGGTTCAAAAATTCGGGACGGAAATGCTGCCGCAACGCCTCCATGACCAACCGCTCCCGCGTTTCTGCGGAAGATTCCTCCATAATGTATTGCGAGCCGATGTTCGACGTCATGATGATCACCGTGTTCTTGAAATCGACCGTTCTCCCCTGCCCGTCCGTGATCCGGCCGTCATCGAGCACCTGCAATAACACGTTGAACACGTCCTGGTGCGCTTTCTCGATTTCGTCGAATAGGACCACCGAATAGGGTTTGCGCCGGACCGCTTCGCTCAGCTGCCCGCCTTCTTCGTAGCCCACGTATCCCGGCGGTGCGCCAATCAATCGCGAAACGGTGTGCTTCTCCATGTATTCACTCATGTCGAGCCGCACCATCGCCTGCTCGTCATCGAATAAAAATTCCGCAAGCGCCCGAGACAATTCGGTTTTTCCGACGCCGGTCGGCCCGAGAAAAATGAACGAGCCGATCGGCCGATTTTCATCCTGCAATCCCGCGCGCGCTCGGCGAATTGCGCTGGCGACCGCCTTGATCGCGGCGTCCTGGCCAACCACGCGCTCGTGCAAATGGTCCTCGAGTCGGATCAGTTTCTCACGCTCACCCTCTTGTAGTCGCGAGACGGGAATGTGCGTCCAGCTCGATACGACCTGGGCGATGTCCTCCTCCGTGACTTCCTCGCGCAACAAACGATTTCCCCCCTCTTTGATCTTCTCCTCGACGTCGCGCAGCTTCTTCTCCAGCTCTGGAATGCGGCCGTATTGCAGCTCACTCGCGCTGGCCAGCTCGCCCCGGCGTTGCGCCCGCTCCAATTCTGTCCGCGCCTGGTCGAGCTCTTCCTTGAGCTTGCGCTGATCATCGATGACCGACTTCTCCTTTTGCCATTCCGCTTTCAATCCCGAGGACTTCTCCTTCAGCTCGGCCAATTCCTTCTCGATGTTCTTGAGCCGCTCCTTGCTCGCCGCGTCCTTCTCTTTCTTGAGCGCCTGCCGCTCCATCTCGTGCTGCATGATCTCGCGCTCGATCACGTCGATTTCTGTGGGCATCGAATCGAGCTCGATCTTGAGCCGTGAAGCCGCTTCATCCACGAGGTCGACGGCCTTATCCGGAAGGAACCGGTCACTGATATAGCGGTGGGACAAGACGGCCGCCGCCACCAAAGCGGCGTCCTGAATCCGGACCCCGTGATGGACTTCGTAGCGCTCCTTCAACCCGCGCAGAATCGCGATCGTGTCTTCGACCGACGGCTCATTGACCATGACGGGTTGGAAGCGCCGCTCCAACGCGGCGTCTTTCTCGATGTATTTGCGATACTCATCGAGCGTCGTCGCGCCGATCGTGCGGAGCTCGCCGCGCGCGAGCTGCGGCTTCAACAGGTTCGACGCGTCGACGGACCCTTCCGCCGCACCCGCTCCGACGATAGTGTGCAGCTCGTCGATGAACAAAATGATGGCGCCCTGCGAATCGGTCACTTCCTTCAGGAATGCTTTATTTCGGTAGTGGTTTTTGTAGGGTAATTTTGT
>JBJMXC010000139.1:0-4911 GCA_045809825.1 Chthoniobacterales bacterium | reverse complement strand
ACGGCGAGGGTAGGAAATGTGCCAAACAACCTGCCGCCCTGAACGGCACCGCCAAGGACGAACTGGTGGCTCCCCCACCCGTGATCGGAGCCGGAACCGTTCGTCGGATAGGTGCGACCGAAATCGGACGCGGTGAAGGTTGTCACTTGCGAGGCCACACCGAGCTCGACCGTGGCGTTGTAAAAAGCATTCAACCCCTGACTCAACTCCGAGAGCAGACCCGCCTGCCCAGCCAATTGGTCGCCATGCGTATCGTATCCCCCGACGGAGCAGAAGAAGATTTGGCGTTTCATGCTCAGGTTGCTTCGCGCCGCGATGAGTTTCGCGATCATGTTCAACTGCTGGCCGAGGCTGGTAGCGGGAAAAACTGTTTGGAACGCGGGAATCCCGGCAAGTGCGGAAGTCAGCAGGTCATTCGCGGCGATCGAGCGCGAAACGGTGTCCGCATAGGCCTGTTCGAAAAGATTGTTGTGCGGCAAGGCAAGCAGGTCCTTGAATGCCTGGAGGCGCACGTTGGCGTTCGCGCTTCCGTCGAACCCAGCAAGACCCACGCTTCCGGTCGGCGAAACGACATAGGGCAGAACCGTGTTGCCGACTTCAAACGTGTTCGTGCCGGCGATGGAGATATTGAGGGAAATTTTCGAGCCAGTGTTAAGAGACTGCATCATGTCGGCTAATCGGCCGCCCCAGCCGGTTTTCGAAATCACGTCGGGGACCGAGGTTTGCCACTGCACGGATTGATCGGCGTGGGAAAAAAGTTGCGGCGGCACGGCGGCGCCACCCGCCAGGTATTGCGCGCGGGTAACCGGCGCCACCAGTGTGCCGACATTCGCGACGACGCCGAGCTTGCCCTGATTAAAAAGAGCCTGCAGCTCCGCGAGGCTCGGATGGAACGCGAAATCACGGCCATCGCCATTTTGCAGGGTCAAGGGCAGGAGCGCCGACTGCGGAACCGCGAGGATGCCGCGCGCGGCCGCATAGGAGGCGTAACCGCTATTGTCGTGTGGAACGATCACGTTGTTGGCATCGTTGCCGCCGAAAAGGAAGAGACAAATCAGCGCCTTGTAATCGCTCGTGTCGAGAGGCGCGGCGCTCAGGCGGCGCAGATCGAAGATCGTGTTCAGGATCCCGGTGGTCGTGAGCGCGGCACAGGCAGCCTGGCGAATGAAGGTCCGGCGGGTGGGCGAAGTCATATTTATTTGTCGACGACGAATTCCGGCGAATTGATGACGAGATAGATCGCGGTCCGAACGCGTTCGAGCGTGCTCGCAGCCGGAATTTGGGTCACCGCGTTAATGAGGATATTGCGCGTACCGGAGGACATGCCGCCGGCCATGAGCAGCGAGTTCAGATGGTCGACCAGTCCGGCTGGGTCGGAAGCGCGGCTTTGCTCGGCCGCAAGATTCAGAGTGATTCGGTCGCTCGCCGGGCCGAGGGAGCCATAGATCGATGTGCGCAAGTAATTCGCGATCGAGATCACGGTCGTGTCCGTCGTGATCTCGAACTCGGGGCTCTTCAACCCCGCGGTCGCGATCGCCCCGGGGGCAGAATAATCCGGACCGAAGAAATTGAATACGGTTGGCGAATGCATTGCTTCCTCCTCAAAGTTTGCGTAGGCGTTTCGAACCGAATATTTGCCGCTGGGCGAAGTGGCATTGAATGCGCGGAGTAAATTCGTGAGGCGGACAACGGGCTCACGTTCGTGTCCCGCGCCCTGGGCCGTGGGGAAGCCGACGCGCGCATCGTAATCCATGAGGATGGCGCGCACGACCGCCTTCAGATCGCCGCGCACGCCCTGGCCGTTGTCGTTGAATACCGAGACGACGCGATAAAGATATCCCGGGCTCGGATTACTTGTGACGAGTCTCTGGATAAGCTGCCGGCAAACGAACGGCCCGACGTTCGGATGATTGAAAATGGTGTCGAGTGTCGTCTTCAAATCCTGCGCCGCTGTTTGATTCGCCGGAAGCGCGACGCCGTTTAGAATGGTTTTTGCGTCGGTCTGATGATGACTCGCGATGTTAATCATCGGATCGCGCCAACTCAGCCTCGCTGCGCCGGGGAAAAAGACAGGATTGCCGACGCCGGGCTGCGCGTAGGTCCAGCCCGTCAAGACGGCGGCGGTCCCCAGGATCGCGTTCTGGTCATATGTCGCGATCGGAAACCCGCTCGAGCTCAGGGTCAGACTTCCATCGACATTCAGGTTGTAAAGCCCGATGGAAAACAATTGCATCAGTTCCCGGGCATAGTTCTCGTTAGGCAAAGTTCCCTTCGAGGCGTCCGCCTTGTCGTTCTGCAGCATGTTGAGGTACGCGCCCATGGCGGGGTTGAGCGTGATGTCCTCGAGAAGCTGCCGGTAATTTCCAAACGCATCGCGCACGAGCACGTCGTAATAGGCTGGCAGTGCGAAGGGCCGGTTGCCCAGGCCGGCGCTATTGATTGAGACGACGAGAATTTCGCTCAAGGCAAACGCGACGCGTTGCCGCAACTGGTCCTGGCCGGAGATCGCGCTGGTCCACCAAGCGTCGTTCGTCATCGTCAGGGTTGGCTGGTTCGGCGTCGCGGACGGACTTGGCGACGGACTCGGTAAGGCCGCGAAGGCCGCATCCACGAAGGCAAGGTGCGACGTCATTGGTGCGGCGAACTGCGCGTTGAGGAATGCGTCGTACCCCTGGCTTTGAACCTGGCTGATCAATGCGTCAGTCGCGCCAAATGTGGCCTGGGAAAGGAAACGCCCCGCCGCCGCGACGGTCGGAGTTCCGGCGGGAAGCGCTGGCGGTGGCGACGGAACGGGCGCGGTTTGCGCGCCGGTCGACAAATTGAAAAAGCCTTTTATTTCGCCGCTGGGGTAGAGCGCCGTATGAATGTTCACATAGGTCTGGCCGCCCCTGATCAGGTTCAGGATGTCGGCCGCGCTGAAATTCCCAACCTGCCCAAAGACCCAGATTAGGCTGCCGTCCGGCTGGGGAGTCGCGGCGTCGATATCGAACAGGATAGTGCCGTCGGCGGCGTGGACATGCATGCCGGTGATCGGGCCGGTCAGGTTTGAATAGTTGTAAGAAATCGTGGCCGACTTGCCATCCGCGGCGAGGCGAAGAGTGGCCGTGCCCGAACCTTGCGAAGTGGCTGCCCCTTGCGGCCGCAACTCTGTGATATACAGCGTGGAGCCGTCTGCGCTCGGGGGTTGATCGAGGTCATACATTTCCACGAGCGCGATGCCAGTTGTGTTGTTAACGCCGCTGACGATCGTGGTGTAATTCCCCGGCACGAGCGTGGCGACAACAGCGGGCTCTTTATCGTCCGTAGGTGCGATCGTGCTGGCGGCGATTTCCGCCTGCTGGTCGGTCCGCCAATTGTCGTTCGCCTTGATCAGGGCGCCATTGGCGTCCCGCATTTCCATAGCCGGATCCGCAAGCCGGCCAGCGATCGGAACCCCGTTCAAAAACAACGACGGGCCTCTTGCGCGGGCCAGCATTCGCTTGCTCGTGTCGCCGCGGACGATGAAGCCGCCGATCATGACATTGTCGCCGGCGAGCACGTTTCCGCGCGTGGAAATGTTTGCGAGCCGGGCGGGCGAGCCGTCTGGATCGAGGTCGTAAATTTCCATAAGCCCGACGCCGGTGGCGTTGTTGACGCCTTTGACGACAACGGTGTAGGCGCCGGGATTGATCGTTGCAATTAAGGCCGCTTCGAGATCGTTGGCGGGTGCGAGTCCCGTAGCGATGAGGAGATCCTGTTGGGTGGTCCGCCAGTTATCGTTCGAGGCAACGACACCACCGGTGGCGTCGTGCAATTCCACCAGCGGGTCGCTGAGCTTTCCCGCAACCGGTAGAGATGGCCCCATGGCGCGAACGGCGATCTTCTTCTGGCCGCTGCCATAAACGATAAAGCCGCCAATCAAAACATTGTCGCCGGTCTGAACCACCATGCGGGTCGAGAGATTGACCGCGCCGGAAATGGCGAAAGCGCTTTCGGGGAGCAGGGTGAAAAAGAGAGCAGTTGCCGCAGCCCATCCCGCGCGTGAAAAGAAGCGTCTCATTTTGGTTGTCGGTCCCGCCGGAAGCAGCGCAACCGGGCAGAATTGGCGAACGAATCCGGGATAAAAACCGAGCAATTATTGAACCAATTCATAGGTGCAGGTTTGCTAACTTTGGCCAGCCCCCTACGCCCGTGCCGCCAGCTATCAAACCCACCATTCTGCCAGAAGTCGCGCTTTTATCCCCGCCGCCTAGTGTTAATTTCTCCAGACATGTCTTCCGCCCCAAAAAAGGCTGAGGCCCCATTGCATTTCGAGGGGGCCATGGATCGGCTTGAGGAAATCGTCGACCAGATGGAGTCCGGCAAAATGATGCTGGAAGAATTGATCGTTCGCTACGAAGAAGGGATGAAGCTGGTCAAGGTCTGCCAGGAACGCCTGGCCAGCGCGGAACAGCGGATCGAAATTATTACGCGCAATAACGCGGGAAAACCGGTCGTGAAAGATTTTGAGCCCGCGACCGAAAAGGAAGCGATCCCGACACGAGAAGAAACAGGAGCAACAAAGGATGAAGAAATCAGACTCTTCTGAGCCAGTGGCCGCGCGGCGGTTATTGGACGGGGTGCGGTCGCCGGCGGACATCAAAGCGCTGGAGGAACAGGATCTGCCGCAGCTCGCGCAGGAAGTGCGCGATGAATTGATCAAAGTGCTTTCCCAGACCGGCGGCCACCTCGGGCCGAACCTCGGGGTGGTGGAATTAACGATCGCGCTCCATCGAGTCTTCGACACGCCAAAGGACAAGTTTGTCTTCGACGTCAGCCATCAAGGTTACGTCCACAAAATGTTTACGGGGCGGCTCGATCGGATTGCCACGATGCGGCAATACCAGGGTTTGAACGGATTTCTCCTCCGTACCGAAAGCGAGCACGATTGTT
>JBJMXC010000138.1:0-4321 GCA_045809825.1 Chthoniobacterales bacterium | reverse complement strand
TCTTCACGACCTCGGTGTTCCCGCGAACCAGCGCGTCATCCATGTCGCCGGCACGAACGGGAAGGGCTCGGTCTGTGCGATGATCGATTCCATCTGTCGCGCGGACGGCTATCGAACCGGTCTGTATACCTCGCCTCACCTCGTCACCTATCGTGAACGGATCCGCGTCGATGGCGTGATGATCGAGGAACATGAAGTCGCGCGCGGCCTAACGACTATTCGAAATACCGTTGCGAACTGGGACCCGCATCCGACTTTTTTTGAGATCACGACCGCGCTGGCGCTGGACCATTTCAAGAAATGGGACTGCGAGCTGATCGTGCTCGAGACGGGCCTCGGTGGACGATTGGATGCGACTAACGCGCTTACGCCGGCTGTGTCGGTCATCACGCCGATCGCTTACGACCATCAAAAGTGGTTGGGGAACACGCTCGAGGAAATTGCCGCCGAAAAAGCAGGCATCATCAAAGCGACGATTCCAGTCGTGTCCGCGCACCAGTTGCCGGCCGCCGAGAAAGTGATCCGCGCCCGAGCTACCGAGTGCGCTGCGCGGCTGACGTTCGTCTCCGAATCCTATAGCGCCAGCGAGCTCGCGCTGTCCGGCGCCCATCAACAGCAAAATGCCGCCTTGGCTATGGCTGCTCTTCGCGCCGGCAACATCGAAGTTTCCGACGACGCCATCGTTCGCGGCTTGGCGAATGTGCAATGGCCCGGGCGCTTTCAGCGCTGGGACGAACGGATCGTCATCGACGGCGCCCACAACGCCGCCGGCGCTGAAATTCTCGCGACGACCTGGCGGGAACAATTCGCCGATCAACGCGCAACGATTCTCCTCGCCGTTCTTCGGGACAAAGACATCGCCGCTATTTGGCGCGCGCTTGCGCCCATCGCCTCGAGCGCAATCCTTCCCACGATTCGCTCCGAACGCGCTCAACCGCCCGAAGTCCTCGCGACCGTAATTTCCTCCATTACTCCATTACTCCCCTACTCCATTGTATCAGCCGTCCCTGATGCGTTAGTCGCGGCTCGCGCTGCCTCGGATCCGATCCTCATTGCCGGCTCGCTCCATTTCGTCGGCGAAGCCCTCGCGACCTTGCGCGGCGATCCTGACGCCCTCGAAGATTGCGCGCAGTGACCATTGTACCCTGCGCGGTCGTCCGCATTGTAGCGGCCACCTCTCCTGCGACAGCGGAAGCTACAACGACTCCAGCACGATCACGGCCATCGCGTGGTTCTCGGTATGACTGAGCGTGATCAGCACCTTCGAAACTTTTCGTTCTTCCGCCAAGTTCTTGGCGCCACCCTCGAGCACCACGTAGGGCTCACCGCTTTCCTTTCGGCGGACATCAATGTCCTTCCAGCCCATCGCCTTCCCTATGCCGGTTCCAAAGGCCTTCGAGACCGCCTCCTTCGCCGCGAACCGCGCCGCCAGATGTCGCGCCGGAAATTTCATAGATTGTGAATACGTGATTTCTCCTTCCGTAAACACGCGATGCAAAAACCGATCTCCAAACCGATCCAACGAATGCTGAATCCGCGCATTTTCGACGAGATCTACGCCGATGCCGACAACGCTCATACAGATGGAACGCCCCCTTCGGCAGGGCTAGACTCTGTCGAGCCGTCTGCTGAACGCGTTGTCAGCGGCTCGACGGAGTCTCGCCCTACCAAATCTGAATTCATCGTTTGTAATTCTCCATCGATCCCAACATCTCCTTCACGGCCGTCTCGAATCCAACGAACACCGAACGCGCCACGATCGAGTGCCCGATGTTCAGCTCCGCCAGGTGCGGGATTTTGTGGATCAACTTCATGTTACGATAGTTGATTCCGTGCCCGGCGTTTACCTGCAGCTTTGAAGAATGCGCGGCATCGGCGGCACTGCGCAAACGTTCGAGCTCCTGCTTCATGATGGTGTCCGCGAACGCGTTCGCGAGTTTGCCGGTATGCAACTCGATCATCTCCGCTTCGAGCTCAGCCGCGGCGTCGACTTGTTCCAGCATCGGGTCGATGAATAAACTCACGCGCACACCGGCTGCTTGAAATCGTTTTACCGTCGTGGCCAGCTCCTTCTTCTGCGCGACAACATCGAGGCCTCCCTCGGTGGTCACCTCCTGGCGTTTCTCCGGGACGAGACAAACTTCATCCGGCACGATCCGGAGCGCGATGTCCACGATCTCGGGCGTGTTCCCAAGCTCCAGGTTGAGCTTTGTCACGATTGAATCACGCAAGCGCTCGATGTCGCGGTCCTGCATGTGGCGGCGGTCTGCGCGCAAGTGGGCCGTGATCCCGTGCGCTCCCGCGCGTTCACAAATTCCCGCGATCGCGATCGGGTCCGGTTCGACGTTTTTCGATTCGGGCATCGTCGCATAACGCGCCTGCCTCAGCGTCGCCACATGATCGATGTTAACCCCGAGGCGCAATCCGCTTGTCACGCATGGAATAGGATGCAAGCGCGCGATCGCGGCAAGCTTTTCCGATTCCTCGCTGGGTCAAAAATTGTTTTACTTTTTCTTCCTGATTATTCGCTCTTACTTTTCCTCGCCGTGCTTTACCGCAGTCGAATCCCGCTTCGCCGGCATCTCTTCCTCGATGGTGGCGGCCACGACGGTTCATCAGTTCGTCGGTTTCGGAAAGAATTCGATCCGCAGATGCGCTTCCGCATTGTCACGTTCGAGCCGAACCCGGTCTACGCACAAGCCTATGCGGACATGCCGAAGCACCAGCTTATCGAGGCGGCCCTCTCTGACCACGACGGCGCCGCTTCTCTTTATCTGGACCGCGAGGACGGCGATGGCAGCACTCTCTTTCGTAACAAACTCACCCGAGACAACGGCGGCTTCGGGGTGCTCGACATCGAAAATCCGATCCAGGTGCGAACGGTCAATCTCAGTCGTTGGCTGCGGCAGCACACCAGCGTGCTCGATTACATTATCCTTAAGCTCGACGTCGAAGGCGCAGAATATGCCATCCTTGAAAAATTGCTGCGCGACGGGCTTCTTCGCCGCGTCGCCCACCTCTTCATCGAATGGCATTGGTCCCGGGTCGCCGTGCCTGAGCAAACCCACCGCGCCCTTCTCGATCGCATTGCGCGCCATGTTCCCGTGCTTGAATGGGACGCACAGGGGTTTTGAACCTTTGCCGTGCGAGACATTCTCGCTATCCACAGCTATGCATTTCATGGTCATTGAGCACTTTGGGCCCGGTGCGAGAGACAAAGTTTACGAACGGGCCCGCCGGAAGGGCCGGATGCTCCCCGACGGCTTGGTTTACATCGATAGCTGGCTCGAGAAGGAAGGGAATCGTTGTTTCCAATTGATGGAAACGGACGACCCGTCGCTGTTCGCTCAATGGGCCGAGAACTGGAGCGACCTGGTCCGGTTCGAAATAATCGAGCTCGGCGAAAAACCAGCTTGAGAAGAAACTGCGCCGCGCAATGCCCGAAAACATTATCCTGCTTGCGCTCGCGATCCTGGTCGTGGCGTTTCTCTATTCGAGTGTCGGCCATGCCGGTGCGTCCGGCTATATAGCCGTAATGACGTTGTTCGGGCTCGCCCCCGGCGTGATCAAACCGGCGGCGCTTGTCCTTAACATTTTGGTGGCTTCCATCGGGACGTGGCAATTCTGGCGGGCGGGTCATTTTTCGTGGCGCTTGTTCTGGCCGTTCGCGGTCCTCGCGGTGCCGATGGCGTTCGTTGGCGGATACACGAATCTGCCGGCGCACACGTTCAAGATTCTCGTCGGCGTTGTGCTTCTTGCTTCTGCCGCGCTGTTTCTCTTCCGGCCGGCGAACGATACCATAGACCGCGAACCGCACCGTATCGTCGCTATCTTTGCCGGCGGCGCGCTCGGATTATTGGCCGGCCTGACCGGAACTGGCGGCGGCATTT
Source organism: Chthoniobacterales bacterium (assembly GCA_045809825.1). Classification (GTDB taxonomy): domain Bacteria; phylum Verrucomicrobiota; class Verrucomicrobiia; order Chthoniobacterales; family UBA10450; genus AV80. The sequence continues at coordinate 431 of JBJMXC010000138.1, read as the reverse complement.
TTCTCACTCCCCTTTTGCTCCTGATGCGATGGGCACGCACGAAATCGGTGGCCGCAACCTCCGCGCTCTTCATCCTGGTGAATTCAGTCGCTGGGTTGGCTGGAAATATCAGCAGCACGAAAAACCTTCCTTCGTTCGCCTTGATTTTGGTGGCAGCGGCGGTCGCAGGCGGCGCGGCCGGCTCTTACTTCGGAAGCTGGCGGTTCAATCACATCGTCATCAAACGGCTGTTGGCCGTCGTGCTGACGATCGCGGGATTGAAGCTGGTTTTCGCCTAAGACGCAGCTGCGGACCGAAAAGGCTTGTTGGTCGGACGCGCTCTCTCGTATCGAAAGGAGTCCGCGCACCTACTTCCAACCCACGGTCATCGAATTTTATGAACATCCCGTTTCCGCTCAGCAGCATCAGCAAAATATTTTTTCTTCTGGCCC
>JBJMXC010000137.1:0-10482 GCA_045809825.1 Chthoniobacterales bacterium | reverse complement strand
TGCGGCGGGCGCGGTACTCGGCGCGGCCGCCGGGGCGGCCCAGCACTACATCAGCTTGCGCGGCGGAGACGAGCAGCAGGAAGGCGACGAGGCTCAGGAAGAGGACGAGCCCAGCGAAGAGAAGTGACTAGGCCGCGGCGCGGGTGCAGACGCCGGCGAGGGAGGCGGCGAGCCGGTCCGCGTCGCTGACCATTCCGTACAAGCTCCCCGAGGCACGGTGAGTCAGCCACGGGGCTCCGATCACGTGCAGACCGGGAACGTTGCTCATCAGGTTATAGTCCACCCACAGCCCGCCCATTGTGTAATGGACGGCGGGATAGATTCGCATCGGACGCTTATAGGCGTTTTCACCGGTGATCTTTTCGTAAATGTGAAAGAGATTCCCGTAGCGTTCGCGGATTGTGCTTTCGCCGAGCCGCGCGATCGCGTCGCTGAAATCAAGGTAAACGCCGCGGCCGCTTTCGCCCACGCCGCGCCCGTCGTCGCAAGCTTCCTTCGCAGCCCGGGACGCGATATCGCGCGGCGCAAGATTGCCGAAGCTCGGATACTTGCGTTCCAGATAATAATCGCGCTCCGCTTCGGGAATTTGGACTGGCGGCCGCGAGTCTTTCGGCAATTTGGGAACCCAGACCCGTCCATCATTACGGAGCGATTCCGACATCAGGGTGAGCTTCGATTGGTTCTCGCCAGCCACGGGGATACACGTCGGATGGATCTGGGTGAAGCAAGGGTTCGCGAAGAGCGCGCCCTTCTTGTAAGCGCGATAGGTGGCAGTCACGTTGCACCCGCGCGCGTTCGTCGAAAGATAGAAGACATTCCCATAACCGCCCGTCGCCAGGACAACGGCGTCACCGGCGTGCGCTTCTATTTTTCCGGTAACCAGGCTGCGCGTGATAATGCCTTTGGCGTGGCCATCCACGAGAACGAGGTCGAGCATTTCGGTTTGCGGAAACATTTCGACCGCGCCCGCGGCAATTTGCCGGCAAAGCGCCTGGTAGGCACCGAGCAGAAGCTGCTGTCCAGTCTGGCCGCGCGCGTAAAAGGTGCGGGATACCTGAGCTCCACCGAAGGAACGGTTCGCAAGAAGTCCGCTGTATTCGCGCGCGAATGGAACGCCCTGCTCGACGCACTGGTCGATGATGAGATTACTGACTTCGGCAAGCCGATAGACGTTTGCTTCGCGCGAGCGAAAGTCACCGCCTTTGATCGTGTCGTAGAACAACCGAAAGACGCTGTCGCCATCGTTCTGGTAATTTTTTGCCGCGTTGATTCCGCCCTGGGCTGCGATCGAGTGGGCGCGACGCGGGCTATCCTGATAACAAAAGCATTTAACGTTATAACCCAACTCGCCGAGAGTGGCCGCCGCCGAACCGCCGGCGAGGCCGCTCCCCACGACGATGATGTCGAACTTGCGCCGATTGTTCGGGGCAACGAGGCGGGCGTGATCCTTGTGGGTCGTCCACTTCTGAGCGAGCGGACCATGCGGGATCCGGGCATCGAGTGTCCCGATCATAATTGCTGGGCCGGATTCACAAGATGAAGAAGAACGGCGACCGGAATCGAAGTGTAGCCAGCAAAAATGAGCCACGCGAAAATTCGCCCCGCGGTCGCCAAGCGAGGCGTTAATTTTTTATCGTTCAAACCGAGCGACTGGAAAAAACTCGAAGTGCCGTGGCTGAGATGGAGGGCGAGGAGAAACATCCCGAGGATGTAAAAGCCCGACACAAAATAGTTCTGAAAGCCGTAAACCATCATCGAGTAAACGTCGTAGCGATTGAGCGGATCGGCTTTCAAGAGAAGGAAACGAGGATCGGTCACGCGCACCGTGAAGTGGGCAAGGTGATAGAGGATGAAAGCGAGGACGATGAGGCCGCTCAGTGCCATCGAGCGTGACGCAAATGTCGCTTTCACGTGTTCCTTCCTGCGATAACCGACCGGGCGCGCCCGCCGATTATCAATCGCAAGGCTAATCGTGAAGAAGATATGGATGAGCACGTTCAGGAGCAGAAAAGCGCGGATAACCCAGAGAAGGGGACCGAGCTCGCGCAGGTGTTCAGCGTAGGAGTTTATCCAATCGGGCCCGAGGAAAATCTGGAGGTTTCCAAGAAGATGGCCGACGACAAAAGCGATCAGGACCACGCCGGTTAACGCGACGATCATTTTTTTGCCGACAGAAGAGCGGTGAAAGGAAGAGAAAGCGGTCACAGGCTTGGGACAGTCCAGGCGTTGGGCCGCTGGATGGATTGAAATTAGAAGTCGACCAAGTGGTGTCAAGCTTCCGCGGACGCGCTATTGACGCACTAATTGTCACGGCTAGAATCGGCCCCGCTCGCGTCTGTCGTCACCTTTCTCCGGGGTGAAATACGGAGGGCGGGCATTAATCTTGAGCGACGATTCATTAACGCCGGTTCCGCGACAGCAGCATCGCCTCACAATCGGCGGAGCGCTCCTCGTCGCTATCGCCGCGGTTCCCGTCCTCGCTATTGTTCTGCTCGTTCTCCGTTATTCCGTTCCGATCCCGCTCCTCGATGACTGGGAGATGGTGCCGATCGTGACGGATGCGCACGAACACCACCTGACGTTCGGGCAGCTCTTCGAACAACAACAGGAAGCGCGCACTTTTTTCCCGAAACTGTTCTTTCTTTTGTTCTCGGTGGCCAAGCATTGGGACAGTCGGGTCGCGATGATGTTTAGCGTTTTGATCTGCTGTCTGATCGCGCTCGGAATCTACCGACTCCTCAGATACTCCGGTATCTCCTCGCGCGCTTCCGCGGTGGCGATCCTGCTGGCGTTACCCCTGATTTTTTCGCCGGCGCAGCATGAGCTTTGGCTGTTGGCTTCCGGCTTTCCATCCTTTATCCCGGCGCTTTGCGTGGTCTGGGGGCTGTGCGTCCTCCTCGGGAGAGCCTCGATCGCCGCGAAGTTTTGGCTTTGCCTGGGTCTTGCCGTGTTGGCGAGCTTCAGCCTGCCTAACGGCCTTCTCATCTGGGGCCTGACTTTTCCGGCGGTGTTTGCGATGGGCGCAGGACGCAAGGAGTTGCGTTGGTTTGGCTGGTGGTGGCTAGCGTCCGCAATATGCGCCGTTATTTATTTCTGGGGCTTTCATTCGCCGCAGGACCTGCCTCCTTTCGCGCCTTCAAAGCCTTTCACGGATTACATCAAGTACCTCGCAGCGTTCCTCGGCTCAGGCCTCGCGCGTGCAGGCTTTGCAAATCCTTTGTCGTCCTCGATCGCCGTCGGCATTGTCGTTTTAACCGGATATGCCGGTGCGATTGGTCACTCGATCTTCCGGTGTCGGAACGCCGAATATTGCCGTCGGGTGATGCCCTGGCTCGCGCTAGCCACTTACTCGATTGCGAGCGGATGTCTCGCGGCCCTCGGCCGGATTGAATGGGGAGTCGCGCAGGCGCTCGAGTCGCGTTATGTGGCGTTCTCGCTATACGGCGTGGTCGGGCTGATCGGCTTCGCAAGTGTCCTTTGTAAGGACATGCTTGCCGCAACACCGCGGCGCGATCTTCGCGCTGCAATTTACGGCGGAATCGCCATTACTGGTGGAGCTTATTTCACTCTTTATCTCGTGTGTGCGGCAGCGTCGGTGGCCTCATTTCAGTGGCGGTCGGCTGCGGCTAGAATGGGTAACGGCGGTGTCCTTTTCAGCCAGGTCCTCGATACTTCGAAGACGATCCAGGCCGGAAATTTTCCGAGACCGTGGCAGGTCCAGCAACGATCAGCCGCTCTCGATCGCCTCCACATGTTGCGGACGCCGTTGGTTCGCACCACCCGCATCAGCGATCTGCGCCATGCTGATCTGAGCGGCGAACCTTCGGGGTGGCTCGACGGAATCTCGGTTCACGAAGGCAAAGCTTCGGCATGGGGTTGGGCGGCCGCGCCTTCGAATGATCGGCCGGCCGATTGTGTCGTTCTCGCTTATGAAGACGAGCGGGGCGAGTGGATAGCGTTCGCTCTTTCGAATGCGGTAGTCCCACGACCCGACGTCGCTCGCGTTCTCAAGAATCGAGAACAGGTCTGGAGTGGGTGGAGCGCGGAGTTTCCAGTTGCAGCAGTGCCGAAAGGGGCGCGGCTCTCGGCCTGGGGATTGGATGCGAAAGCCGTGAAGCTGTATCGGCTCAATACAAAGGACCCATCGCCGTCGCTTTGATTTGAGGCGAGATTCGTGGGAGCGGAGCGCGATTTCGCTGGATTTATTTCTATAATCGCGTAAATGACGCGCGTGCTTCGCTCTGTCCCGTCAGCTCGCAGCCGTTTTTCACAGCTAGGCCGAGGCATTTGCGCGGCCGTCACTCTGCTTTTTGTTCATGGCCTCGTGGCGGTCGATGCCTTCGCCCAGGGCGCGCCTGCCATCCGGCTCGCGAACATTTCCACGAGGCTGGCGGTAGGCACCGATGGCAATGTCTTAATTGCCGGATTCATCATTACCGGTTCGCAGGCAAAAAAAGTGTTGATCCGGGGCCTCGGCCCGACCTTGCCGGTACTCTCACACCTCGCCGACCCGGTTCTCGAGTTGCACGACTCGTCCAGTACGCTCATCGCGACCGACAATTGGAGAGACAGCCAGGAGAATGAGCTCAAGGCGACGACGATTCCGCCGCGCAACGACTACGAATCGGGTGTGGTAAAGACCCTTGATCCGGGCGCCTACACCGTCATTCTAAGCGGAAAGGGGCGGACCACCGGCGTGGGCCTGGTCGAGCTTTACGATCTCGACGGCACCGTTGATTCGAAACTTTCTAACATTGCCACCCGCGGCTTTGTCGATAAGGGCGATAGCGTCCTGATTGGCGGAACGATCATCGTCGGGACTGGGACGACGAATGTCCTCTTTCGCGCGATCGGGCCGAGCTTGCTTCCGTTTGGAGTGTCCAACGCCCTGACCGATACCACGCTTGAGCTGTTCAACGGACAGGGCGCGAGAATTGCAATTAACGATGATTGGCAACAGGCAGGGAACGCGTCTGATATTCAGGCGACAGGGATACCTCCGAACGATCCGCGCGAAGCAGCGGTTTTGAGCCAGCTATCACCGGGGAATTACACCGCGATTGTCCGCGGCAAAAACAACACCACCGGGGTTGGGCTTGTTGAGGCTTACCAAATCAACTAGGCGCCATGCGATTTCTTCAGCGTAACCCTGTCATCGCCGCGACAGGTCTGTTCTTCTGCCTGGCGCCTGTTATTCGGGCCCAGGTTAACGGCAACGCGACGATTAACGGCAGCGCTTTCGGGCAACCGCTCACCATTAGTACTTCGAGTCAATTTGGCGGCGCGGTTTCATCGCTCAAGTGGGGCAACAAGGAGTTCATTAATAACTGGGACCATGGACGGCAGTTATCACCTAACTACCAATTCTTTAATCGGTACATCTGCTACAACCCCTACGAGTCCGGCAGCCTTGAGGACGGAAATCAACCTACCACTACCAGTAAGTTATTGTCCCTCACCGCGAACGGCAACCACCTGGAGTCGACCACCCAAATGGCGTGGTACTATAAGAACTTTGTTCCGAACCCTTCGGTGAACGACGCGTGCGGTGACCCGTCGCAATGGTTCCCGGTGACGCCATACACGACCCCGTTATCCAACTACCAGGTCCATAAGCAGGTCACCGTTGGCTCGCCCGCCCCGAACGTGATCGAGTATCTCACCGACGTTTTCATTCCCGAGGTCGTCCAAAAGGGTATTAACAATCCGACCGCGGTCCTGAACTACGAGTTTTCTACGGTTGGATCGTGGGACGTGGTTTCAAAGACCTATCGCAAGCTCCGGGCCCTGGCCGGTGAAGATGATCGCATCAAGATCGCATCCACCGCTGACGGCAGCAATGCCCTCGGATGGTATTCACCTGAATTGCTGCAGCCATATCGTAATCCCGGCAGCGTTAACTGGTGGTTCGTTGTTCCTCCCAATCCGGCTTATCCCGATCCGAACAATCCCTCCCAGCCTGATCCCAATTTTGCGAGCGTGCATATCGGCACGATCGATCATTACGATAGCTTCAACGGCCCCGGGTGGTACCCACAGCAGGATCGGGTCTATCTCGTGATCGGTAACTTGGAGCAGGTTAAGACCACCCTCGGTAACCTCCACGCTCTGTTTCCCGCGCTCGACCCGGAAGTTTATGATTGGCGCGACTATCGAACCATCAACGGATTGGAGTCAGCCCTGCCGACTGAACCGGCCACCCGAAACCACTGGCTAACCCAAGGTATTCGACTTGGCCTGCGGGGGTCGAAGACCTTTTCGCCTTCGCAATACCTGGACCTGAATCCGGATGTCGGGGTCGGAGTCGTGGGCCCGGCAAGATTGGAAGCAGCCGTCTACCATTACATCGGCAGCGGCCGTGCGGAAGGCCGAGGAACGGTGGCGAAGCCGGCGGCAGGTATGCAGCATTTGGTTGTGCTAGTAAACAGGAGTGCCACAGCTGCCGGCCAGAATTCTTCGGCGCAGCTTGGGAACGGAGATACGTCGCCCTCCGGGCCAACCACGGTTGCCTTTGACCAGTTAGCGGTAACAGAGGTTGCAGCGTCCGATTATTCGTCGCTCGGAGTGAAGAGTGACGGCACGGTTTGGGCATGGGGTTCGAACCAATACGGAGCGAGAGGCAATGGCGGGACCGGTGGGAACATTACCAGTCCAGTGATGGTGCCTGTGTCCAAAGCGGTGACCCCTTCGCGGCTGGGTAAACATGCAATAGCTGTCGGCACCGGCTGTTATGCCATGATTGACACCGAAGGCCAGGTCTGGACATGGGGAGTCAACTGGAATGGCCGGCTCGGGGATGGCACAACGGTCGACCGTTTCGTTCCGGGCCGGGTAAAAAGGAGCGCGAGCGAAAACGATTTCCTCACTGGCATAGTATCAATAGCCATAGGTGGTGGAACCATGGCTGCCATCGATGCCGATGGAACTGTCTGGACCTGGGGAGCTGGTGCCAATGGGAATTTAGGGAACGGCGAAACGGTAGACAGTGCTTTTCCGGTTCAGGTTGTTCAGGTAGGGGCTAACAATGCGAGCACTCCTTTGATCGGTATTAGCCAGGTCGCGTGCGGTTCATCCGGCTTCTGCATCGCATTAGCCAGAAATGGGCAGGTCTACGGCTGGGGAAGCAATGACTTCTCGCAGCTGGGTATTGCGCCCGGCGGTGCTTTATCTGTCGCTACTCCTTTTGCGGTAGGACCAGGTGGCATTGACCTGATTGCCGCGGGATCGGCTCACTGCATCGCTCACAGCGCTGTCGATGGGAACGTCTACGGGTGGGGATACAATGGCTATGGCCAACTCGGCAATGGTTCTGCCGCCGTCGCTCAATATCCTCCGGCTCCAATGGGCAGTGGGCCGGATGGAATGACGGATATAGTTGATCTCGCCGCATGCGGTAACTTTAGCGCAATGGTTCGCTACACAGATCGCGCCGTATTTGTGGCTGGCGACAATCAATCAGGCCAACTCGCGATTTCCGGGAATCCGCAAACTCAATATCTGCCGGTTAAGAGCTTGATAGAACCTTAGGGCGCAGAGATTGCCCCAGTCAGGTTCGCTCAATCAGCAATCCGCCGGGCGATCGATTGGATTGAGACGACCTTGCGAAACGGGAAGTCCGAATATTCGCGTCCGCCTCGCCAATGGTGGTGTCCTTGAGGAGCGAGAAAAAAAGTTTCGACGTCCCCGCGGAGACGTTGCAGGAGCTCTTCGAAGCTGCCGCTTTCCTGGCGCCCGATAAGACGATCCTGTTCCGCGAGGATTCTTTGGGCATGACCCAGGTCGTAGGTCTCACCCTGACCTTGAAGGATGTAATCGAAGCAATGAATTGACGCGCCGTCTGGTGAAAGAAATTCGTTGATCGCGTCGAAGCACGACGGGAGAACATCAGGTGGAACATGTTCCAGGACGGAGATCGAAAAGATGGCGTCGAAAGCATGAGGGGCGAGACCGGCTAAACCCGGCCGGAGGTATTCGCGGACGATCTTTACGTGCGGAAACTGTTCGAGGTAACGCTGGTAATCGGTCGGCCCGTTCGCAAAGCCGTCGTAGGGATCAACCAGGGTAACGTCATAGCCTAGCTCGGCCAGAAACCCGCTGACGATCGGTTCCCCGCCGCCAATCTCGAGAAGGCGCGCCGGCGGTGGAACGTTGCCCAGGATTGCTTTTGCGGTCCAGGGCCGTTGGACATTTTTAAGATCACCGTCGACCGGGGTGATCTGCGGCAGTTCGTCCCGGCTCTCACAAAAATCGCGGACTGTCGCGTAGGAGGTACCCGTCGGCGACGGCACGCCGGCGAAGCGCGACAGAATTGCTCCTGCCTGTTCGGGCTTTTTAAGCACTCGCACCGGCAGTGACATCGAGATTCCTCGGTTGCGGTCCGACCTTCTCGTAGAAAGCAGCGAGGTCGTCCGTGTTTTTTTTCCAATCGAAATGTTCGAGGGCGAAGGCGACAGCGCCGGCGGCCAGCCGTTCGCCCAGACTCTTGTCTCGTTGTAGTTCGAGCACGGTCGCAACGATACCAAGCGCGTCGACCTTATCGAGGACCCACGCTTCTTCACCGTGACGAACGAAACGCCCGAGATTGGTTCGCGGAACAATGACGGGGCGGCCCATCGCGAAGAATTCGGGTAACTTTCCGGGTAACCGGAATTCATTAAATGCGTTATCGCCTCCCGGTTGAACCAGGACGTCGGCGAGACTGAGGAGCTCGGGAATCTTCTGGTACGCTATTTGGCCGAGCTCAATCGAGACGCGGTAGGCCCACTCCTCGTCTGGTCCAAGGAACGAGCAAAAGTCGCGGCCGGTTCTGATGAGCCGTGCCGGCGTGCCTTCACGGTCGAGGATGGCAGCGGCGAGATAGAGACTCCGAACGTCACGGGCGTTAGCGGTGTGAACGTTACCGGTATAACACAAGACCACGGTTCCGGGAGCGATGCCCAGTCGCTCGAGTAGCTGTGGGTCGCGCGGGCGCGGAAAAAAAAGAGAATCATCCGCGCCCGGCCAAAGAATCATTTTCGGATTTGCGGGCGGAACGAAGCGCTCGAGACGGTCCATGATCATCGTTACTCCGGCGGCTGAGGCGATGAATTCGCGGTAATGACGCGGGTGAGAAAGGTTGCCCGGGATTTCCACCGACCGTGAACGCGCCAGCTCGGCGAAGGTACCTCCGAGATTGGCCTCGAGGATTAATTCCTCGTTATCCTCGAGATGGACGAACAGGGAGTAATCGCAAAAGCTCGCCAGTTTGTCACAGAAGAGGCGGACGTTTTCCCGCGGAGTCCACGCATGGACGATCTGGGGCGGCTGAGCATTTGAAAAAACGCGCGACCATTCTCCGTCGACCTGCTCGAACCGGTGCACGGAATAGCTCTGCTCGCCGAGCCCAATGCCGCGGTCGGCATCCTGGGGAACAGCGACCGCGGTTTCGTGGCCACGCGCGGCGAGCTGGTTGGCGAAATTGTGAACGTGCACAGCGCTGTTGGCGCTGAGGTCGTGATACAAAACAAAAAGAATATTACTCACGGGAGCGGGGGCTGTAGTCGCCGCGTTCGAGGTCGAGGTTTCGATTGTAATAGGGATCTCCGCGCTCGATAACGTCCTCCCATTGATCGAGCAGGAGCATTCGATCGACCATGTCGTAATAGCTCTGCGGCCTGGAAACGAATTCGTGGTGGAATAGCACTGCCCTTGGCGTCCAGATGACACGGAGCCCCCGTGCGCGCAGGCGTAAGCAAAGATCGACGTCCTGATAAGCGGTGAAGAAGTGGGAATTGAATTCGCCGATCTCCTTGAAGACCGATGCGCGAATCATGAGGCAGGCAGCAGTTACCACCGAGACTTCTCGCGCGCACGCCAGGTTGCCGGCATAACCGTCGACATCCATGGGGAAGCTCCGCATGACGTGGTCGGCCGTCCCGCGCATGCCGAGGGCGACGCCGCCATGCTGGACGCTTCGGTCTTCGTAAGTGAGAAGTGCACCCGCCGCGCCGACATCGGATTGGCCCGCGTAATAGGCGAGATTTTGAAGCCAGTCCTGGGAGATGACGGCAGTATCGTTATTCAGGAAAACCAGGAGCTCACCGGTTGCAGCGGCGGCTCCCTGGTTGTTGGCCCGGGAGAAATTGAAACGACCTGGAAACGGGATCCGACGGACAGGATACGTTTCCATTAACTTAAGGGCGCGTTCATCGGTCGTGTCGTTGTCCACGACCAGAACTTCGAAATCCGGATAGGAGGTTTTTTCGAAAATACTTTTCAGGCAGCGTCCAAGAATGTCGGGCGCGTCCCGGCTTGGGATAATGATGCTGACGCGTGGATAACTATCCGGATTCAGCGGTTTGATTTGGAGGCGATGGGGAAGGGGCGCTTTCTCGGCGTGAGCCGGCAGACCAACGCGAGCGAGGTGGGCATTGACGGCGCGTTCCTGCAACAGCCCAACCTTCGGTTTCGCGTCGGTATTTTCGGCAATGCTTCCGGGTGTTT
>JBJMXC010000136.1:0-6737 GCA_045809825.1 Chthoniobacterales bacterium | reverse complement strand
GAAGGTGCGCAACAATACCAAAGCGGTTGCACGGCTCGCGCAAAGCGGGCAAAGGCGTGCTCGCGGCGAGCCAAGTCGCGGCGCGTGGACGACTCGCCGCGCAGACCTCACCCCAATTGCGCTTGGCCGTTGACCCAAAAAGCTATTTCAGCCTATAATTGCGGTCTTTTTCGCCCCCCGTACGCCAGCGGTCTAGCCAACCGCGCGCATTCGGATGAAGGAACGGGGCTCGCGTAACCGACCCGTCGCCGCGAATCAAGGCAAAAGCGAAGCGGCTGGTCGTGGCGCAAAAAAGTAGTGGCCCAGAGGCGGTTGGCTTTGCGAGTGCGCAAAGCTCCGCGTGGGCCACTTTGATTTGGGTTGGAAGAAATGCCGGCGGCCCCGCGACGCGCGGAGCGCCGATGAGCCATGCGGCAGCGGTGCGAGCGTAGTCGCCGCGAGACGCACACTCAGGACAACCAGAGCGGACGATTTTCGATGCCAACCATCAATCAGCTCGTGCGGAAGGGCCGTACGCCCCCCGTCTCGAAAAGCAAGGTACCGGCGCTCCAGGAGAGCCCGCAAAAACGCGGCGTCTGCACGCGTGTCTACACGACGACGCCGAAGAAGCCGAACTCCGCGCTCCGAAAAGTCGCGCGCGTGCGCCTGACGAACGGGCTGGAGGTCACCTCGTACATCCCCGGGGTCGGCCACAATCTCCAGGAACACTCGATCGTGCTGGTGCGGGGCGGAAGGGTCAAGGATTTGCCGGGCGTGCGTTACCACATTGTGCGGGGAACGCTCGATAGCCTCGGGGTGGATGGCCGCCGCCGGAGCCGATCGAAATATGGCGCCAAACGGCCGAAAGCCGGCGGCGAGGCCAAGGACGCAAAGGCCAAGAAGTAATTTTTTAGAACTGAAAACCGGATCACATGTCTCGCAGGCGGAAAGTTTACAAAAAAGAGGAGAAGCTCGACTCGCGTTACGGCAGTCCTGCGGTTGCGCGCCTCATCTCGACCGTGATGAAGCGAGGCAAGAAGTCGCTCGCGGAACGGATCGTTTACACCGCGATTGATAAATCGCGCGAAGGTTCGGACGCGGTCGATCCGCTCGAGATCGTCAACAAGGCATTGGAGAATGTCCGGCCGCGCCTCGAAGTAAAATCACGCCGCGTCGGTGGCGCCACCTATCAGGTGCCGATGGAAGTAACGCCGGCCCGCCAGGTTTCGCTGGCGATGCGCTGGATCGTCCAGTACGCGGACGGGCGCCGCGGCATGCCGATGGCGGAGGCGCTCGCCGCTGAATTGAAAGACGCGGCTTCCGGCCAGGGCAACGCGATCAAGAAGCGCGACGACACTCACAAAATGGCGCAGGCAAACCGCGCCTTTGCTCATTTCCGCTGGTAACCAATTTCGTTTATGCCCGCTACGCTCGAACAAAAATCCACGAAGTCGTCGAATCCCAATTCGCCGGACCGGAAGTTCCCGCTCGAGCGGACGCGGAACATCGGGATTGCGGCGCACATTGACGCGGGCAAGACCACGCTGACCGAGCGCATCCTTTTTTACACCGGGATGATCCACAAGATCGGTGAAGTGCACGAAGGCACCACCGTTACGGACTGGATGGAGCAGGAGCGCGAGCGCGGCATCACGATCACGTCGGCCGCGACGACCTGCGCCTGGATGCAGAAGAAAGAAGAAGGCGTCTACAAGAGTTTTGAAGGCATCAAGATGCGGGTGAACATCATCGACACCCCCGGTCACGTGGATTTCACGGCCGAAGTCGAGCGTTCGCTGCGCGTGCTCGACGGCGCGATCGCCGTCTTCGATGCGGTCGCCGGCGTCCAGCCTCAATCGGAAACTGTCTGGCGTCAGGCGAACAAATATCAGGTCCCGCGGATCGCTTTCATTAATAAGATGGACCGCGTGGGCGCGGACTTCGACGCGTCAATTGACTCGATGCACAAGAAACTCGGCGCGAATGCGTGGCCGATTCTGATTCCGCTCGGCAAAGAAGATTACCTCAAGGGCCAGCTCGACGTCGTGAACCGCAAAGCCGTCTTCTATCTGGATGACGACTCGATGGGATCGACCTATGAAGTGCGCGACATTCCTGACGAAAACAAGGCGCAGGTCGAGAAGGCCTACACAACTTTGGTAGAGCAGATCTCGAACATCGACGACGAAATCGCAGAAGCTGTCCTCGAAGAGAAAGAAATCACGCCTGCGATGCTGAAGGCCGGTATTCGCCGCCAGACGATCGCGAATAAGTTTGTGCCGGTCGTCGGTGGATCCGCTTTCAAGAACAAGGGCGTTCAGTATCTCGTCGATGCGGTAGTGGATTACCTCCCGAGCCCGCTCGACATTCCGCCGGCCAAGGGGATGGAGCCGGATACGCACGAGCCGATGGAAGCGGCGACGGACGACAACGGCAAATTCTGTTCGCTCGCGTTCAAACTTTGGAGCGACCCATTCGTCGGCAAGCTCGTTTTCTTCCGGGTTTACTCCGGTTCTCTCAGTAAAGGCGACAACGTTTACAATCCCCGAACGAACAAGCGCGAACGGATTAGCCGGCTAATCCAGATTCAGGCCGACAAGCGCGAGGACATCGACACCTGTTTCTCCGGCGACATCGCGGCCATCGTCGGCATTAAGAATATCACCACGGGCGACACGCTTTGCGACGAAGATTTCCCGATCCTCCTCGAGCCGCCGTCGTTCCCCGACCCGGTTATCTCGATGGCGATCGAGCCGAAGACGAAACAGGACCAGGAGAAGATGGGCATCGCGCTCCAGCGGCTCTCGGAAGAAGATCCGACTTTCAAGGTTTATACCCACGAAGACACCGGCCAGACGATCATTGCCGGAATGGGCGAGCTCCATTTGGAGATTATCCGCGATCGGATGCTGCGTGAATTCAAGGTGGACGCGAACGCAGGCAAGCCCCAGATCGCGTATCGCGAGACGATCACGGCGAACGCCGATGGCGAAGGCAAGCTAATCAAGCAGTCGGGCGGTCGCGGTCAGTACGGCCACGTCATTATTAAGGTGCAGCCGAACGAACGCGGCAAAGGCATCACGATCGAGAACAAGGTCGTCGGCGGAAACATTCCCAAGGAATACATCCCCGCGTGTAAGAAGGGGATCGAGGAAGCGATGTTGAACGGCGTTATCGGTGGCTACGAGGTGATCGATGCGAACGTCGATATAATCGACGGCTCGTATCACGACGTCGATTCGAACGAAATGGCGTTCAAGCTCGCGGCCATTTTCGCGGTGAAGGACGCTTTCAAGAAAGCGAAGCCGATCCTGCTCGAGCCAATCATGAAGGTGGAAAACGCGACGCCGGAAGAATATCAGGGCGACATCATGGGTGATTTGAATCGACGCCGCGGCAAGATCGGCAGCATCGAAGTGAAAGGAAACCTCACCATGGTCCAGGCCGAAGTTCCGCTCGCGGAAATGTTCGGTTACGCGACCGCTATTCGCTCACTTTCGAAAGGCCGGTCGAGTTACTCAATGGAACCATCGCATTTCGAACAGGTGCCGCAGCAGCTCGTGGCGGCGGTGCTCGACCAGAAGGAGACGAAATGACGAACGGCCAACGCATTCGTATTCGTCTGAAAGCATTCGATCACCGGATGCTCGATCAATCCGCGATCGACATTGTCGAGACCGCGAAGCGTACTGGCGCGCGTGTGGCAGGGCCGATCCCGCTCCCGACCCTGATCGAGAAATTCACGGTGAACCGTTCTCCCCACGTCGACAAAAAGTCGATGGATCAATTTGAAATCCGGACGCACAAACGCCTGCTCGACATCATCGAGCCGACGGCGAAAACGGTGGACGAGCTGAAGAAGCTCAACTTGCCCGCGGGCGTCGACATCACCATCAAGATTTAGCGCGGTCTATTCGAACACTTTTGCAAATCCACGATCATGAGCATCGGTTTACTAGGACAGAAAATCGGCATGACCAGCGTTTACGACGCGAATGGTCGGATGCGTCCTGTGACCGTGATCGCGGCGGGCGATAACGTCCTCGTGCGCCGGATCACGGCGGAGAACGACGGTTATTCGGCCATCAAGGTTGGTTTCGACGTCCAAAAAGAGTCGCGCGTCAACAAAGCCGAGCTCGGCGAATTCACGAAGGCTGGGGTCGAACCGAAGAAGTTCGTTCGCGAATTTCGGCTCCGGGCAGATGCGGCCGAGGGCGAGATTAATTTGAGCGTCACCCAGTTCCAGCCCGGCGATTTCGTCGATGTGATTGGTCGTTCGAAAGGCAAAGGCTTCCAGGGCGTAATGAAGAAGCACAATTTCGCCGGACAAGGCGCGGCCCACGGTTCGAAGACGCATCGCCGCAACGGCGCCATCGGCAATCGTTCTACTCCGGGCCGAATTTGGAAGAACATGGGCATGCCGGGTCACATGGGTGACGAGCGCGTGACTGTCCAAAACTTGCAGGTGATGCAGGTGCGCGAAGCCGAGAAAGTAATTTTGATTAGCGGCGCGGTGCCCGGACCGAACGGCAGCTATGTCGTCGTTCGCCCGGCGATCAAGAAACCAGCGGCGGAAGGCGCGAAGAAATAAATGAGCGCAAAAGTTTTAACCGCTGAAGCGGCCAAGGAAGCGAAGATCGAGTTGATCGAGACCGGTCGCGGAACCCAAGCGCTCCATGACGTGGTCGTGGCGATGCGCGCCGCGCGCCGATCTGGCTCGGCCAGCACGAAGACGAAGGCGACTGTGAATCTTTCCGGCGCGAAACCTTGGCGGCAAAAGGGAACCGGTCGCGCGCGGGCGGGATACAAGTCATCGCCGGTTTGGCGCGGTGGCGGTGTCGTATTTGGACCGCATCCTCGCGATTACTCAAAGAAGACTTCGAAGACGGTTCGGCGTTTGGCGTTCCAGAAGGCGCTAAGCGAGCGGATCAAGGCGGGTGACGTCTTAACGATCACGAAGTTTGAGGTCGGAGAATTGAAGACGAAATCGTTCGTCGCGCTGGTGAAAAAGCAGACTGATGCCCGCAAGGTTTTGGTGCTTTCCGATTCGTTCGACGAAAATACTTACAAATCCGCACGGAACGTGAAGCCCGTCCTGCTGGCGACTGCCGCGAACGTGAATGCCGAACAACTCCTCGCGTTCGACAAAATTTTAGTGACGCCGGCGGCGTTGGAACATCTGGCGGAAAGGACGTCGAAATGAACGAACCCTACGATTTGATCCAGACAGTCCAGTTGACTGAGAAGGCGACTCTGCTCGGGGAGAAGCTGAACAAGTACGTGTTCCGCGTCTCGCCTCGTGCGAACAAGATTCAGATCAAACAGGCGATCGAGCGGCTCTTTAAAAAGAAGGTCGTGTCCGTCAATACCTCCAATTACGCCGGGAAGAAGAAGCGCGAACGCCGCGCCGATTTCGGCCGGAAGCCGCATTGGAAGAAGGCGATCGTGACCTTGAAGGAAGGCGAGAAAATCGATCTCGTCTAAACCGTTATGGCACTCAAAAGTTTTCGACCACTCACTCCCGTCCTCCGCTTCAAGTCGCTCCCGGCTTTCACGGAGATCACAAAGGCGAAGCCGCACAAGGGCTTGACCGAGATCAAGAAACGGAGCGGCGGCCGGAACAACAACGGCCGATTAACCGCGAGGCACATCGGCGGCGGACACAAGCAGAAGTACCGCAAGATCGATTTCAAACGCCGCAAGCATGGCGTAGCAGCTGAAGTAACCGCGGTCGAGTACGACCCTAATCGTTCGGCGCGCATCGCTCTTATTAAGTACACGGACGGCGAGATGAGCTACATCCTTGCGCCGGCTGGATTGACGGATGGAGCGAAAGAGATGTCCGGGCCGGATGCCGCGCCGGATCTTGGAAATTCGTTGCCGCTCAGCATCATTCCGCTGGGTGCAAACATTCATAACATCGAGATCGCGCCGGGGCGGGGCGGACAGATCGCTCGGAGCGCCGGGCAACAGGCTACTTTGAGCAACCGCGAAGGCGGTTACGCGCTGGTGAAATTACCGTCGGGCGAAATCCGCCGGATTCACGACACCTGTTTCGCGACGATCGGACAGGTCGGCAACGTCGATCACATGAACGTCTCGAGCGGCAAAGCCGGCCGGACCCGCTGGCAAGGCCGGCGCCCGCATGTCCGTGGCATGGTGATGAACCCGATCGATCACCCGATGGGTGGCGGCCAGGGTAAATCGAAGGGTGGTGGCGGACGCCATCATCCGGTCAGCCCGTGGGGACAGCTCGCGAAAGGATTCAAGACCCGCGCGAAACACAAGCCGAGTGACCGCTTCATCATGCAGGATCGCCGGAAGAAATAATTTTAGTTATGGCCAGATCATTGAAAAAAGGACCGTTCGTTCCCGGACATCTTCTCGAAAAAATCGATAAGATGAATGCGTCGGGTGTGAAGAAGCCGGTGAAGACCTGGGCGCGCCGCTCGATGGTGACCCCGGATTTCGTCGGGCACACCTTCATGGTTCACAACGGCAAAACGTTCGTCTCCGTGTTCGTGACGGAGAACATGGTCGGCCACAAGCTCGGCGAATTTTCGCCGACTCGAATTTTTAAGAAACACGGTTCGCACACGGCGAAGGTGACGAAATAGTTGAGAGTTTAGTTGAGTGTTGAGAGACGATTTGTTGAGGGACGACGAGCCGGGAAAGTGCGGCTCGCGACTCTCACCTGTCTGCTCTCAACTTCTCTGCTGTTCGCAGCGGAGAGCAGTTCTTTGACAGAATCCAAGATT
>JBJMXC010000135.1:0-14074 GCA_045809825.1 Chthoniobacterales bacterium | reverse complement strand
GGTGTGGGTGAAAAAGGAGAGTGAAGAGGTAAATGGCAAGAGCATCATGGGCCTGATGATGCTGGCGGCCGGACAGGGATCCAAACTCCTGATCCGTTGCGAAGGGCCCGATGCGGATAAGGTCATGGAAGAGCTGGAAGAACTGATTCAGCAAAAGTTTAACGAAGAGTGAGTTGGACACGGGACCGGCCATCCCCCGGTGCCGATTTTTCGCATCGAAAACGCCTCGACCGAGCGAGGCGGTTGCAGCGCTGGAGGGCGGCGTCTTGACATTCGCGCTACTCTCTCTTGGTGAGCGCCGAAAATGCCAAAGCTGAGACCCGCATCCAAGGGGTTGGCGTTTCGCCCGGCGTCGCACGCGGCTCGCTCTATGTGGTGGAGGACGACCGCGACGAAGTTACGAAGCACAGGATTTCGCCTGCGGAGATTCCGAACGAAATCGGACGCTTCGAGACCGCGTTGATCCAAACACGCTCGCAGATCCTCGAGATGCAGGAGCGAATCGCGCAATCGATCGGCGCGAAGGATGCCGGGATTTTCGACGCCCACCTGCTCGTGGTCGAGGACCGAACCCTGATCGATGAGGTCCTGCGGAAACTCCAATCCGATCTGTGCAACGTCGAGTTCGTTTTCCAGGAAGTGGCGACAAATTACTCGCACACTCTCAGCCAAATCGACGATCCGTATCTCCGCGAGCGCGCGCTGGATATCCAGGACGTGACGAAGCGCGTCGTTCGCAACCTCCAGGGGAAAGCGCCGAAGGATTTTCTTGGATTAACCCATCCCCACATCCTGCTCGCGCACAATATCACGCCGTCGGACACGGCAACGATGAATCGCCAATACGTCCTCGGCCTGGCCACCGATCTGGGGAGCCGGACCTCGCACACGGCGATCATGGCACGTTCTCTCAACATTCCGGCGGTAGTCGGTTTGCACGATGCCAGTGAGAAACTGGAGAGCGGTCGCGAAGTCCTGGTCGACGGCTACAACGGCCTTCTGATTCTCGACCCGACACCGGAAACGCTGTGGCATTACGGCGAACTGGAACACAAGCGCTCGCTCGTGACCGAGCAATTGAGCGGGCTGCGCGAAACGAAGTCAACCACTCGCGACGGCCGCCACATCGTCCTCTCGGCGAACATTGAGCTGCCCGATGAAGTGGAAGCCGCGCCTCGCAACGGCGCCGAAGGAATCGGCCTTTACCGGACCGAATTCCTCTATCTCAACCGCACCACATTGCCGACCGAAGAAGAGCAATACGCGACCTATCGAAAGGTCGCCGAGCAGGTCCAGCCGCACCCGCTCATTATTCGCACCTTCGATCTCGGCGGCGACAAGCTCGCCGGCGCGCTCGATGGCGATGACGAGATGAACCCTTTCCTCGGGCATCGAGCGATCCGTTTTTCGTTGGAGCGAGTCGACATTTTCAAGGCCCAGCTCCGCGCCATCATCCGGGCCAGCGCGGTCGGCAACGTCAAGGTGATGTTCCCGATGATTTCCGGCTTGGAGGAATTGAACCGCGCCCTCGCTGTTTTCGACGAATGCAAAACGGAACTCGAGAAGGAAGGCCAGCCGTTCGATCCGAAAACTGAAGTAGGTGCGATGATCGAAATCCCGAGCGCGGCGATGTGCGCCGACCGGCTTGCGCGCGAGATCGATTTCTTCAGCATCGGGACTAACGACCTGATCCAGTACGCGGTCGCCGTCGACCGGACGAACGAGCGGGTGGCGCATTTGTATGAACCGGCTCATCCAGCTGTCGTGCGGCTTCTGAAGATGGTCGCGGATGCCGCCCACGATCACGACATCTGGGTCGGAGTCTGCGGCGAAATGGCGGGTGACCTGGCGCTGACGCCGCTGCTCCTCGGACTGGGCATGGATGAACTGAGTGTCGGGGCGTCACTCGTTCCGCGAGTAAAGAAAGCGGTCCAGACGCTCACTCTCAGTGAATGCCAAAAACTGGTCGCGGACGTGATCGATTTGGACACACCCTCGAAGATCCTCGCGCGCTGCACGGAAATGGCCCAGGCCCATTACGGGGAGCTACTCGGGTAGCCGGGGAATTTCTATTCTTCTTCGGTCGACTCTGACTCGGACTCCGATTCGGATTCGACGTCCGGCTTTAATCCGTCCTCTTCCATCTTTCGGAGGACGTCGCTCATGTCATCGACTTCGTCCCAGACTTCCTGGCTAACGTACATCGGAGCTTTTTGCTGGGTCGCCATCGCGATGCAATCACTCGGTCGCCCATCGAGCTCGATAATTTTCTTCTGCTGGAGCTCGTTCTCCGCGCGGATGATCATCCGAGCGTAATAGGTCGCGTTCTTAAGGTCGTTGATAATGACGCGTTCGACTTTGGCGCCGAGCGCGGTCATCAAATGGCCCATCAAATCGTGGGTGAGGGGACGCTCTTTGGAGACGTCGCGCATGAACATGGTGATCGCGCTCCCGACGGTTTGGTCGACGTAAATGATGAAGACCTTGTCGTTGTTACCGAGGAAAACGGCGCAGCCGCCACTTGTCGGCAAGACTGCCCTGACCTGGACCTCGATGACCGTTTTGTTCATCCGCGCAAACCGTAACAGCGCGATAACGAATTACAAATCATCCTGCTCATGATCTTGATCATCATCATGATCTTTCTGCCGGACCACGATTCGCTCCGAGGATCGGGAGCATGATCAGGGATCAGGAGGAGGAAGAAGTGGAACATTTTTCGAGATGCGGACTTGCATGTCCGCTTCGCTGCCTGATTATGCGCTCTGCGGCCGACGCCGCGTGCAAAAAAGATGAAGAGCGAGTGGGACGTCGAGGCCGCCATTTCAACTTACAACGTGGACGGCTGGGGAACTGGTTACTTCTCCGTCAATGCCGCGGGCAACGCCGAGGTCCGCCCCCTTCAGGAAAAGGGCGGCGCGATCGATATTCTCGAGGTTGTCAACGAAGCGCGTGACCGCGGGCTCCCTTTCCCATTAGTCATCCGTTTTCAGGATCTGCTGAGGCACCGCGTAGAATCGGTCAACTGCGCTTTTAAAAAGGCAATCGAGGAATTCGGATACAAGAACCATTACCGCGGGGTTTTCCCCATCAAGGTGAACCAGCTCCGCGAAGTGATCGAAGAGATCGTCGACGCCGGGCAGGAATTTCATTTCGGCCTCGAGGCGGGGAGCAAGCCGGAATTGGTCGCCGCGCTCGCGATGCACAAGGACCCCGAGAGCCTCATTATTTGCAACGGTTACAAGGACCGCGCTTTCATTCGGATCGCCCTGCTCGGTCGCAAGCTCGGGAAGAGTGTCGTGATCGTGGTCGAGAAACTGGAAGAGTTAGAGCAGACGATTCGTGCTTCGAAGGAAGTCGGAGTCGAACCGCAGATCGGCATCCGGGTTCGGCTTCACAGCAAAGGATCTGGCAAATGGTCGCCCAGTGGCGGTGAGAACGCGAAGTTCGGCCTCGACACCACCAGCCTCGTTGCGGCGAGTGAGATGTTGAAGGCGGCCGGACTCGGTCATTGCTTTAAGCTCGTCCATTTCCACGTCGGATCGCAGGTGCCGGATATTTCGACGATCAAACGCGCCGTGCGCGAGGCCGCGCGCTATTACGCGAAGCTTTGCAAGATGGGGCACGTGCTCGGTTACCTCGACGTCGGCGGCGGGCTCGGGGTCGACTATGACGGATCGCGGAGCGACTTCGACAGCTCGACGAATTATTCGCTCCAGGAATACGCGAACGACGTCGTGTGGAATATCATGGACGTCTGCGATTCGGAGAACGTCGCTCATCCCGCGATCGTGAATGAAGGCGGGCGCGCGATCGTTGCCCATCATTCGGTGTTGGTGGTCGAAGCGTTTAGCTCGATCGAGAAAACCGGCCCGAAGATGCGGGTCGACGTGACCGAAAACGACCACAAGCTGGTGCGCGACATTCTCGACGTAAAACAGCGCCTGAAGCGTGGCAATCGGCTCGAAAGTCTCCACGACATCAAGCAGATCAAGGAAGAGGCGCACCAGACTTTCACGCTCGGGCTGCTCGAGCTCGAATCAAAAGCGAAGATCGATTGCGTTTACTGGCAGCTGGCCCAGCAGATCGTGAACATGCATCGGGGGCTGCGTTATGTGCCGGACGAAGTGAAGGAGCTCGAAACTTCGCTGGGTGACCAATACATCTGCAATTTCTCGGTCTTCCAATCGCTCCTCGATCACTGGGCCCTTGGCCAGTTGTTCCCGATCATGCCGATCCATCGGTTAACGACGCCGCCGGATCGCAACGGGATGTTGGTGGATATCACCTGCGACTCGGACGGAAAGGTCTCGAAGTTTATCGATCTCCAGGACGTCAAATACACGCTGCCGCTTCATCGGATCACGCCGGGCGAGATTTACTATCTCGGCGTTTTCATGGTGGGCGCCTACCAGGACATCATGGGGGACCTGCACAATTTATTTGGGCGGGTGACCGAGGCCCACGTGTTTCTGGATCCGGATGAAGAATCGGGCTGGTACATCGAGGAGGTCATCGAAGGAAGCACGATCGGCGAAGTGCTCGCGATGACGCAGTGGGACAAGGTCGAGCTTATGCGCCTGCTCAAGACGCAGGTCGATAGCGCAATTAAAGGCGATCGTCTTAAGCCGAACGATGCGATGAAGCTGCTCTCAGATTACGAGCGACTGCTCCAGGAATATACGTACCTCTCCCTGACGGACACCAAACCCGTGCAACAGCCGGGCAACTGGCTACCCCTTAGTTGACCAGCGGTTAACGCGGCTCTCAGACAAACGTCGAACAAACTGGCTAATCGCGGTAAGGACCGCGTCGTCGATTTCTTCCTGGTCCTGGCCCGACTCGCGCAATTGTTTTTTCCCGACGAGAAGCGAGTGGTCGCCGCCTTCCACGACGCAAAGATAATTCTCTGCCGTCATCTCCTTGCAGACGTCTTGCAACAGTTCGAGTGGACAAAGCGAATCGCGAGTTCCCTGGACGAACAAGATCGGAGTGCGCAAGTCGCGCAGGACTTTGTCGCGCAACTTCTTTGGATCGCCGCCGCCGCACAGCGGATAGCCGAGGCAAACCACGCCAGTCACATGCTCTTCGAGAGAAACGTGGCAACCGATCCGCCCGCCCATGCTTTTGCCGACCAGGAAAATGGGCTGTGAGTCTTTCTTTTGTGCGTTGTGCAATGCGCTTCGGTGCGCCGCAATCAGCAAAGGCGGCGGATCGGGCCGGCGCCGGCCTTCCCGCATATAATCGTAATCGAACGTTTCTACATCGCCGATCGATCCAAGGCGTTCCTTCCAACCTAGCATCCACGGATGCGACGACGGTGCGCCTGCTCCCGGCGCAAAAAGCAATAACGGCCGACTCATCCCGCCTTAATTTTCCAGCGCCGTTCTCAATCGTTCGAGAAACGGCACCTGTGCCTCGTTGATTTTCTTCGTGGCCATCTCCCAGGGGAAAAATTCCGCGCGATCAATCTCAGGAAATTGTTGAGTCCGGCCCGAACGCGGCGGCCATTCCATCTCAAACGTGTTAGAAACTGGAGCGAAGTCATCTGGCAGGTGAGACTCGGCTGCCCAGCCGTGGACTGTTTTGCCACCTTTTTGTTTTATACTCCCAAGGCTAATCCAACTGCTACTGGGCGGCGGGGCGATGCCTAGTTCCTCCTCGAATTCTACCGCGGCTCGTGTTTGCAAATGTTCATCTGCAGCCGCTTCGCCTTTTGGAATTGTCCATGCGCCCAGGTCCTTGTTTCGAAAAAACGGACCGCCTGGATGCACGAGGAGAACCTCGATTGTTTCGTTGCATTTACGAAAGACCGTCAGGCCGGCGCTCGTTCTGGATCGTTTCGATCGCGATGACGTCGTCAAAGTCGGCGGACATTAATCGAATCCACTTTGTCTTTCGAACGCAAACTGTTAGACGGGCCTGACCCTGCGCCGATGACTGAACCGAATCCAATCGCGCTTGAGCGGCGCCTGACCCTCCGCGATCTGGTGCTTTTCAACCTTGTTGCAGTAATCGGGCTGCCTTGGGTTGCCACCGCGGCGAAAGCTGGCCCGGGAACGCTTGGCCTTTGGCTGCTCGCAGCAGCGCTTTTCTTTGTCCCCCAAGGGCTCGCGGTTATTGAACTCTCTTCCGCGTTTCCTGATGAAGGCGGCATCTACGCGTGGACGAAAAGGTACTTTGGCGAGGGCCACGGGTTTGTCTGCGGTTGGTGTTATTGGATCAACAACGTCCTTTATTATCCGACCTTACTTTTGGCTGCGGCGGTGATGGCTCCTTTCATTGCAGGCCTCGGCGAAAGCGGGCTCGGCGACAATTGGACGTTCGTTTTGCCTTTTACGGTCGTAGGTCTCGTGGTTGCAGTCCTTCTCAACCTCGTTGGAGTAGGAACCGGAAAGTGGCTTCAAAATCTTGGTGGCGTTGGCGTGTTGCTTCCCGGTCTTTTGCTTGTTGTGCTCGGGCTGATCCAGTTAGGCCGCGGACCTGCCAACCCAATCTCGCTGGCCGACCTGAAGCCGGACCTGACAGATCTGCCCATGCTAAATCTGTGGGCGACGATCGCATTTGCCTTCGCCGGTCTCGAGCTTTCTTCGACGATGGGAAGCGAAGTCGAAAAACCGCGCCAAAATCTGCCGAGGTCCGTCTACATCTCCGCGCCCCTCGTCGCGTTTATTTATCTGGTCGGAACATGCGCGATGCTTTGGCTGGTCCGGAAAGACCAGATCAACCTTGTGGCCGGGCCTCTGCAGGCGATCTCGAATGGTCTGGCTGGGGCGGGCACCGCAGGCTGGTGGATCGTCTCGATGGTCGCTCTGTTATTGACTGTCGCGCGCCTCGGTGCCCTCGGTGCGTGGTTAACGGGATCGGCACGAGTTGCCTTCGTCGTCG
The DNA here is from genome assembly GCA_045809825.1 of Chthoniobacterales bacterium. Taxonomy (GTDB): domain Bacteria; phylum Verrucomicrobiota; class Verrucomicrobiia; order Chthoniobacterales; family UBA10450; genus AV80. The sequence continues at coordinate 7,186 of JBJMXC010000135.1, read as the reverse complement.
GGGTCGACCGATATTTTCCGCCATCGTTCGGTCGCATCCACCCGAAATGGCGGACGCCGTACGTCGCGATCCTCGTCCAGGCCGGCATCGCAATGTTCTTCCTTTTTGTTTCGGTGATCGGAAAAGGAACAACGGTAGAGAAGGCCTTCTTGATCCTGATCGACATGTCGCTGCTTATCTACTTTATCCCTTACCTCTATCTCTTCCTCTGCTTCACCGCGCATGCCTGGCGGCGGCCGGGAAAATTTTTTCGTGTTGCCGCTGCGTTATCCGGCCTGATGCTTACTCTTTTCGCCATGGTTGTGGCGGTTATTCCGCCGCCCGACACGGTCAATGTCTGGCTGCACGAGACGAAGTTACTCGGAGGCGCGTTATTGCTTCTTGCCACAGGGGTAGTGATCTATCGCCGCGCCGCGACGAGGAGTTCCAGTCTGCCTACGGCTTAACGCGAACCAGATCGAGTTTGGTCCCGCGTGGATCTTTGAGCGTCAGTTGATCACCGGCCAGGGACATTCCGTAAACGGCGGTGCTGGATCCAGTCTCGATCTTGATGCGGCCGCGATCACCCAGGCTGTAACGTCCCTGAATGTTGCCCATGGTGAGGCCGCCGTTCTCGCGAAATTCCCAGATAGGCGGATTCGCGTCGCTCCCCAAACGCCATTTGCCGGTGAGGTGTCGCCGAGCATCGCTGCAGCTGCTCAGACCAAGAATCACGATCATCAGCGAAAAGGCGACGATGTACGTAATCTTGTTCAAGGGGGTTCAGTGCGGGGTTGGCAAATCAAGAATGCGCCAATTCGGCGCCGCAAAGCAAATCCGTTTGTTTACGGTTCGTCGCGTGGATGCTTGACGCGGGGTTTAGCCGGTTAAGATATGGCGGCGTATGGCCGGTTATTCAGCAGTCAGGCACGGTTCCTTAGGCGTCGCGACCGCCGCGATCGCGCTGATGTTTTTCACCACGATCGCAGAAGCGCGCAAGAAAGATCCCGAGTTCGCGACCTCACCGAACGATCCGGTGTTGCGAGCGCGCATCATCGGCCTCGCGCCGACCGTCGATCCGGCCGAGGCGCAACGCGTAGCCGAGATCGCCTACAACACCGGGCGTCAACTGAGGCAGGAGTGGGGTGTCGTCTGGCCGCCCGGCGTTAACAACTTTCTCATAAACACCGGGGCCAAAAAAGGTGGGCTCTGTTTCCAATATGCGGAGGCACTCCTTCTCCGGCTCAGCGACCAGAAGTGGGAGACGCTCGAATTTCACTGGGCCGAATCATTTGAGCGCACGATTTCCGAACACAACGTGATCGTGGTGACGGCGAAAGGACAACACTTCTCGCGCGGCATTATTCTCGATAATTGGCGCTACGGTGGCCGGCTGGTTTGGGGCGCCGTGATCGATGACCCTCATTATGACTGGCACGAGAACAAGCTTTTCTACCAAAAGGTCCTGAACAAGCGCGCAGCTTCGAGACCTTCAGCGACGCCGAAACCGAGCGGCGACAAAGAAGCGGCCGTATCGCGGGAGTAGCGGCTACCTCGGGCCCGGCGGTGGCTTCTTCGTAGTCTTTTGACGCGGAACGGTGGTCGAACGCGTTTTTGACGGAGTAGGCGTCGGCTTTGGAGCTGTTCTCAAAATCACCGGCGCGGGAGTAGGCGTTGGGTTTGTTGTGAGGACCGGCGGCTTCGTGCCTGCGGGCTGATTCGTGACAGGAGGTCTGGTTCGTTTAGGGCTGGCGGAAGGAGCGGGTTTCGGGGTTGGCTTCGGACTCGGCTTGGGGCTTGGACTCGGACGAGGTGTCCGTTGTGGGGTTGGGCTTGGCTTTGGAGGCGCAGCCGGGGTTGGGGTCGGACGCGACTCTCCTCGCACGGTAGCCGTTGGACTTGCTTTTGGAAGCGGCGTCGGAGATGGACGCGATTCTCCTCGCACGGTAGCCGTTGGAGTTGGTTTTGAAGTGGGAGTTGGATTGTAACTCGGCGTAGGTGACGGACCGATAATCGGATGAGGGCCGGTTCCTTGCGGAGGTGGTTTCCCGGTATTCGACCCGCCAGTGCCGGGGCCTATCGGCGGCGGACCTACGTTAGGCCCAGTGGGCGGCGGACCTACATTAGGCCCAGTCGGCGGCCCGCCGGACGAAGGTGGACCAGTCACGATCAACGGCGGCGGAGGTGGCCTCGACGAAGCCGGCTGGCGATTGATGACCGCCGTGATCAAGGGCAGGCTCGGGAGCGGTTGGAAATCGACAATCAACGGATGCGTCCGCATGAGCTGACCGAGATCGATGTTGACCGGCATCGGCAGTGTCGTTGCGCCCGCCGGGACATCGAGCATTTGCGCGGCGCGAACTTTTCGAGATAAACCCGAATTTCTCGTGAAGGAGAGATTTGCCGTGCCCTCCAGGGTGATGAGCCGGCTGGCGCCATCGGGCGTCGTTTCCAAAATCACCGTCGTTCCCGTAACCGCAACGGTGACGACATTATTCCGGATGACGCCGCCGCCAGAATCTTTCGGGACGCGCAGCAAAACGGAACCGCTATCCAGTTTCACGGTCCGTCCGGCTTTGTTGAAGCTGAAGATCGTGTTCGCCCCCAGCCGCGTAATGGTCAGGTCTGCGAAGGTCAATTCCGAGCGCGACTCGCCACCAGTCCGCACGCCGGTGTCTTCGGCCACCGTGTCGTCCATCAAAGCGTCGCGCTCGACGGCATTCGACGGAAGCAATTTCACTTCGCGAATAATCTGGGTGACGCGCGCTTCCTTTGGCGATTCGGCTGCCGCGCCGAGCGCCATGGCACCCACGACGAGGGCGCCGACCAGGATATGGTGAACGCGTTTCATAAGACGAAGTTGTGTTTCGGGGACGCCCGAGAGTGGCGGGTTTGCGCTGGAATGTCGAGACGAACAACTAAAACGGCGGCGGTTTCATCCATGCCACCGCTATCATGCTGCCGACGAACGTGATAATCGCGAGGTGCGGCAGCGGCCATGACCGCTTTCCGCGCCGGGTCTTTTGATTTGCCGCGGGCTTGGAAAGCCGAAGCATTCCCGAAACTGGCCGGGGGCCGCACTGGACCTTATTGATGCTCATGATCTTTGTAATGAGCGGCTGTCCGGCCAGGATCAGGAGCATGAGCACGAGCAACTGGCGTTGCGCTCAATCAGGCACACCCGCATAGTGCAGCGCTTTATGTCGATCGAGCTGACCCGGAATTTCTGCATCATCGCGCATATCGATCACGGCAAGACGACGCTGTCGGATCGATTGCTCGAACGCACGGGCACGATCCAATTGCGTGAAAGGCAGGATCAACTGCTCGATTCGATGGACCTTGAACGTGAGCGTGGGATCACGATCAAAGCGCACCCCGTAGCCATGCGCTACGTTGCCAGGAACGGAAAAGAGTATCGGCTAAATCTTTCTGACACGCCGGGCCACGTCGATTTTGCCTACGAAGTATCGCGCTCTTTAGCCGCCTGTGAAGGAGCCCTTTTGATTGTCGATGCTGCGCAAGGGGTCGAGGCGCAGACAGTGGCAAACGTTCATCTCGCGCACAAGCAAGGCCTCACCATTGTGCCGGTGATTAACAAGATCGATCTGCCAAATGCGGACATTCCCGCGGTCCACAGGCAGATCGAAGAGATCCTGCAGATTCCCGCCGAAGAAGCGATCGATTGCAGCGCGAAAATGGGAATCGGGATTGACGATATCCTCGAAGCAGTGGTGGATCGTATTCCTGCGCCCGTGGCTCCCCGGGACGAAACCCTCCGCGCCTTGGTTTTCGACTCCGTCTTCGATGTGTATCGCGGCGTTGTCGCCTATGTCCGCGTGATGTCGGGCAGCATTGAGGAAGGCCAGCAGGTGCGGATGATGAACAACAATTCGCGGCACGAAATCAAGGAGGTCGGGGTCTTCACGCCGAAAATGTTTCCGCAGAAGAAACTGAACCCGGGCGACGTTGGTTACTTCATCGCCAACATCAAAACGACGGCCGACATCAAGATCGGGGACACCATCACCGACCTGCGTAATCCGGCGGAAGAACCGTTACCCGGTTTCCAGGAAATCCATCCGATGGTGTTTAGCGGAATTTATCCGATCAACACTGCCGACTTCGAACATCTCAAGGCCGCCATCGCGAAACTGCGATTGAATGATTCGGCCTTCGTCTATCAACCGGAGAGCTCGGTCGCGCTTGGTTTCGGATTTCGCTGCGGATTTCTCGGGCTCCTCCACATGGAAATCATCCAGGAGCGGTTGCGCCGGGTGTACGACATGGACATCATCGCCACCTCGCCAAGCGTGGTCTACGAGATCGTGACGACGCGCGGCGAAGTCGAACTCGTCGATAACCCCGCGCATCTGCCCGATCCGAGCATCATCGATGAAATTCGCGAGCCGATCGTCAAGGCTTACGTCCTCTGCCCGAACGAGAATATTGGCGATCTCCTCCAGCTGATCCTGGAGAAACGCGGGACGATGGATCACACCGAGACGCTCGATACCCGCCGGGTCATGCTTCATTGCGAACTGCCGCTCAACGAAATCCTGGTCGATTTCAACGACAAGATAAAATCGATCACCCGCGGATACGGTTCGATGGATTACGAGCATGCCGGTTATCGTCCAGCCAAGCTGGTCAAGCTGGATATCCTGGTTAACGGTGAAGCCGTCGACGCGTTCTCAATGATTGTGCACCGTGACCGCGCGGAATCGCGTGGCCGGCAACTGGCGGCGAAATTAAAGGAAGTGATTCCGCAACAACTCTACCAGGTCGCGATTCAAGCAGCGATAGGTGGGAAAATCATCGCGCGCGAAAGTGTTTCGGCCCTACGAAAAGATGTCACCGCGAAATGCTACGGCGGCGATATCACCCGAAAACGAAAGCTCCTCGAGAAACAGAAGGAGGGCAAAAAGCGGATGAAAAGCATCGGCAAAATCAACATCCCGCAGGAAGCTTTCATCCAGGTGCTGAAGACCCAGTAATCAATCCCGCGCTTCACGCGCCGGGATCCAAGGAGCGAAAGCGTCGACAATCCTGTTTCCAAACGGGGCGAAGCAGCTACCTTCCGCCGGTGTTCACGAAAAAATACGTCAAACACGGCCGGCTTCTGATTCGGCATGCGGAGAAATTGCTCCGGTATCGCCAGGACGTCATGAGCGAGACCGAGATTGCTGATTTTAAGCTTCAGGTTGCGCATTTACGCGGCGCGCTTCGGGACCGTGATGAAGCGAAAGCGAAGGTGGAATCGGAACGGTTGCACGAGCATTACATGAAACATCTCCCGGCGCCGAGGGATGCGGTCTGGCGGGAGAACGTCGAGGTCATTCTCGTTGCGATCGTCGTCGCGGTCGGGATCCGATCGTATTTCCTCCAGCCTTTCAAAATTCCCACCGGCTCGATGCAGCCGACCCTGAACGGAATCATCGGCCACCCAATGACCGAGCCGCCACCGAACATTTTCCGCCAGATCGCCGAGTACGTCGTCCTGGGGCGTAACTACATTAACGTCGTCGCCCAGGAAGAAGACCGGATCGAGCAGGTGCTCCCGAAGAAGTTCGGGTTCTTTTTTACCTTCTCACGCATCATAGGCCAGAAACGCAGTTACCTCGTTTACGCGTCGCCAGAAACGTTAAGAAATAATTTCCGGGTCGTCCCCGGCGGTCACTATCAAAAGGGGGATGTGATCGCGCGCGGCGCGGTTGATACCGGCGACCAGGTCTTCGTCGATAAGTTCAGCTACAACTTCGTGAAACCACATCGCGGCGACGTGTTCGTTTTCCGGACCAACGATATTTTTGGAATTCCGGCAGACGCGGAGACCGGCGAGCATTCCTTTTATATCAAGCGGCTGGCTGGATTACCGGGAGACACGCTCCGGATCGAGTCGCCGCTGCTCTACGTAAACGGAAATCCCGCGCAAGGTTTTGGCTTCAGTCGCGTTATGTCGGCCAAGGCGCCTTATCGCGGATATGCACCGGGCCGCGATTATTTGTCGGACGCGACAAAGACGTTCAAGATTCCAGAGCACAGCTATTTCGCGATGGGCGACAACAGTTACGACAGTTACGACAGCCGCTGGTGGGGTCCGGTGCCCGAGGCGAATCTGGTCGGGCGCGGGCTATTTGTTTATTGGCCCTTCACCTGGCACTGGGGCCTGATCAGATAGGCCGGCATGGGGGCGAACATCCCGCGCATCTATCCGCTGCTCGGACTTTGCGGCGGCTATCTCGTCGTTCTTTTTTTTAACCCGATCCGGCACGCGTTGCGAGACGGGCTTCGTTGCATTCTGCGCTTCAAGCGCATCTGGGTGACGTTCGTTCTGCTCGGGTTCGCCTACTCGGTGTTCCAGTTCGTGACCTTCACGCCGGTGCATGCGATGGCTGAGCTCGATTTCAGCCAGGTCAGCGCGCCCGTGACGTGGGAATGGCCGAGCTTTGTCGAGATTTGGCGAGAAGTGCCACTACCAGCCTTGGAAGGCGTGGCCGGCATTTTCGATAATGCGACGACGACTTACCCGCTCTCGATCCTGGCGGCCATTCTCCTGCTGGTGAACTGGCGCGGTTTACACGGCGGCCTTTTTCGCGCGCTCAGGAAACGATATCGGTTTTGGGGTTACCTAATTTATCTCGTCGTCCTTGTGAGCGCGATCGCCACGTTGTTGAAGCCGATCGCATTTTGGCGGTTGCCCGAATTGGGCGCCGAGGCGCCGGCCGCTCGGATCCTGCAAATTTCCGCGACCGTCGATGCCGTCGCCTTCATCTTCGAATACCTCTTCGGCGTTTACATCCAGGTCTATTTGATCACGGTCTGCCTGGCCTGGATCAAGGGACTCAGTTTCGGCGAGCAGGACTTATTCGGCTTCGCCATGCGGCGGTTTAGTTATGTCCTCGAATGGGCTGGCATCGTCGTCATAGTCAGCAGCGTGATCGTTCGCGGTCCGCTCCTCCTCGCCTATTTCAGGAATGTCCCGGACGTGCTCGATTATCTTCCGGTAGAACGCTTCATCATGTGTGGCCTCATCCTGGCTTTTTGCTCGATGCAGGTCTCGCTTGTTCTCCACAATGAAACTTTGCGCGCGGCTTTCGAGGCCCATAAGGAGTTTGTTCGCACGAATCTAACCCGCGTCGGCTGGTTCTTTCTTGTCGCGGCGATCCATTATTTCTTTCTCATCAGCTGCGACGCGATCGTCCGC
>JBJMXC010000134.1:0-5134 GCA_045809825.1 Chthoniobacterales bacterium | reverse complement strand
GGACGGACGCGCATTTACGAGTCAATCGTCAAAGGCGACAACTCGCTCGAGGCCGGGACACCGGAATCTTTCAACGTCTTAATCAAGGAAATGCAGTCGTTAGGCCTCGACGTTAAAGTCGGCGGCCAGGCGCCCGCCGCTTTCCTCGAAAACGTGGCTTAAATCTTTTCAAAAAAATCTCTGCTTATAATTAAATGAACGAACATTCGTGGCGGGAACTAGTTGGTGAAGAACGCGCGGTCGGCTTCGACCAGGTGGCGATTGGTGTCGCCTCCTCGGATACGATGCGGTCGTGGAGTAAGGGTGAAGTTAAGAATCCGGAAACGATCAACTACCGGACATTCAAACCTGAAAAAGGCGGTCTCTTTTGCGAGCGCATTTTCGGGCCGACGCGGGACTGGGAATGCTCCTGCGGAAAATACAAGCGGATCAAGCACAAGGGCGTGATCTGCGACCGTTGCGGCGTTGAAGTGACCCTGGCTCGGGTTCGCCGGGAGCGGATGGGCCATATCGAATTGGCCGTGCCGGTTTCCCACATCTGGTTCTACAAATGCATGCCGTCGCGGCTCGGTCTCATGCTCGACATGAGCGCGCGGCAGCTCGAGCGCGTCATCTATTACGAGGACTACATCGTCATCGACCCGGGCAAGACGCCGCTCCAAAAAACGCAGCTCCTGAACGAAGTCGAGTATCGCGAAGCGCAGGAACAATACGGCGAAGATTTCGTCGCCGGGATGGGCGCGGAGGCGGTAAAAAAACTTCTCGCCGAGATCAACCTCACCAAGCTCAACAAAGAGCTGGAAGAGGCGATGGGGAACACGAAGAGCAAACAGATTCGCAAGAAACTCGCGAAGCGTTTAAAGCTCGTTCAGGGCTTCCAGAATTCGCACGCGCGTCCCGACTGGATGGTGCTCGACGTTCTTCCTGTCATTCCGCCGGACCTGCGTCCGCTCGTTCCGCTCGAGGGCGGACGGTTCGCGACCTCGGACCTCAACGATTTGTATCGCCGCGTCATCAATCGCAACAACCGGTTGAAGAACCTTCTCCAGCTCAAGACTCCGGACGTCATTATCCGGAACGAAAAGCGCATGCTCCAGGAAGCAGTGGACGCGCTCTTCGACAACGGCCGTCACGGCCGTGCCGTCACCGGCGCGGGCAATCGTCCGTTGAAGTCGCTCAGCGACATGCTCAAGGGCAAGGGCGGACGTTTCCGCCAGAACTTGCTCGGCAAACGGGTCGATTATTCGGGCCGTTCGGTCATCGTGATTGGTCCAGAGCTGAAGCTTAACCAGTGTGGCTTGCCGAAGAAGATGGCGCTCGTGTTATTCGAGCCGTTCATCATCCGGCGGCTGAAAGATCTCGGCTACGTTCACACGGTCCGCAGCGCGAAGAAAATGATTGAGCGCCAGACACCGGAAGTCTGGGACATTCTCGAAGAAGTGACGAAAGGGCACCCAGTTCTCCTGAACCGCGCGCCGACGCTGCACCGTCTTTCGATCCAGGCTTTTGAACCGCAGCTGATCGAAGGTGAAGCGATCCGGATTCATCCGCTTGTTTGCACCGCCTACAACGCGGACTTCGACGGCGACCAAATGGCGGTCCACGTGCCGCTCTCGGTCGAAGCGCAGATGGAAGCGCGCATGCTGATGCTGGCGCCGAACAACATCTTCTCGCCCTCGAGCGGGAAGCCGATCACGACCCCGTCGCAGGACATTACGCTGGGCTGCTATTACCTGACCCAAAATCCCCGGCGCGCTGCCGGGACGGAAAAGGAAACACGGCTGCCACTCTTTGAGAACGCGATCGAAGTAGAATTCGCGATGGCCGACGGGAAGGTCCGGGTCCACGATCGCATTCGCTATAAAAACCCGAACGTCGGAACTGAAACGGTTTACGGCAACGCGACCGATCGCATCATCGAAACGACTGCCGGACGCGTTATTTTCAACGAGATCTGGCCGACCGCGATAGGTTTCTTCAACAAGGCCGCCGGTAAGAAGCAGCTCACCGACATCATCTGGCGTTGCTACCAGGTTGCCGGGCAGCAGGGCACGGTTGAAACCCTCGATCAGCTCAAAGAACTCGGCTTCACCTGGGCGACGAAGGCCGGTGTCTCGATCGGAATCTCGGACATGATTATTCCGAAAGAGAAAGAGACCGAACTGCAGAACGCCTACAAGTCGATCAAGACGGTCGAGCAGCAGTATCGCAAGGGCATCATCACGGACGGCGAGCGTTACAACAAGATCATCGACATCTGGACCCACGCTGGTGACGAGATTTCGAACGTCATGTTCCGCACTCTCGAGCACAACGAGGGTCGCAAGGAATTGAACCCGGTCTTCCTGATGGTGGACTCCGGCGCGCGAGGCAATCGCCAGCAGGTGAAACAGCTCGCGGGCATGCGCGGTTTGATGGCGAAGCCGTCCGGTGAAATCATCGAGCGGCCCATTACATCGAACTTCCGCGAAGGTTTGAGCGTCCTCGAATACTTCATCTCGACTCACGGCGCGCGCAAAGGTTTGGCCGATACCGCGCTCAAGACGGCGGACTCCGGTTACCTGACCCGCAAGCTCGTGGACGCGTCCCAGGACGTGATCATCAACGAGATGGATTGCGGCACTGTCAACGGCATTACCGTTCGCTCGATTTACGAAGGCGACGAAGAAGTCGTCGATCTCGCGACCCGAATCATCGGACGCGTGAGTTGCGAATCGGTGGTTGATCCAGTCACGAAGAAGAAGGTCGTGAAAGCGAACCAGCTGATCGACGAAAACATCGCCGCCGCTATCGAAAAAGTGGGCGTGGAGAGCCTGAAGATTCGTTCCGTCCTGACCTGCGAATGCGGGCGAGGCGTCTGCGCCATGTGCTACGGACGCAACCTCGCAACCGGTCAATACGTAAAGCTTGGCGAAGCAGTCGGCATTATCGCCGCTCAATCAATCGGCGAGCCCGGCACCCAGCTGACGATGCGGACGTTCCACATCGGCGGCACCGCGAGCCAGACCTTCAAGCAGCCCATTATCAAGGCGAAGAACGACGGCACCCTGCAGTTCAACGATCTGCGGACCGTCCAGGCGCTCGATGGCAGCTGGATTGTGCTGAACAAGAACGGCTCGATCAGCGTGCACAATACCGAAGGGCGTGAGCTCGATCGGTACAACGTGGTTATTGGGTCGGTGGTCTCAAAGCCGGACGGCGGGCACGTCAAGAAGGGCGAGACGTTCGTGCAATGGGATCCGTATAACGTTCCGATTTTGACCGACAAGAGCGGTAAGATCGAGTTCCGCGACATGATCGCGGGCGTCACCATCAAGCGCGACGTCGATGAAGCGACCGGCCTGATGGGAACGGTCATCATCGAGCACAAGGAAGATTTGCATCCGCAAATCGTCGTCGTCGGCGACAAGAAAGAAGTGCTCGCGAGCTACTCGATTCCCGCGGGCGCCCACGTCGTGGTCGACGAAGGCCAGAAGATCCGCGCCGGCGCGTTGCTGGCGAAGACGCCGCGAAAGATTGCGAAGACGAAAGACATCACCGGCGGTCTGCCGCGGGTGGCCGAACTCTTCGAAGCGCGCCGTCCGAAAGACGCCGCCGAGATCGCGAAGATCGATGGCGTCGTTGAAATGGGCGGCACCGTCCGCGGCAAGCGGAAGCTGATCCTGAAAGACGTCGAGACGGGCGCCGAAGAAGAACACCTCATTTCGCTGACCAAGCACGTCATCGTCTTCAAGGGCGATTTCGTAAAGAAAGGCCAGCAGTTAACCGAAGGACCGGTTGTTCCGCACGAGATCCTCGAGGTCTGCGGACCGCAGGATTTGCAGGAGCATCTGGTCAACGAAGTCCAGGAAGTCTATCGCCTCCAAGGCGTCGAAATTAACGACAAGCACATCGAGATCATCGTGCGCCAAATGTTGCGCAAGGTGAAGATCACCGATCCCGGCGACACCTCGCTCCTCTGGGGCGATCAGATCGACCGGCTCGATTTCGAGAGGGAAAACGAAACGGTTGTCGCGCAGGGCGGCAAGCCGGCCGAAGCGACTCCAGTGTTGCTCGGCATCACCAAGGCTTCGCTCGAAACCGACAGCTTCATTTCGGCGGCATCGTTCCAGGACACGACGCGCGTGCTTACCGAAGCCGCGACCCTCGGCAAGGTCGATCGTCTGCGCGGCTTCAAGGAAAACGTGATTATGGGCCATCTCATCCCGGCGGGAACAGGCTTCCCGGCCGTGCGCGAGATCAAGCTCGTGGAGAAGGGCGAACCGATCGGCGAATCGTTGGTCGAGGATGCCGAACCGCAGCCGGCGCTCGGATAGTCGAACTCACATGCGAATTCCGAATGGCGAATCGGCGCGAGCTGGTTCGCCATTCGCGTTTTAAACAATGTCCATTGCGACCAAGACAGGCGACGAGGGCGAGACGTCGCTCATGTACGGCCGGCGGGTGGCGAAGACCGACGCGCGGGTCGATGCCTACGGCTGCGTCGATGAGTTGAATTCGGCTCTCGGTCTCGGACGCGCGACGGCAAACGATTCTTTTCTGTCGCAACATATCCTGGCTGTCCAAAAGGAACTCGTCACCGTCATGGGAGAGCTCGCAACCGCACCGGAGGATCTCGCTCGATATGCGAAAGATGGTTTTCAACTCACCGGCGCCGCCATGACCGATGGGCTTACCGCGGCGATCGACGACCTGGAACAAAACCGCCTCGCCAAGTTCAAAGGCTGGGCCACGCCGGGGGAAACCATGAATGCGGCCGCTCTCGACCTGGCGCGTACGACTTGCCGCCGGGCCGAGCGGCGCGTCGCGGCGTTAATGGCCGCCGATCCGAACTTCAACGGCGAGATTCTGCGTTATCTGAACCGGCTTTCCGACCTTTGCTGGCTCTGGGCGCGCTATTCGGAGCAGCTCGCCCGAGAGGCTGAATCCAGAGGGGCAAGGGCGTAATATTCCGTTTGCCTTTACCCCCCGGGTAGCGCATCTTCCCCGTCCGCCGCTCGCCCCCAGCGGCCCCCGTATTTACCTATGGCAACAGCAGCTGAATTGATTCCGGAGCTCCTCGAGGCAGGGGTCCATTTTGGTCACCAAACCAAGCGATGGAACCCCAAGATGAAGCCCTACATTTTCGAAAAGC
>JBJMXC010000133.1:0-12564 GCA_045809825.1 Chthoniobacterales bacterium | reverse complement strand
GTCACCGCCCCATTTCTCATTACCCAGCGGCTTGCCCCGAAAATGCAGGCGGGCGCCAGCATCGTTAACATCCTCTCCATCGCGGCCAAGAATGGTTTTCCCGGCTGGAGCTGTTACTGCATGAGCAAGTTCGCCCTGGAAGGTTTCTCCCAATGTATCCGCGAAGAACTCCGTCCCCGCGGTATCCGGGTCCTCAACATTTATCCCGCAGCCACGAACACTGAAATCTGGAACAACGTCCAGGGTGAGTGGCCACGCGACAAAATGCTCTTACCCGAGGAAATCGGCGATGCCGTTGCTTACGCCCTTTCGCGGCCGCCGGGCGTCGTCGTCGAGAATATCGATCTGCTGAACCTCACTGGCCGGCTCTAGATTTCGTTCAGGAAATTTGGCCTGCGGTTTGCAAATCGGACTTGTGATAGGTGACGAGCCGGAAGCCCCATTCAATTAGGGTCGCCTTCTCTTTGTCGGTTAGTTTTTTCTGGTTCAGGAACGTCATGATCTTTTGTTTCAGGTCGTTCTGCTCGCCGGCATCGTCGAGGATTTCGAAAATTTCCATTGAGAGGAGCCAATCGTCGGCGTGCTCCGCTTGCTGGGTTTCCCAGATTTCGCCGAGCCGTTCGTACCCGACCTTGCGTTCCCTGACGTCACGCACCTGCTGGTACAAGTTTTCCAGTTTCTTGCGCTTCGCGTCCGATGGCACCTTGATCGTGCGCTCCTTCGGAACGAGCGCGACTTCGAGATAAGCGTCCTTGTCGGCGGCACCGTTGAAGACTGAGGTAATCCGATCACCCACCGCCATATCGTATTCGCCCCAGGCAGGATCGAACAGGATCCGATCGCCGTATTTGACGGTGCAGTTCGAAAAGGTGGCGAGCAAAAGTTTCCCGTCGTTCTCGACGAGCCGCTGTACTCGGCCCGTCACCGTCACCCCACTCGTGAATTCCAGCTTTGCCTCTTTGCCTTCCTCGAGACTGGTCTCTTTCCAACTGCCGATGGGCGCGCCGAATCCTTCCGCATGGCGATCTTTGCCGTGTCCTTCAAGCTGCTTGTTTTTGTAAGCCAGCGCCGTCGGGCCTGTCGTTCGCAAATAAATCGCCTGCCCGTCGTTGTTCGAAAGCGCCTCGGCAAAAACGCCGGTAACCTGCAGACCCGACGAATACTCGGCAGTCGCCGGCCGCTTGCATTCCACGGCCTTGTTCAAACCTTCAAGCCCGCCGACGCGATACGCCATCTTACTGGCGAAATCTTCCAGGACATCGCTGAGATGCTGGAAATCGCGACAGACAAAAAGCTGCGGCTGTTTCGTCGTGATGTCGAAAGGCTGGTTCGCCGCATCGATCGAATACCAGAGCTTCTTCACGTTCGATTCGAGGCAGGAGACTGATTCGCCGATCGAAGAGAGGAGCCCGGCGCCATAGATCTTTGGGTTGTCCAGGGTGCCGATCAGTCCGTATTCAACCGTCCACCAATGAAGCCGCGAGAGGAGCGCCATCTCCGAGGGCTCCCCGAGATTCTGCTGCTTCTCTTCCACCAGGCGCGTCGCGGCCGCCACCTTTTCAGGATCCGAGTTCGGTAGTTCTTTCAGGATTGATAAGCTCCGGATCGCTTCGTAGAGCTCGAAATCTTTTCGTGATTGCATCGCTTTCGCGCCGACTTCGCCAAAACGCTGGAGGTAGTTCGAATACTCGCGATCAACGATGATTGGGGCGTGGCCCGCGGCTTCGTGGACGATGTCAGGGGCCGGCGTGTATTCGACGTGATGGATCTGGCGCATGTCACACGCGATCACCAGGACCTTGTAAGCCTGGAATTCCATGAAGGCGGCGGGCGGAATAAAACCATCTACCGCCACCGCGCCCCAGCCGATCTGCCCGAGAATATCGTTCATCTCCTGGATGCGCGGGATTCGTTCGAAGGAAATGCCGGTCTCGAGCAGGCCCTGGAAATAAACTTTGTGCGCGTATTCCTTCAGGAAAAATACGTTCTGCCGCATGATAAAGCGCCAGACCGCGTGATCGACCGAGGTGTACTCATCGTAACGCTGGTCGACTGCGAATTGGAGGAGATGTTTCGGAAGGGCAGCGACGGCCTTGTTGTTCATCGAAATGGCGTTTGAATTCATAGGCGGTGGCTGTCCGGCGCGATGCAATCTAAAGTACGATCGATTGAAAGCTCAGCAAGCCGATTTACCTCGTATTGAGGAGAAGCCAGCCGGTGAAGTTTACCCCCTTTCGACCTGGCTCAACCTCGTTTGCCTTGATGCGCCGCTGGTCGCGACCGCATGGCTGTGGCTTTTCGCGCGCACCTTCCACGTGTCGCTTCAATTCGGGAACACCGTCGCGCTCTTCCTAACCGCCTGGCTCATTTATCTGGCAGACCGCGTTGCCGATGCCTCTTCGCTGAACCCGAATCTTCCGCGGTCGTTTCGCCAGGATTTTTGTCTGCGCCATCGCGAAATCTGGATCGCGACGGTCGCCCTGGTTGCCGGTTTTGATGCCTACGTCATCTGGCGAACAACGGCTTGGGCGACTGTCATCGTTGGGGCGGTTGTCGGCGTCCTCGCGCTGATTTACCTCGTGCTGAACCACCCGCTCGGCCTGATTTGGCGCTCCCTCCCGGCCAAAGAACTCGCGATCGGCGTCCTCTTTGCCGCCGGCACCATGGTCGCGTTGCTGCCGGGGCCGCCATTCACGCCGATCTTCGCAATTGCGGTCGTCCTGTTCGCCGCTCTCTGCGCCTTCAATTGCATCAGCATCGCCACCTGGGAGCGCGATTTGGATTTGGTCCAGGGGAAGGTGTCCATCGCGACGCGCCATCCGAGCGTCGCTCGGCATATCCGAAAATTTTGCGTCGTCCTCGCTCTCAATGCGCTTGCGGTCGCGCTCGTGTTTCGTTCGACTATGCCACTGTTCGCTTGCCTTGGTGTAAGCGCATTCCTGCTGGCGTGGCTAAGCAAGTCGCCGAGCTGCAAGGAAGGGCGATTTTCCAACCACCGACGGTCCCGCAGTCGCGGGATTATCCGCCGCTCCTTGGACAGGGACGAACGAACCGCCCTCGCCGATTTGGTTCTGCTTACGCCTCTCGTTGTGCTCATTGTTTCGGCATTGTGAGCTTCGATGCCGTCGCACCGTGGTATCGGACCCTCGAGACGATCGCCTTTGGAAACGCCTTGCAACGAGCGCGGGTCGCTTGCCTCGATGAAATCGGCTCGCCGCGCCGCGCCCTCAACGAAGGGGAGGGGAATGGCCGCTTTCTCTGCGAGCTGCTCCGGAAACAACCCGGCATCGAGGTCGATTACGCGGATGCGAGCGCGCGCATGCTCGACCTGGCACGCAGACGAATCCAACGCGCAATTCCCGAAGCTGCCGGGCGCGTTCGCTTTCTGCACCGCGACATTACTTCATGGGCGCCGGAGCCGAAGGGTTACGATCTGATCGTGACCCATTTCTTCCTCGATTGCTTCCCGGCGGACCAGTTGGGAGCCGTGGTCAGGAAACTTTCACAGGCGGCGGCAGCGGACGCCATCTGGTTGCTCGCCGATTTTCGCATGCCTCCAGAGCCGCGAAGTTGCCTCACCGCCAAGATGTGGCTGCGTGCGATGTACCTGTTCTTTCGCGTTACCGCCCGGATCGAAGCGCGAAAATTGATCGACCCGTCTCCGTTTCTGAGGGCGGAGGGATTCAGTTTGGTTCAACAGCACCTGTCACGACACGGAATGCTGAAATCGCAGATGTGGCGGCGGCACGGTAGCGACGCCGCTCCGTCGGCGTAAGAACGCGTCGTTAGTTGCCGAGCGTGTTTACGGCGACTGTGCGCCGTCGCTACAACAAGTCCCTAGTTGCGCCCAGTGTCCTCGTTCGCCAACGACTTCCGCGCAGCGCGAGCACGCGACACCCGCCGCAAGACCCAGCCGACAACCGCGATGATCACCACCCATGGCGCAAGGAACGCGACCGCGACCCCAATCATTCGGACGCTCCACATCAAGGCAGCCGCGCCCTGGCCGATGGTGCGGCGCAGCGTGGCCCAAATCCCAGTTTCGGCCGAAACGATATTCCCTTGGCTGTAGACCTGAATCGAAACGTCGGCGGGCGCGTTGGCCTCGTCGATCTGCGAATTCGGCCGATCGTCGCGGCGCACGCTAACGTTCTCGACTTTACCAAGCCCGTTCAACGCCTGCATCAGGGCGTTGTAATTCTTCATCGGCACCCGCAGCGAAATGGTTGAGTACTCGCGCCCGTTCGGATCGCGCGCGAACGACGAGCTCCGAATCCGGCCACCCTGCTGTTCGGCAATCGAGCGGAGCTGCTTCGTTTTGTCGTTCACTTCCGGGGTCTGGATCCGGAGCGAAGTTTGCTGCAACGCGATCTCCTGCTCGTCCCGCGAAAGCGATATGTTGAGCTCCACTTTGTCGCGCTCGGTCTTCGCGCTTTCGCCCAATCCGTCGCCGCCGCCCTGGGAGACGCGTTCGGTCGTGACTTGGAAATTTTCGACACGCGCCATGCCCTTGATCCGGTTGATCACGCCTTCGCTTTCTTCCGGGGCAAGCAACAGGCTCAGCCGGGCGGAGACGCGCCCAGTATTATCGCGGTCAATCTGCGCGTTGGTGATTTGAACTTTCGGTGACGCGAGCGCTTTGATGTCGTTGTAGGTCTTCTCGACTTCGGTTGCGTAGAGCGACAACTGCGCGCGCTCCTTCAGGAGGAACGCCGCCGGAATGTTCATGTTCTTTTCGGCCAGCGTGATCGTCACCGTCGCGAACGCGACCTGCGAATCCATGAACTTGAGCTCGCCCTGCATCGTCTCGATTTCCTCCCGGACGCGGCCCAGCTCCTTTTCCACTTCGAGCAGGTCTGCCACATCCTTGCTCTTCGTTTTCAGGATTTCGATCAGGCGCTGCTCCATCAAACGCGCGTTCTTCAGCCGCGATTCGGTGTCGAAGTACGACTTAGACACATCCTCGGTCGTGAGCGCCTGGTTCTTGAGATCGCCAATCGCGCGCAGTTTGTTGAGGAACCGGTCGAGGTTATCCGGAAGGATTTTGACGATGATCTCGCCGCGCAATTTCCCGTTCGCCTGCTTCTCGGAATTCGTCGTGGAAACGTAACCTTTTTCCTCGGCGGCGAAGGTCGTGATCTTTTGGACCGACTCATCGAAACTCGCGACCTCGAGCTCCGCCGTTGCGTTGCGCACCAGCTTGCGGTTCGCCGTCGCATTGTTCGCCGGGACGGTTCCCGCAGGCTCGTCCACGAACTCGGGCTTCTCCTCAGCTCTCGATTGCGATGTCTGCTCGTCCTTAAAGTCGGCTTTCTTGGTCTTCGCCATCGCGCGCAATTGGGTCTGCGGCTTTGGCGCCATCGACGTCACTGCGTCCATCGGTGGCGGTGCGGGAGGCGGGGGCGCCGCGGCCGGCTTTAAAGTTTCCGCTACCGTCCTGGCCCTACCGTCGTCTTGGCTAAGCACTCCCGCTGCCTGGCTTTCGGCCGGTTTGTCGTGGTCGCTGCGGTACTCCGCCACGGCAACAGAATTATTGTCCGGGCGTGGTTTCGGTGACGCTCCTTCGCCCGTGATCATCTTACCGGTCTGGGCAAGCGCTAGGAGGACCGCTGCGACGGCCGTGAGCTGGACCGCACGGACCCGCATCAAGTCGGTAATCAAACCGATCAAGCCGGCGCGCTTGGGGACGCGGTCGCGGAAGCGCGAGACCATTCGTTGTTCGAAGGCGGGGCCCGCCTTTTTTTCGGCGATCGTTTCGTTGAGGATCCTGTTCATATTTTTTCCCTCTTGGAAAGCCTGTCGGCAATGCACGCATTCCACGAGGTGCGCATGGAATTGTTCGCGTTCGCTGCCGCTCAATTCATTGTGCAGATCGGCTGCGAGGAGCTCATCGAGTTGGTCGTGAATCCTAGCCATAGAGTTATCCGGTTGAGGCCAGCGCCGGCTTCAGTCGTTTCCGCATAACGCCGAGGGCGCGGCCAAGAATGCCGCGCAAGGCGCCATTCGTTAGGCCGAGAGTTTGTTCGATGCTGGCGTAATCAAGCTCTTCGAAATAGCGCAACGTTACCGCGACCCGATGCAGCTCCGGCAATTGCGCGAGCGCAGAGCGCACCTCGCTGTCGAGGTCCGCACTTTCCGCGCTTCCACCCTCGAACGTAACGGCCTCGTTCGATTCAAAGTCTTCCGGCAACAGCTCCGGACGCCGTTTCCTGGCGAGATCGCGCGCCCGGTGCCGGGCAATCGTGGAAAGCCACGCCGGCAGCTTTGCCGAATCGCGGATCCGCCAGCGGGATTTCCACGCTTTTACAAAAGTGTCCTGCACCACGTCCTCAGCTTCTTCCCGGTTCTGCAAAACTCCGTAAGCGATGGCAAAAAGGCCGCGGCTGGTGAGCCGGATCACACTCTCAAAAGCGTCCCGGTCGCCCTGGATGGCGGCCCGGTAAATGGCGTGTTCGGCGGTGTCCATTTCTGTCGTCTACCAGCCTAGACGCACGAGGTAGCGATTCCGCGCGAAAAATCTTTGGGACTTCGCTGTAGCGGGCGTTTATGACCGCCGGCGAGTGCAACCGCTGGCCACTTCGGCGGTCATAGACCGCGGCTACAACCTACCGGAAAATCGAAACGGCGTTGCCTATGGTGACGAGTTCTTTCACCCGGGCCGCATCCCAGTTCGCGGTCCGAATACACCCGTGGCTCGCGGCACGGCCGATCGTCTCCGGATTATTCGTGCCGTGAATTCCCACGTGCGGCTTGTTCAAGCCCATCCAAAGAATACCAACCGGGTTATTCGGACCGGGCGGCAAGTTGTAAAAGACGCTCGATTTCTGGCCATGCTGGAGCACGCCTTCGTCATGGCGGAATGTCGGGAACGTCGCGATCCCCAGAATTTTCCAGAGTCCCATCGGCGCCGGGAGCGTCGACGAACCGGGCGTGATCGGAAACTCCGCCACGAGCTGCTTGTCGTCGTAAATGAGGAGGAAACGGTCCTTCGTATCGATGTAAACTTTCCGATTGGCGAAAGCCGGATTCTTTTCCGCGAACCCTTCCTTCAAATCCTCGATCTTAAACGGCAACACATTCGGCACCTTCACCGTGTCGCCGACCTTCAGATTTTCCATCTTCAACTCGGGATTAATCTTTTTCAGAAAATCCTCGGCAGAATGATAACGCTCGGCGACGAGTTCCAGGAGGGACCCGTAATTCAGCCGCTTGAGCTTCGATTGTTCAGACGGCTTGTTCGCGGTTTGCCCCACGAAATTCTCAGCCTCGGGAGGGATCGTAAAAGTAGTCCACGTTTCCGGGACCTGGTCGAGCAACCAGGTATCGACCGAGCCGGTTTCCGCCATGCCGTGCGCCCGTTTGTAGTGGACAAGCGCCTTTCGAAAAAACTCGCCCATTCGTCCATCAATCTTGCCCGGGCCGAAATCGTTGTTATCGAGAAAAATCTGGAGCTTAACGCTCGTCTCTTCGTTGTAATTCGGAAGAGCGACTGGGATCGCGCCCTGCGCGCTTGCCTTTGGTTTCGGCGTTGGCTTCGGCGCCGCGGATGCAGGCGGTTTATCGGCCGGCGCTGGCGTTGGAGTCGACTTCGGCTTTGCACCGATGGCGCCCAACGCCAGAAGCAGAACCAGGATTCGAGAATACATCGGCGAAGTAATCGGCTGGATTAGCCGTGCAAGCAAACAATCCCTCATCGGGCATTGGCCGCCGGGAACATGACCTTCTCCGGTTCGGCGTTAAGTGCGGCTAGCAGCTTTGGGATGAGACGCGTCTTGATCGCGCCCGCTTCACGCGGCGGGACGAGATAGCGGACGATTGCATTGATCCAGGTGACTTCGTCAACGCGGAAAAAAACGCGCGGATGCGCGCGAACTTCGAGCTCGTTCACCGGCGTCTTTGCAAGCAGATCACGATAAAGCATGACCCGGTCCTGCATCTCCTCGCCGATCTCCTCCTCGACGATCCGCTCCATCGTTTGGGCGACGAATTGCAGGTCGCTCTGGTAAGCGATCTGGAATTTGATCTCGTTCCAGATGTAGGGAAACAACGGCCACGAATAATTGTAAACGACCGACCCAAGGACTTTGGCATTCGGGAATTTGATGATCCGCCCGCTCGGGTGATCGGTGGAGAGAAAGGAACCTCCGAATTCCCACAGGGTAGTATCGATGTAACTGACGTCGATCACGTCACCGGTCGCGTCTCCAATCTTGATCCGGTCGCCGACGCGATAAGGGCGGCGCACCAGGATGTAAATCCAGCCGATGAAGCTGGACATCGGCGTTTGAACCGAAAGGCCGACGATCACCGAAATTACGCCGACCGAAATCAGCGCGGTGTACCAATTGGCGAAGAAGATCGAGAGCCCGATCAGAACGATGATGATCGCGGTAACGAGATGGAGGATGCGACGGAGCGTGAAGGTGGTGGACGCATCTTCGATCCGCCCGATTCCGTAAACCGAAACCGCTTTTGCGATCGCCAGCACGACAACGATGAAGACCGTGGCCCGCGTCGCGCGCTGGAGGAGGTCGAGATGGACCTGCGGCAACGGGATCCAGTTCCACCCAAGCAGCAGCCAGACGACGGCGCAGCCGAGCAGGACGAGAATATGGGTACCGAACCAAACCTTGTCGCGGGTCTGCGCTTTGATGTTCGGCTTACCGCCCGTCTGCGCCAGAGCTTCGCGCACCTCTGTCTTCTGCTTCAGCTGCGTAAGGTTCTCGGGCTCCGCCATATTAGTGATTCGAAGGAAGATCACAAAATGACCGTTTCTGACCTGTGGGCGGCGCTCGTCGCCGCGCTGGGCTATTCGTTAGGCGCGCCGACAGAGAGCCCCGGCTATAGCGCTGGGCAGGCCGTTTTGACCCAGCTACGCAGCACCTCGGCCACGCTCCAGGCCTGGGCAATGCAACCACCGGCCGTGTGCGGTTCCCGCGCATCGAATACTTCGCTGATCGTGCCCAGACCGTTGTCGTTCATGCTTTCTGGAAATCGGGCAAGAAACCGGCGGGCCTGCGCTTTTTCGCCAGGATGCTCCTTCAACCTGGCATCAACAAAGGGGACGATTAGCCACGCCCAGACCGTTCCTTGATGATACGCCCCGTCGCGCGAACGGAGATCACCTGCGTAAATCGGTTTGTAATCGGGATGCTTTGGCGACAGCGAACGGAGCCCTACTGGTGTCAGCAATTCGCGCTCGGCCACGTCGACGACCGATTTCCAACGCCTTTCGTCCAGGACTGGATGATCGAGGGATATCGCGAACAACTGGTTAGGCCGGCACGCCGGATCATTTCCCTCACCGCCGTTCACGTCGATCACGTCGTAAAGGTGCCCGCCCTCGTCGAACCAGAAGCGTTGGTTGAACGATGCGCGCGTTTGCTCGGCATGCTGGTGGTAACGGTCGGCTGCCTCGGGATTGCCGCTCTCGCGCAACCAGCCCTCGAGGAGACGTAGCGCATTGAACCAGAGCGCATTCAATTCCACTGCCTTTCCGCGCCGTGGCGTCACAACCCAATCTCCCATCTTCGCGTCCATCCACGTTAGTTGATAACCTTCCGCTCCCTGGGCCAGGAGGCCGTCCCGCGGGTCGACGTGGATATTAAACCTCGTGCCTCGCAGGTGGTGCTCGGCAATATCCATGAGGATCGGCAGGAGAAGCCGACGTGTGATCCGGTCCTGCGTCTTTTGCAGATAACGGCCCAGCGCATGGAAAAACCAGAGGGTGGCGTCGGCCGTGTGATACAGCCCCTCTTTTTGCCGGTCCGGAAACATGTTCGGAATCAGCCCGTCGCGAACGTAACGCGCGAAAGTTCGCAGGATATATCCAGCCTCGAGACAGCGCCCGGTCAGGAGGGTCAACCCTTCCAGGCTGATCATCGTGTCGCGCCCCCAATCGGTGAACCAATGATAACCCGCAATAATCGTCCGCACTTCGTCGCCGGAAGCGTGAGCGCGGGCTGCCTCCTCGGCACGTCCGGCCGGCGTGATCACGTATTGATCGCCGGCGAAAACCAGTTCAGCTGCGACTCCACTTTGGGCCGCCGGTTCGGCATCCTCGAGTAAACGCGCGCGGCGTTCCTGCTCTGCCGCCAACACTTCCGCGGGCCCCAGCACGTCAACGATGTCCCATGACTCGGTCGAACCAATCAGGGTCGCATTTTGTTCCGCCGCCATGTCGACCTGGAAAAAGCCGGGGCTCCAGAGCTCGCCTTCGTGAGCATAACCGCGCGCCTGCTCACTGCGATACTGGACCTGGTGGATCTTCGTCGCCGCGAAAGTGAAAGCAGCCGTGGGACCGCACAATCGCATTCGCAAAACTCCGAATTTCCGCCGCGCCGAAATGATCTCGTAGCGGTCGTTGGTCGCGCTGAGACGATACGGTTCGGCGAGGAGCAGATCGACCGCGTCTTCGTGGTGCCGGAAGTGAAAAGCCGGGCGCAGTTCGAGCCGCGGTGCCTTCCCTTTGCCCGTGATTTTATAAGTTACGTGCACGGTATTCTGGAGGTGTGGCATCAGGACGCGCTTTTCGACCGTGAAATCGCGCACCTCGTAAATCCAAACCGGCATCCCGTCCTCGAGCCGGAATTCGCGCAAATACTCTGCGCTCTTCAGATCGAGCTGGCCGCCGGCGCGCTCTTCCGCGCCTAACGACACGATTTCATCAGCACCGAATCGGAGAAACTCCGAGACATGATTCCACATTACGACGCGTCCAAGCGGCGCGGGCAACGCGGCGACGAGGAGCCCATGGTATTTCCGGGTCACCGCCCCGGAGACAGTTCCTGAGGCGTAACCGCCGAGACCGTTTGTGACCAGCCATTCGCGATTTAACAGGACCTCGCGCGATGGGTGAGACGGATCCCACGCCATCGAGCGAACGACTGTAGGCGTGTGAGTCATTGTTTACGTTGGTTCGGTTTCCGGCGTGGTTTTGTTTGCGGAATCACGCGGAGGGCGATCGCGGCTTCCCCCGGGAGCACCCAACCCTCATCCGAAAATGGCTTGGCAGCCCCGGGGCCTCCATAACGTTCGTCTTCGCTCGACCAAAGCAACTCCCATTCGCAGTCGCAAGGCGCGGCCAGCAACGGTTCCGGTCCGGGAATGAAGGAATGTTCGGGACCGAGGTTAACGATTAATAGCCTGTCGTCGTCTTCCTCTCCGAAATAACGCAGCAAAAAACTGTTTTCGCCCAGGACGGCGCCATCGACTCCGCCAGATATTTGTTTTCGGAACCGTGAATCCTTCTGGCGGAGACGAATCAGGTCGCGATGCAGATCGTAGAACGGGCGTTGGGTTTCGCGCTCTTTGAAGTTAAGTTTGCAGCGCTCGAAGGTTTCGCGTCGGGTAGGGACAGGGAGTGTTTTGGCGACATCGGGTGCGCGGACCGATGGAAACTGGTGAAGGAACTCGAAGCGCCCTTTCCGGATCGCTTCCTTCAAATTGTCATCGCCAATGTCGGTAAAAAAAACAAAAGGCGCGCTCGATCCGAATTCCTGTCCCTGAAATAGCAGTGGCGTTCCCGGGCCAAGCAAGAGGAGCCCAGTCATCGCGCGATAAATGCCCGGCGAGCTTTCGAACCTGATCCTCTGACCGTGGGCGCTGTTTGAAACCTGGTCATGATTTTCCAGGTACCACACGAAAGCCTCGGGCGGTGTGCCGGATGTCGGCATGCCGCGCTCCGCCCGCTGCCACCAATAGATTTGTCCCTGAAAAAGGTAACCGTACTTCGCGCCGGATATGAATTCCTGGGGCCGTCCGCGATAGTCGGAATAGTACGCTTCATGGCGTCCGGTCAGGGCGACGTAAGCGCTGTGATGGAGATCGTCATTCCACAACCCGTCGAAATCGTCGCCCCCTCGCTCGCGCGGCCAAAGCAGCTTCGTCTGTTGCGGCTCGTTTTCCGCCACCAGGATAATCGACCGATTGCCGGCAGCCTTCCGCGCGGCCCGTCCGATCGCGCCAACGATATGTTCCGCGGATTCGTCCTCAATGCTTTGGGTCGCATCGAAACGGAAGCCGTCGAAATGGAATTCATCGATCCAGTAACGCCCATTGGAGATGAAGAATTCGCGAACCGGAGCCGAATTATTGCCATCAAAGTTAATCGAGTCCCCCCATTCGTTCCCGCGTTCCGTGTGAACATAATCTGCGGAATAAATCCCGAGGTAATTCCCATCCGGGCCGAAGTGGTTGTAGACCACGTCAAGGATCACGCCGAGGCCTAACGAGTGAGCGTGATCGATAAAGCTGCGCAAGTCGTCGGGCGCGCCATAGAGGCGGGTGGGCGCGAACAAGTCCACCCCGTCATAACCCCAGCCGAATTCCCCGGGAAAATCCGCCACCGGCATCATTTCAATCACCGTAATGCCAATGCGCTTGAGCTCGGCGAGCTCCGTCGCCGCGGCGGCCCAGGTTCCTTCCCGCGTGAAGGTGCCGACGTGCATCTCGTACATAACGTGCCCCGGCATCCTGATTCCTTTCCAGTTGCCATCGGTCCACTTGAACGCGGCCGGATCGATAACGCACGACGGTCCGTGGGGCCCTTCCGGTTGAAAACGC
>JBJMXC010000132.1:0-12791 GCA_045809825.1 Chthoniobacterales bacterium | reverse complement strand
CGACGCGATCGTCCGCGAGGCAATCGGCGATCGGCCGGTAGGCATCATCGGGTGGAAAATGATTTACGTTCTCATCCGCGGCCTTATCACGGGTTGGCTGTTGGCCTCATGGGTCTGTCTCTTTCGGCAATGCGAGACCCGGCGGATCAACCAGGAGACGTGGATTCAATCCGAGATCCATTACTGAGTAAATTGAACGCAGCGAAAATCACTCGCGACAGCAAATCGAATCTCGCGCTCGCCTTCGTCGCGCTCGGTCGCGAACGCCGCAACGACATCACCGTCTTCTACGCATTTTGCCGGGTGATCGATGACATCGCTGATTCCAGCGACATGGGATCGGAGGAAGCGGGCCGCGCGTTGGGCGATTGGCGACGGTGGATCCGCGAGAGGGAAGAGGACGAACCCCCGCTCGCTGGGGATGTGCGAGCGCTCTACGGGAAGTATGCGATTAAGCCGGAAATGCTCGACGAAATTATCGACGGCGTGGCTATGGATTTGGAAACAGTTCGCTACGCCACCTTCGAAGAGCTTCGCTTATACTGCTACCGGGTCGCCAGCGCGGTCGGTTTAGTGAGCATAGAAATTTTCGGATATCGGAATCCAGCATGCCGGGAATACGCAATCGAGCTGGGGTTGGCGCTGCAAATCACGAACATCATTCGCGACGTCGGGAAAGATTTGCTGAACGATCGGATCTATCTGCCGCGGGAAGACATGAAGCGATTTGGTTATTCCGAGACGCAGCTTCGAACCCGCCATTACGGGGATGCTTTCGTGGGCCTGATGGAGTTCGAGGCGGGGCGAGCGGAAGAATTTTTTTCGCGTGCCGCCGCTATCCTGCCCCGAGAGGACCGGCGCTCGATGGTGGCCGCGGAAATCATGGCGTCCGTCTACCGCGCCCTCCTTGGGCGGATGAAAGCGGACCGGTTTCGCGTCTTCGATAAAGAATACAGGCTCAGTAAGATCGAGAAGGGCGGTCGCGTCGCCGGGGAACTTTTACGACTTTGCTTGAATGCGAGACGCTAAGGCCGCGTCAAAGCTCATCTCGAATCATTCAAGAAGTGGACAGCATGAAGAAGAATATCCCATTGATCATCGCCCTCGGCCTTTTCCTCGCCTTCGCATTCAGTTCATGCGACACCGCAACCGGACAGGGAGCGGGTTGGGGCGCTGCAACCGGTGCGATCATCGGCGGCCTCACGTCGCATCATAGCGCCGAGGGAGCCGCGGTCGGCGCATTGATCGGAGCAAATACGGGCGCCATCATTGGCGCGTCGATCGACGAAGCACATGCGGTCCGGTATGGCCCACGACCGCGCGGTGGTTTTCCCTTTGCCCAGCCGACAGAGCGTCCTGGTCTTTACGTGAGCCCTTATCCACCGCACCGCGTTTACGATTTGCGTCACGTTCCGCCTGGCGGCCTCGTCGAGGACCAAACCGGCGGCGGCTATTTTCGCAAACCATAGGTTGGTGGGGCGAAACTCTGCCGAGCCCGCCGAACGGTTTGGCGCGTTTCTCCAGGCCGGCTCGACAGAGTCTCGCCCCACCACTAAGAGCTTTTTCTTAGCGCATCGACGATAGCCTGGGCTTCGTCGGTCATCTTTAGGAGCTCGGGCCAGGTGCGGTGATAATTTTCGCCCGGCAGTTTGCGGGTCGCGTCGAAGCCCATGTGTGATCCGATGTTTTGGGAGCTCGGTGCATGATCAAGGGAATCGCTCGGATTCCGGATAACCGTGCTATCGCGCCCGGGATCCGTGTTCGCACACAAACGAAAGAGGACTTCACTCGTGTTGTGGACGTCACAATCTTCGTCCACCACAATGATGTATTTGCTGAACATCATCTGGCCCATTCCCCAAAGGCCGTGCATTACCTTGAACGCCTGATACGGATACTGCTTCCGGATGCTGACGAAGACGAGGTTGTGAAAAACGCCTTCGGGCGGAAGCGTCATGTCGACGAGTTCCGGGAAATTCATTTTGAAGACCGGGAGGAAAATCCGGACGCTGGCGTCGCCCATGTAAAAATCCTCCATCGGCGGGATGCCGACGATGGTCGTGGGATAAACCGCATCGCGCCGGTGGGTGATCGCGGTGAGATGGAAAACCGGATAGTCTTCAACGGCAGTGTAGAAACCGGTGTGATCGCCGAAAGGTCCTTCGGGCCGCATCTCTCCGGGCTGGACGTAACCTTCCAGGACGAAATCGACGTCACTGGGAACTTCGAGATCAACGGTCTTGCACGGCACGAGCTCGACCGACTTTTTCCGGAGGAATCCAGCGAAAAGAATTTCGTCGAGCCCGTCAGGCAGTGGGGCGGTAGCCGCAAATGTGTAAGCCGGATCGCCACCAATACAGACGGCCACCGGCATGCGTTCGCCGCGTTCATAGTACCGTTTTCCGTGTCGCGCCCCGACCTTGTGGACTTGCCAATGCATTCCAGTCGTTAGGTCGTCGTAGACCTGCATTCGGTACATGCCCACGTTGCGCGCGCCCGTTTCCGGATCTCGCGTATGCACGTTCGGCAAAGTGACGAAACGCCCGCCGTCTTTCGGCCAGCATTTCAAAATCGGAAGGTCCGCCAGAGTCAGTCCTGCGCCACTCGATGTTGGACGTACGGCGTTCGGCGTTGGGCGTTTTGCGAATTCGTGCACCACCTCCTGGCACACGCCTTCCTTGGAGTGCTTCGGTCGCGCATGAAGCAGGTTAAGACCCTGTTTGAGAAGGCTCCAGCCTTCCCGCAGATCGGTAGGCGGCTTGGCCTTGAGGATGAGCTGAATTTCCTGCGCCAGGTCTTCCACGCTGGCCACCTTTAACGCCATCGCCATCCGTCGCTCTGAGCCCATCGTGTTGATCGCGACGGGAAACGCTGACGGCTTGCCGCCAATAGTCGGTTTTTCAAACAGCAATGCCTTGCCGCCGCCCGGCGATTTCATCTCGCGATTCGCCCATTCGCTGATGACGAGATCGGTCTCCACCGGGACCGAAACGCGCGTCAGCTCACCCGCCTGTTCCAGCGCGTCGAGGAATTGCCGAAACGATGAGTAAGCCACGGCGCGACTCTATCAGACCGCGCTTGCCCCAACAACCTGCGGACGCCGCCCTAACTTATCCGTTCAATTCCAAACCCGTGGCGGGTAAAGCATCTGGTAGGCGACGACGCGCCCGTTTTGGAACGAGACGGTCCGCTCAGGATAACTGACCGATGGCCGGTAGTTATAGAAGAAGGGCTCGTAAAACGGATCGTAACCGTAACGATAGAAATGATGCCGATGCGCACCCACGAACCCGAAGCCATAAACGCCGCCGTAATAACCCGGGCCCCATCCATAGGGATAAGGATAGTGGCTCGTCTGCGTATAAACCCAGGTTTCCGCCGGGTGGCCGTGCACTTGCCCGGTCGCTTTTTGATCGGGCCCGCCCCAGGCGAGATAAACCGCGTCCTGCGACATCCCGTTACGAATTTTGCCTTCACGCACTAACGCCTGGTCGCCCGGCGAAAGCCGCTGAAACATGTCGGGGTGCTCGGATATGCGCGAGTCGACTGTTGCGCACCCGGTAAGGAACAAAACGCTGCATGCTGCACCAAGCATGAGCGCGTGAGAAATTAAGCGCCGCTTCATGGCGCAGTTTATCCGCGGGAAGCGTTGTCGTCAATCCCGCCAGGCCGGGTGGCGTGTTCTTGCTCCGCGGAGTGACCCGGCATAGCCTTGCGCGAACATGGAAGACCGGTTCGGCCATCGCATTTCGTATCTGCGCGTCTCGATCACCGACCGGTGCAACGAGCGTTGCACCTACTGCATGCCGCGAGAGCTTCAGGAATGGTTGCCCCGCGAAGATGTTTTGACCTACGAAGAAACGCTGCGCCTGATCCGGATCGCGACGGACCTTGGCGTATCGAAGGTTCGAATAACCGGAGGCGAACCGCTGACCCGGCGAGATGTTCTCAGTTTGTTCGAGCGTTTGCCCGCCATGGAAGGACTGAAAGATATTGGGCTTTCGACAAATGGAACGTTGCTCGCGCGTCCGACATCGACTGGTGAAACGATGGCGCACGCCTTGCGCGCGGCGAGGGTGAACTCCGTAAACATCTCGCTCGATACCCTTGATCGCGATGCCTACGCGGCGACAACCGGGCGCGATTTTCTTCCGCAGGTGCTTCAGGGCATCGATGCCGCCATCGATGCCGGGTTCCCGCTCATCAAGCTGAATTGTGTCCTGATGCGGGGCCGCAACGACGACCAGCTCGTGCCCCTGGCTGAATTCGCTGCCGAACGCGGCCTGATGTTGCGTTTCATTGAGCTGATGCCGGTCAGCCACAGCGACGTTCTGGACGACAGCAATTTCCTTCCCGTCGCGGAGGCTCGGCGGAGGCTCGAGGAGCGCTATGGTGCGCTGATTCCGGAGCCGACCTTCCGGACCAACGGCCCGTCCAGCTATTATAGAGTTGGCGGACGCACACAGCGGATCGGGTTCATCGGCGCGATGACGAACCTGCATTTTTGCGAGAGCTGCAACAAACTGCGGCTAACGTGTGATGGGAAACTGCGTCCATGCCTCGGGAGTTATCTCGAGTTCGACATCATGAAGGTGTTGCGCGCGGGTGCGACGGATGACGAGCTCAAGAACTTCTTCCTCGAGGTGGTCGATCGGAAACCGGAGCAGCATGATTTTCGCGAAAACTATCAGCCCGGGCGAATGATGGTGGCGATCGGCGGGTGAAACGGCTCACGCACATTGCCGCCGACGGTCGGGCCCAGATGGTGGACGTTTCGGCAAAGCCCGTCAGCGCGCGGACGGCGGTTGCGACGGGAAAGATTACGTTGTCCGCTGAAACGGTCGGGTTGATCCGGCGAAATGAAATTGCGAAAGGCAATGTGATTGCGACGGCGCGGCTCGCGGGTATTCAAGCGGCAAAACAAACGGCGCAGTTAATTCCGCTTTGCCACACGATTCCGTTGAGCGACGTGAAGATCGACATCCGCCTCTCGGATGGCGGCGCCGAAGTCACCTGTACCGCGCGCACCGTTGCCCAGACCGGCGTCGAAATGGAAGCGCTTGTTGGGGTCTCCGTCGGTTTGTTGACGATTTACGACATGTGCAAAGCAGTGGATAAGGCAATGGAGATCGGCGAGGTGCGGCTACGGGAGAAAACGAAGCAACCGATAGCGGCGGTTGATGACGGCCGAACGGGAGCCAGACGACGGTCATAGACGGCCGCTAGGGGAAATGCAGATCACCGTCGGTATTATCACTGTTTCTGATCGGGCCACGTCGGGCGAATACGACGATCTTGGCGGTCCCGCCGTGAAAGAGGCGGCGCAAAAGTATGGCTGGCAGGTTTTGAGCGAAGCCATCGTGCCGGACGACACTGCGCGAATTCAGGAAACAGTCCGGGCATTCTCAGCGCAGGGTTGCGGCCTGGTGCTGGCAACGGGCGGAACCGGTGTCGCGGTCCGCGATGTTACTCCTGAAGCGATCCGCGCGATCATGCGCGTGGAAATTCCCGGGTTCGGTGAGGCGATGCGTCGCGAATCGATGGCGATCACGCCGAATGCAATCTTGTCCCGTAGCCTCGCGGCGATCGTGGACCGTTCGCTTGTGATTGCGCTGCCTGGCAAGCCATCGGGCGCGGTCGAATGTCTTGGCTTTGTCGTCGGCGCCATTCCGCACGCGGTCGCGCTCGCGCAACGAGTTCCGACGTCGTGCTGATCAAATCGTGACGACTGTGATCTCCGGCCGGCAATTCCAGCGAAACGGAATTCGGTAGGTCCCGATCCCGGCGTTCACGTAGAGCGGGCCGCAGGGCGTGGTGTAAGAGCCCTGCTCATACGAGCCAACGCCTTTCGGCAGGACAAGCGCACCGTAGAATGGCAACCGAACCTGACCGCCATGCGAGTGTCCGGCCAGGATCAGGTCGAATTCGCGGCCGAGACCGTTCGCGACCTGCGGATAATGGAGCAACAGGATTTGCCGCGAAGCTTGCGGCGGCCTCAGCGCGCGAACCCCGCCGCGCCCAAATCCCACCAGCTCGATATCGCGCTCGGCAAGGACGTGCGGCCGATCCGCCAGCCATTCACCGCCAGTCGCCTCAAATGCGCTGGCATATTGTGAGAAGGGAACGCCGCACATGTAATCGTGGTTCCCCGGCGTGCCGTAAACAGGCGCCTCGATTTTGCGAATGAAATTGAATGCATCCACGGCGAACCGACCTTCCTCGATTAGGTCGCCGGTAAAACAGACGAAATCGGGAGCGATACCGTTGATTGTGCGGACGACCTCGCTCGCGAAATCGTTGTCGCCTTTGTAATGGAAATCGCTGAAGTGAACGAACCGGGTCGCACCGGTGCCCGCATTCAACTTCGTCACTCGGAGGTTCGTCGTCTCGACCGCAGCCGAATCGGCACCCAACGCTGCCGGCAAGGCCAGCGCGCTTAGCCCGAGAAATCGCCTGCGAGTCATTTTGCTCATCGGGTCGTCTTTGAAGCATAGAACATTCTTATTCGGGTGGAAAGCGCGCTTGGAAACGAAGAAAACGCCGAACGTCCAGTCCCCGGAAATGCAGACTTCTGCATTCGATATTGCGCGTTGGACGTTCGGCGTTGGGCGTTTCTTGTTTCTTAGTCTGGAAATACCAACAGCCGCATGAATTGCTTCCCTTTATCGGTGAGGTGCGCATTGGCACCGCGCCCGGCGATCCGTTCCATCGTCAGGATACTGGCATCCACTCCACCCGGCTTGAAGTAAGACAACTCGGGTTCAGTAACGGTTTTCGCCCCCGGCTGGATTTTCAGCGGCACCCCGGCGCGATTGAACGACACTTCCCAGCTCGCCGCGCCGCCGCCGGATTGGTGCACCATCCAGGGATAGAACTTCGCCAGATCGAAATGCTTCGAGGCGGGAAGGAGGACGCGATAAAGGGTTTCCTCTTCGGAAAGGAAGTCTGGAATCGTCAGGGCGGGCCGTTTCTGGAGCGCGAGGTAGAGCCGCGCGATATCGATCCCGACCAGGTTGAGCCCGTTGTACAATCCGTGGTGGTTTGGATCGTTCTTGAAAGACGCCTCATGCCACCCTTCGAATTGCGAACTCAGCATCAGGTTGAGCTCGAGATGAACATGGGCCCGCGCCTGGTTTAATCCTTCGCCGGTGTGTCCCATTACGCCCAGCTGTTCGCCCTGAGCCACATGTTGTCCAGGGCGGACCGCGATCGAGCTCAAGTGACCGTAGAGGCTGTAATATTTGCAGCCGTCGAAGCGATGCTCGACCACGACATATCGTCCGTAATTCGAATAGCCGGCGACCTGGCTCGCGTGGACGACGACGCCCGGGGCAATCGCGCGCACCGCGTCCAGTGGCTCGCCGCTCGCATCCCGCTGCAGCGGACGAATATCCACCCCTTCGTGCATCCGAGTGTAAACGATCCCCGCTGACGTTTCCCTTGGGTTCCGGACGAAGCCGTAGCGGCCGCCCTCCCACGGCGTCGATTTCTCCCCCTGGTAATCGCGCTCGATGTATTGGTAAAATGCCGGCCCGTCACCGCGGAGCAACGCGTCGTTGTCCGTCGGCAAGGTCAGGTTCAACGGCTCGGCGCGCGCTGTCGTGATCAGCAACAAGACCGCAAACAAAAGCAGCGAGCCGAAACGCATACCCTTATTTCCGCGACCGCGTCGGCCAGTCTTGGTTAAGCAGCATAATATCATTCGCGGTTAGTCCCGCCGGAATGTAGATCTTCCCGTCGGTGATGCGCCGGTCGATCTGGAGCTCGGTGATCGGCCGGCTGTTCACGAAAATAAAAAGCGAGCGACCTCGATGTTCGACACTCACGGTATCGAGGGCGAGCTGACCGTGCGGATTCAGCTCGAATAAGACGCCGTAGCTGCCATCTTTGGCGCGGTAACTTTGGAATCTCGTCACGTCCTGCTCCGACAAGCTCGGAATTTTCTCAAGCGTCACGGTTCGACCGAAAAGGTTGAGCTGATCGGAGAAAACCGGGCCGTTGCTCGCATTCGCCTCAACGTGCGCGCGAAAGCTCGAGAACTGTTTCGCTCCGGCGACAGGGAAGATCGCCACCGCAATCAGCACTGCGAGCAGCGCGACTTTCATGGCGGATTGATAAAGGGTTTGACAGGATTTGCAACGTTTGCTGATTAGCCGCTCATGGGCCGTTCCCTAGGCATTGCTGCCCTCATCCTCGCTTTCGCGGCCCGGCTTCCAGCCCAGGAACCCTCGCCGGAAAAGCGCGGCGGATGGTTTACGCGGATGCTCCATCCGTTTCAGTCGGCCAATCCGGGGCCGAACTACAAAGACCAGCGCCTGCGTGGCTTGGTCCTCGAGCTGACACTTTCGCCGCAACCCGTAAAACTGTCGGAAGTGCGCCAACTCCAGGTCAACACCGCGCTCAAGAACGTCGGCAAGCGTGCCGTCGTGCTCGATTTTCCGAGCGACCAACGTTTCGAAGTTTACCTCCGCAACTCGACCGAGGCGATCCTGACGATATGGTCAGACAACCACGCTTTCGAAGACAAACCGGGAACGGTCCTGATCAACCCGCTCGAGCAGGTCGATTATCCCACGACGATTGCTACCCGCGACCTTTCCCCGAACAAGGTTTTCATTGCCGAAGTTTTTTTCCCGCAATATCCCGAGCTCCGAATCAGACAGAAGTTCCTGACCGCCCCTTAGCTGCGGAACGGAGTGAGGGAGTAATGGATTCTGACAATACCCCACCACTCCAACGCTCGATTAGTCCATCTCTTCTCTTCTCCGATTACCACAGCCACCCGCAGGGTCATCGCGTCCAGCCCTACACCCATGAGCTGCTCCAACCGTGGGTTGAAAGTGCGCGAGCGAAAGGGCTCACGGACATCGCTTTTACGGATCATGATCGCTATCATGAGGGCGTTGACTTCGATCAGCTCGATAAATTGCGCGCAAAAAATCCGGACCTGAAAATCCGGGCCGGGATCGAGCTCGATAACGATCCGGAAACTTCAGCTGCCGGACGCAAATGGGTGGAGAATAATTGGGACCGACTGGATTTCGTCCTAGGCTCGGTCCACTACCTCGACCGGCCTGATCAGATGTTTGATTCGGTGCCGGCCGGCGCGGAACAGTTTTCCGGCCGCGACGTTGATGAAGTCTACAGCGATTACTTTAGACGGATTCGCGAAATGGCTGGCAGCGGCCTCATTGATTGCCTCTCGCACCTCGACCTGGTCAAGATTCACGGGCACCGGTCGGTCGCGCGGATTGAGGATCTGGTCGGTGAAACTTTGGACTTCATCGCGGAACGCGGGTTGGCGCTCGAGCTGTCAACGGCAGGCTGGCGCAAACCGGTGAATGAGCTTTATCCGTCCGACGACATTATTCGGTCGGCCATGAAACGCGGGATCGGCTTCACAACGGCATCGGACGCACACTCACATGTCCAGCTGGGCGAGAATTACGATCGGCTCGCGGAAAAGATGATCGCGCTCGGTATCGAAACGGTCCGCGTCTTCAACAAACACAGCCCCGAAACGTGGCCGTTGCGCGCCTAGTATTTCAGGAAGGAGACGACCGGCGTTGATTCGAGCTTCGCCCGGCCATGGAGGAATTCGAGCTCGATTAGGAACTGTGCTTCCAATAGGTCACCGCCGACTTTTCTGATCAGGGCCGCGGCCGAGGCCGAGGTCCCGCCCGTCGCAAGGAGATCGTCGATCAACACGATCTTTTCGCCGCGCTCAATCGCGTCGACGTGAAGTTCCATCTCGGCTTCGCCATATTCGAGCGAATATTTGGCGCTCTCGGTCTTGTAAGGAAGACGGCCTTTTTTGCGCAACGGCACGAATCCCACGCCAAGATCATAAGCGACGGCGGAGCCGAAAAGGAATCCACGGGCGTCTATCCCGACGATCTTATCGATTTGTTTTCCGCGGCATCTTTCGAGAAACGCTCCGATTGCCATCCTGAAAAGCTTTCCGTTCCCGAGGATCGGGGTGATGTCCTTGAAGATGATTCCGGGCTTTGGAAAATCAGGCACGTCGCGAATCGCCGCGCGCAGTTCATCGATTGAATCGGAAGGCATGGCGGTGGACGCTAACGGCTTGCCCGCAAAGGTCAACGCTCGCGGCATTTCGAGAGACTGAAACTGATTTTCGAGTCGCATCGATCCCGATTCAGGCGTTTGATTTCCGGCATGAAACGAATCACCGCGCTTCTGTCTCTTTTTCTTGCCGCAACGGTTTCAGTGCCGGCATTGGCTGCCGAGACCTCCGCTACCCCGGAAGATTGCATTCGGAATTTCTATCATTGGTACGTGAGCAACCTGGTCGCAAATCGCGATCCGCTTAAACAGCGCCAGGAGATCCGGCGCTATGCGAGCGACCGTTTGTTGCGGCAGATAGACAAGATGGCGAAGGGGCCCGACGGCCTCGACGGCGATTATTTCGTGGACGCGCAGGATTTCGATCCGCTCTGGGCGAAGAACATCGCAATCTCCGGCGTGCAAACCCAGCGAGACCGCAGCACTGCGCATGTTCTCCTCGAAGGCGCCAAGGGCATGCGAAAGAAACTTATCCTGCACCTTGTGAAAGAAGCCGGTGCCTGGAAAGTCGACAAAGTGCAGGGGCGCGAAAGCGGGGATTAGTCACTTTTCCGAGGTTTGCCAATGCTGGGGCCTCCCCCTAAGATGGGTGCTCCCGATGGAACGGCAGTTTCTTCTCGCATCCACTTTTTGTTACCTCGTCGCGGTGGCTCACACCCTGGCGACGTTACGGGACGGCATGTTTCGGCCGCGTCGTTTCAACTTTATGGCGATCGCGCTTGGCTTCGTCCTCCAGAGTGGGTTTCTGGCTGTTCGCGGTCATGCGCTCGGCCGTTGCCCAATCACGAATCTTTTTGAGGTTTTCGTATTCCTCGCCTGGTCGGTCGCGTTGATTTACCTGCTGATCGGCCCCGCCTACCGCTTGTCGCTCATGGGAGCGTTCACCGCGCCGCTCGTTTTGTTCATCCAGGGTTTCGCCTTGCTTACACCGATTGACATCCCGCACGTGACTCGGGTTCCCGCCAATCCCTGGCTCGAGTTCCACGCCTCAATGTCGATGATTGCTTACGGCGCCTTCGCTCTATCGTGCGTGGCGGGAGTGATGTACCTGGTCCAGGAGCGGCAGCTCAAAACACACAAGCTGCACTCGATTTTTTATCATCTGCCTCCGCTCACCAACCTGTTCGACGCCATCACGCGACTGCTCTGGCTCGGGTTCGCGCTCTATACGGCAGGGTTGCTCAGCGGATTCTTCACCGGGGGACCGCTACCGCGCCTCAAGATGGTGTGCGCCTTTGCCGTCTGGATCTTTTACGGAATAATTCTGCAGGGACGACATCTTCAACGCCTCGCCCCGAAACGGATCGCAGCTCTCTGCATCCTCGCTTTTACCGCGGCCGTGTCTGTCCTTTGGGCGATCAATTTCGTTTCGCAAACCCGGCCGACCTGATGAGCGTTTTTTGCGTCGGCATAAGTCATCACACCGCGACCGTGGAGGCGCGAGAGCGCTACGTGGGCGCCGGTCCCGAACGAGAATGGCGAAACGCGCTGGGCTGTCAGGAGGTCGTTGTCCTTGCCACTTGCAATCGCGTCGAAGTCTATGGCGTTGCCGAACGGCAAATCACAACCGCCGAGATTGTTCAGTTCCTCCAAAAATGTGAGCCGGCGGACATCGCACCTGGCGACACCTTTTATCGTTTTGATGGCGATGCCTGCGCGCGCCATCTCTTCAGGGTGGTTGCTGGTCTCGATTCGATGGTGATCGGCGAAACCGAGATCCTCGGCCAGGTAAAGAAAGCATATGCTTCCGCGCGCGAATCAGGCAACGCGGGTTCGCTCTTGCATCGGCTTTTCCAGCGCTCGTTTCGGGTCGCGAAGCAGGTTCGGAGCAACACCGACATCACCCGCGGTGCCGTTTCCGTCGGGTCTGTCGCGGTCGAGCTGGCGCAGAAAATTTTTGGTGATTTGAGCGATCGCCGGGTCCTGGTTCTTGGAGCAGGGGAAACGAGCGAGCGAACAGCACGGTCGCTGAGCTCGCGCGGCGTCACCGACATTCGCGTGAGCAACCGTTCGCGCGAACGCGCGGAGAGCCTGGCGCAACTTGTCGGCGGTCGCGCCATCGCATTCGAGGACTGGACGCGCCAATGCAGCGAAGTCGACATCCTTATTTCATCGACGTCGGCTGAGGAACCGCTTCTGACAGCACCGATGCTGGCTCCAATGATCCGGGAGCGGCGAGATCGGCCACTGTTTATTATTGATATCGCCGTGCCGCGGGACGTTGACCCCGAGGTGAATGAAATGGACGGCGTCTACCTTTACGACATCGATTCGTTGC
Organism: Chthoniobacterales bacterium; assembly: GCA_045809825.1. Classification (GTDB taxonomy): domain Bacteria; phylum Verrucomicrobiota; class Verrucomicrobiia; order Chthoniobacterales; family UBA10450; genus AV80. The sequence continues at coordinate 427 of JBJMXC010000132.1, read as the reverse complement.
AGTCCATCGCGGACCAATCGCTCGTGATGCGCCGGCAGCAGGTTACGGCCGCGGAAGAGATCATCACCGAGCATGTCTCCGATTTCTCAGCCCGTCTTGGAGCTGGCCCACGAGGTCTGGCGGCCGAGGCGAATCCAAGTGTGATCGAGCAACGGGCGGTTCGCGCTTCGCAGTAAACGGCGCTTCATGGCCGACACCGCATCGGGAAAGATTGTCTTGGGTTCGCGCGGCAGTGAGCTGGCGCGCGCGCAAGCCGCACTGGTAACCCGAGCTTTGCGGGAAGCATGGCCGGAACTGGAAATTTCGACGCGCATCATCTCGACAAGCGGTGATCAACGAAAAGCCGAACCGGTCGATCGGAAAGCCGGGCGGAAGGGATTGTTTACGCGCGAAATCGAACGCGCGCTGTCGGAAGGGACGATCGATG
>JBJMXC010000131.1:0-6222 GCA_045809825.1 Chthoniobacterales bacterium | reverse complement strand
GAACCCGGATGAAGTGGTGGCTATTGGGGCCGCGATTCAGGGAGGTGTATTGAAGGGCGACGTCAAAGACGTGCTCCTTCTCGACGTTACCCCGCTTACCCTGGCCATAGAAACGGCCGGAGGCGTGGCTACGCCGATGATCCCGCGTAACACCACGATCCCGACTCGGAAATCGCAGATCTTTTCTACCTACAGCGACAACCAGCCGGGCGTCGAGATCAAGGTGTTGCAGGGTGAGCGTCCGCTTTCGCGTGATAACAAGAATCTCGGAACCTTACACCTCGACGGCATCCCGCCGGCCACGCGTGGCACGCCGCAGATAGAAGTCACCTTCTAAATAGACGCGAACGGCAATCTCCACGTTTCCGCGAAAGATCTTGGCACCGGCAAGGAGCAGAAGATCTCAATCACCGGCAGCTCAGGCTTGAGCAAGGAAGAAGTCGAGAAGATGCAGCGCGACGCGGAAACTCACGCTGAGGAAGACAAGAAGGCGAAGGAAGCGATCGAGATCAAGAACAATGCCGACACCCTGGCTTACCAGAGTGAGAAGCAGCTCAAGGATCTCGGCGACAAGATTCCGGAAGACAAGCGCAAGCAGGTCGAGGACGCGATCAAAGCAGTTCGGGAAGCGATCGAGAAGAACGACACCGACGCGATGAAGAAGACCTACGACGACCTGCAGAACAAGTTCCAGGAAGTCATTGCCGAACTTTACAAGCAAGCTTCCGCCATTGCGGGCGCGCAACCCGGGCCCGACATGGGCGCCGGCCCGCAAGCCCGTCCCCAGGAGGAAGGCGCGCGGAAAGACCAGGGCGACGTCGTCGACGCCGAGTTCGAGGTCGTTGACGAAGACAAGAAGAAGTAACTTTAACAATTTGCCGGAAGCCGTCGAGAATACTGACAGCTTCCGGCATTAACCAACCAAAGCAGAAGAAGGAGTAACTAACACATGGCAATTAATGTAAGACCCCTCGGAGATCGCGTGCTTGTGCAGCCGATCGAAGAGAAAGAAACCAAAAAAGGCGGCATTATCATCCCCGATACCGCCAAGGAGAAGCCGCAGGAAGGCAACGTCGTCGCTCTCGGCACCGGCAAGACCGACGATAACGGCAAGAAGGTCGAGTTCACCGTGAAGAAGGGCGACAAGGTCCTTATCTCGAAATACGGCGGCACCGAGATCAAGGTCGACGGTGAGTCCTACCTGATCATGCGCGAGGACGACATCCTCGGCATCATTGGTTAATCAGTCTCTCAATTCTCAACTTAGAACATCCACTAGAAATATATGGCAGCTAAACAACTCCAATTTGACGAGAACGCGCGACACGCGCTTCTCCGCGGCGTCGAGAAACTCTCGAAGGCCGTCAAGGCAACGCTCGGACCGAGCGGACGCAACGTTATCCTCGACAAGAAATTCGGCAGCCCGACGATCACCAAGGACGGTGTGACGGTGGCCAAGGAGATCGAGCTCGAAGATCCTTACGAAAACATGGGCGCCCAGCTCGTCCGCGAAGTCGCTTCCAAGACTTCCGACATCGCTGGTGACGGCACCACCACTGCGACCGTGCTCGCTGAGTCCATCTACAAGGAAGGTCTCCGCAACGTGACCGCGGGTGCGAACCCGACCTCATTGCAGCGCGGCATCAACAAGGCCGTCGAAGCAATTGTTGCCGAGCTCGGCAAGATCTCGAAAAAGGTCAGTGACCGGAACGAGATCGCGCAGGTCGCGACGGTTTCCGCCAACTGGGACAAGACAATCGGCGAGATCATCGCCGACGCGATGGACAAGGTCGGTAAGGACGGTACGATCACGGTTGAGGAAGCCAAGTCGATCGAGACCAGCCTCGACGTCGTCGAAGGTATGCAGTTCGACAAGGGCTACCTCTCTCCCTACTTCGTCACTAACGCCGAAGCCATGGAAGCCGCGCTCGAGAATCCGTACATCCTAATTCACGAGAAGAAGATCTCGAGCTTGAAGGACATGCTGCCGCTGCTCGAGAAAGTAGCTAAGGCTGGCCGTCCACTCCTGATCATCGCGGAAGACGTGGAAGGCGAAGCGCTCGCGACGTTGGTCGTGAACAAGCTCCGCGGCACCTTGCAGGTCGCAGCAGTTAAAGCTCCGGGCTTTGGTGATCGTCGCAAGGCAATGCTGGAAGACCTCGCGGTCCTCACCGGCGGCCAGTGCATCACTGAAGACCTCGGGATCAAGCTCGAGAACGTTAAGCTCGAGGACCTCGGCCGTGCCAAGCGCGTCACGATCGACAAGGAGAACACCACGGTGGTCGAAGGTGAAGGCAAACAAGCCGACATCGCCGGCCGGGTGAGCCAGATCCGTCGTCAGATCGAAGAGACGACTTCCGATTACGATCGGGAGAAACTCCAGGAACGCCTGGCCAAGCTCGCCGGTGGTGTAGCAGTAATCAACGTCGGCGCCGCGACTGAAACCGAGATGAAGGAGAAGAAGGCACGCGTCGAAGATGCGTTGCACGCCACTCGCGCCGCGGTCGAAGAAGGTATCGTCCCTGGCGGCGGTGTCGCTTTGATCCGTGCCCAGAAAGCACTCGATAACCTGAAGCTCGAAGGCGACGAGGCCGTCGGCATGGCGATCATTCGCCGCGCGATTGAAGAGCCGCTTCGGACGCTCGCCGATAACGCGGGCCAGGAAGGCGCGCTCATCGTGCAGGAAGTGAAGAAGCGCAAAGGCGCGGAAGGTTACAACGTCGCCACCGGCGAATACACCGACCTGGTGAAAGCCGGCGTCGTGGATCCAACCAAGGTGACGCGCAGCGCGTTGCAAAACGCCGCGTCGATCAGCGGCCTCTTGCTCACGACTGAAGCCATCATCACCGAAGCTCCTGAGAAGGAAAAGGCAGGCGGAATGCCTCCTGGCATGGGTGGTGGAATGGGCGGCGGCATGGGCGGCATGGACTACTAAGCTGACCAGTTACTCGCTAACTAAAGCAATCAACAACAGCCGGGCTCGAAAGGGTCCGGCTGTTTTGCTGTTGAGCTAGCTGCCTGGATAACCCGGGACCGGCTCCGTCTCGTCAAGACGGCCGTAGTCGACGGTCATATGACCATTTTCACGGACGGTATAAACATCGACGAATCGCTCTCCAAAACGAACGTTCGCGACGTCGTAGTCCTGCGCGCTCTGAACCGATGCGGCCATAACGAGCTCTAGAGACAAAGTAGAGGCGACGAAGAAAGCGTCCTCTTGTTCGAGGCGTTCGAGACTAACGCCATAGAGCGGGCTTTCTTCGTCGATCGTATGACGAATGATTAAAGCAGCAGGAAAACTGATCATTCGCTCAGGATAGACTTTAAGCTCGTAAAAGCGGCGGATGTCCTCCCCTTCCAGGACGCGCTCGTCGCGTGAATACATGATCCGGAACTCCGCTTCAGCCATGCTCGTATGACGAAGGTTCGCGACGCGGAACATCAAACTAAGACGGCCGTCGTGGGGAGCAATGAGGATGCAGTTACTGAAGACGATGCGCGCGGTAGGCCGGGCGAAGCGGACAAAGATCAGTCCGGTGATAACGGCAAGCCAAATCATCCCGAAGAATATCTCGATCGTGACAATGACATGGCCGTAGACCGTCGCGGGATAGTTATGGCCGTAGCCAACGGTAGCGAGTGTCTCGACACTGAAGAAAAACGCATGCGGGAATGAACCGGGTGCGAGATCCGCGATGCAGCTTGGCTGCACCATGTAAAGCGCCGCGAAGAGAAGGTTAATTACGACATAACTTCCGAGCAGGAACAGGGCAAAGCGCGGCCAGCTAAGGGACAAGACCCAATGATAATTATCGCGCCATCCGCTGACGGCGGCATTGATCTTGAGAAACTCAGTCCGACCTGCGCGGGTCGCAATTGGACGATGAGGTCGGTGTTTCATGTTATGGCCAGAACACCGGCGGCTCCACAGAGTCTCGCCCTACCAAAGGAGCAAGTGTCACGGTTTGCCACCGAAGGTGACGTGGTCGTCGAGATCGACCAGGTCAAACCAGGTCTTCACGTCTTCGCGTTCCTGCGCAAATTTGCCGACGTATCCGGCGAAGTACTGAAGCGTTTCAACGTCACCGCTCGGGCCGCGTCGTTCCATGAATGTGCTCCAGGCCTCGATCTCCCATGCGGCTCGCGGCGGCTTCGCATTCGCGTTCACCCAGGCAAGTATCTCCCCGTCGCCCGCTCCGGTCGCGAGCTGCTCTTTCAAGGCCGGAAAATCGAGCCCCATGAATTCTTTGAGGTGCTGATCCATCGGTGCGTCATACGTGAACTCGCCGTTCTTGCCGGCGATAGCGGCGCGACCCTTGTCGAGCAATCGCGCAAGAATGACGTAGCCACCGAGCCGGCATCGCGGACTTCGGGGCGGTCGTTTCGTCAGGTCTGGCCAGGAAATATTCTGATTGTCGGACATAAGCCCCGATTATTGGGTTTCGAGGCTGGAGGTCAAAGAATTTGCTTCTGTTTGCCTCAAGATTCGGCATACGCTCACTCCGCTTGATGAAACCTGTTTCGCGCTATTCGGCGACATGAAGCGCGCCGCCGAAATGTCCGCATTCGCCAGGGGCGGTCTCCTCTAGACCGCGCGCCGCCGTCAGCGAATCCGCAATTCACCATTATGAAATACGATGTTTCCGCATTGATGGCCGACGTGAAGGCCAAGAACCCGGGCGAGCCGGAATTCCACCAGGCCGTGCAGGAGGTCGTCGAATCGCTCGCGCTTGTCCTGGAGCAGCATCCTGAATATCGGCAGGCCAAGATCGTCGAGCGAATCATCGAACCGGAGCGCGTCATCATGTTTCGGGTCCCATGGCAGGATGACAAGGGCGAGCTCCACGTTAACCGGGGCTACCGGATCCAGATGAACAGCGCCATCGGGCCTTACAAAGGCGGCCTCCGGTTCCATCCTTCGGTCAACCTTGGCATCCTGAAGTTCCTCGCCTTCGAGCAGGTTTTTAAAAACGCGCTCACTACCCTGCCGATGGGTGGAGGCAAAGGCGGGTCGGACTTCGATCCGAAAGGGAGAAGCGACAGCGAAGTGATGCGGTTTTGCCAGGCCTTCATGTGCGAACTCTTTCGTCATATCGGGCCCGATACCGACGTCCCGGCAGGTGATATCGGCGTCGGGGCGCGCGAGATCGGATACCTTTTCGGAATGTACAAACGGTTAAAGAACGAATTCACGGGAGTCATGACCGGGAAAGGATTGACGTGGGGCGGCTCGGTTATTCGCCCGGAAGCGACCGGTTATGGCGCCGTCTATTTCGCGGCCGAGATGCTTAAGACCCGGAAAGAGGAAATGAAAGGCAAGACCTGTCTGGTTTCAGGCAGCGGTAACGTAGCTCAATACACGGTAGATAAGCTAATCTCACTGGGAGCAAGGGCGGTCACACTCTCCGATTCCACAGGTTACATTTACGACGAAGCCGGAATCGATCGCGAGAAGCTCGCGTTCGTCATGGACCTGAAAAATAACCGGCGGGGCCGAATCAAGGAATATGCGGAAAAGTCCAAAGGGGTCGTCTTCACCCCGTTCGATTCAAAGGCGGATCATAATCCGCTTTGGAATCATAAGGCGGAGTGCGCATTTCCCAGCGCCACCCAGAACGAGATCAATGGCAACGACGCGGCGAACCTGCTTAAGAACGGCGTTTATGTTGTTTCCGAAGGAGCCAACATGCCGACCACAATCGACGGCGTGAACCAGTTCCTGAAGGCAGGAATCCTATTCGGGCCGGGCAAAGCCGCGAATGCTGGGGGCGTTGCTACTTCGGGCTTGGAGATGGCGCAAAACAGCATGCGGATTTCGTGGACGCGCGAAGAAGTGGATGGCCGGCTTTTCAATATAATGAAAACGATCCATGAAGTCTGTCATCGCACCGCCGAGAAATACGGGACCCCGGGAAACTACGTAAACGGCGCGAACATTGCCGGCTTCCTGAAGGTCGCGAACGCCATGATGGACCAGGGCTTGGTGTAATTGTAGCGGCGGTCTGTGACCGTCGAAATCCTAAGAGGTCGGCGGTCACAGACCGCCGCTACAACTACTTCGAACTAAACCTTAGCGCTTGGTGCAGGCGTTCCGGTAGCTGAGGCAGGCTCCTGCGTTCGATCAGGAACGTAATGATGCCAGCCAACTCGCGGTAGATATAGTTTTTGTTCACCGCTCCTTGCAGGTATTGCTCGCCGCTACTCCCGCCAGTACCTATCCGG
>JBJMXC010000130.1:0-5917 GCA_045809825.1 Chthoniobacterales bacterium | reverse complement strand
GTCCGTAGTCGTGCCGATCGATATCAAGGAAGACCTGGCTTCGGGACGTTCCGCGGTGGTTGATGCTTCGAAACACGTCCAGTCGGCAACGACCGCGCCTGACGGTCAGCGCGTTGCGATCATCGCGCGCGGCGATCTGTTTTCAGTGCCGGCAAAAGACGGCGCACCGCGCAATCTCACCCACACTTCAGACGCGCACGAGCGCGATGCGGCCTGGTCGCCCGACGGCAAATGGATCGCGTATAACTCAGATGCGACGGGAGAGAACGAGCTTTATGTGCGTTCCCAGGACGGAAAGGGCGAGCCGACAAAGTTAACCAGCAACGCCGACACCTATTACTACCAGGCGATCTGGTCGCCGGACAGCAAGAAGCTAATGTGGTCCGACCGGCTCCAGCGTTTGCGTTACATCGACGTAGCCAGCAAAGTGGTCACGCAGGTTGACCAAAGTAAGGAAGCGGAAATTCGGGGCTATGATTGGTCGCCGGACAGCCAATGGATCGCATATTCGCGCGCGGAAGAAAACGGCGGCGATCGGGTTTACTTGTTTTCCCTGGGCGACAAGAAGCCGGTTGCCGTGACTGACGAATGGTATTCGGCCGATAACCCTACCTTCAGCGACGACGGCAAGTATTTGATGCTGACGTCGAGCCGCGATTTCAAACCGATGTTCGACCAGACCGACTTTTCGAACATCTACCGTGACCTGGAACGGGTTTACCTCGTCACCTTGTCGAAGGACACTGAAAATCCGCTCGGCCCGCGGAGCGATGAAGTAGGAAAGAAGAAGGACAAGGATAAGCCGGACGACAAGGACAAGGACGGCGACAAAGATAGGGATAAGTCGAAGGACAAGGCTGATAAGAAACCGGAGGACCAGGCTAAAAAGGATGACAAGGCCAAGGACAAGGAACCGGCGCCCGCTCGCAAGCCTGTGACTGTGAAAGTTGACCTGGATGGGATCCACGATCGGCTGGTCGCCCTCGACATACCATCAGCGAACTATTCAAACCTTCGCATGATCAACGATCGCATCTTCTATATGCGGAGAACGGTGGCTGACGATAGGAACGACGACGACGGCGACGGTGACAACCGCCGCTACCACCTATGCTCCTTTAGCCTCGAGGACCGGAAGGAAACTACAATTGGAGACGTATCGAACTACGAGATCACCTTCGATGGTAAGAAGATGCTCGTAAAAGGCGGCAAGGAATACGCCCTGATTGACCTGCCGAAGGACAAGCTCGAGCTCAAGGATGAGAAAGCAGGCAAAGACTTCCGGCTCAAGCTGGCTGGCCTGGACATGAAGCTCGATCGTCACGAAGAGTGGACCCAAATCTATAATGAGTCGTGGCGCCAGATGCGGGACTTCTTCTACGCGCCGAACATGAATGGGGTGGATTGGAAAGCCATGCATGATAAGTATGGCGCCCTGGTCCCGTTCGTTAATCATCGCAACGACCTGACCTATCTTATTGGCGAACTGATCGGTGAGCTGAACAACGGCCATGCCTATGTTGGCGGCGGCGAGCGTCCTGAGACACCCCGAATCAAGCTGGGGTTACTCGGCGCGGAGCTGTCCCGCGATCCGGCAAGCAAGGCCTATAAGATCGACAAGATCCTTCCGGGCGAGAACTGGAATAAGCAAACGCGCTCGCCGTTAACCGAGATAGGCGTGAACGTAAAGCCCGGTGATTACATTATCGCCGTGAACGGCACGCCGGTTTCGTCGCTGGCTAACATTTACGATGCGCTTATTGGCACCGCCGATAAACAAGTGATCCTCCGCGTTAACTCGAAGCCAGCCGACGATGGCGCGCGTGAAATAACCGTCGTCCCCATCGCGGACGAGTCACCACTTTATTATCGCGCGTGGGTCCAGAAGAACGTCGACGAAGTAAGCAAGAAGACCAACGGCCAGGTGGGTTACGTCCACATTCCCGACATGGGCCAGCCCGGCTTGAATGAATTCACGAAGCAATACTTTCCGCAGGTCCGCAAGAAAGGGTTGATCGTGGACGTGCGCGGTAACGGCGGCGGTTTTGTTTCGCCGCTCGTGATCGACCGGCTCCGTCGCTCCCTGGTTATGGTTGAGATTGCTCGCAACGGGACGCCCCAGACCAATCCGGCCCAGGTGTTCCTCGGGCCGATGGTTGCGCTTTGCAACGAATTCTCGGCCTCGGACGGCGACATTTTCCCATACCGTTTCAAGAGTAACGGGCTCGGAAAACTCATCGGGAAACGGACCTGGGGTGGTGTCGTCGGCATTCGCAATACGTTGCCTCTTGTCGATGGTGGAACGTTAAACCGGCCGGAGTTTGCTCCGTACGGGAAGGATGGAAAGGATTGGGTCATCGAAGGCCACGGCGTCGATCCGGATATCGTGGTCGATAACGATCCATCGAAGGAGTTCCACGGCGAAGACGAACAGCTCGACCGCGCCATCGCGGAAGTCATGAACGACATGAAGACGAAGAGCTACACGTTGCCGCCAGTGCCGCCGTACCCGAACCGGAACCCGACGCCTTCGAAGTAGCGGATTGCAGGTAGGCGCGTGATTTTGAGGGCATCCGCCTGAATCGTCACGCGCCCAAGGAGCGAAGATGCCGACGGTCATAGACCGCCGCTACAGCCAGGAGTGCGCTATAACTCGCGCGTCATGGCGATCGCGCCGTCGATATCTTCCCAGCCGTTGCGAAGCCAGAAATCATGGCCACCCGGATTATCGCCGGCCACGAGAATGATGGCGCGTTTCAGACCGGCCTTGCGCAGGCCTTCGACGCACGAATCAAGGAGCTCTTGTCCGATGTTTTTCCGGCGATGGGCCGGCGAGACAACGAGATGATAAATCCAGCCGCGTCGTCCGTCGTGGCTGCACAGGGCTACGCCCGCAATTTCGTCATCCACTTCAGCCACGCGGCTCAATCCCGGATTGCGCTTGAGATATTCCGCGATTTCCTCGCGCGAATCGCCTTCGCAAATCTCAATGCCTTCCTCGCCACTCCATAACGCGATCGCCGCATCGTAATCCCCCATCACGAATTCACGGGTGGTAATCATATTTTCGCTGTGACCTGCGACCTGTGACGTCAGACCGCTGGCTTCGCCTCCCCCGCCAACCCGAGCCGCTCCGCGTCGCCTTGCAGCGCCTTAATCACGCCGCCGATAACTTCCTCCAACGGCATCCCGAGCTCCGCCGCGCCGCGCGTGATGTCTTCCCGGTTCACCGCCCGCGCGAACGCCTTGTCTTTCATCTTCTTCTTCACTGAAGCCACATCGACTTCATGGACACTCTTCGATGGCCGAACCCGCGCCACCGCCATGACGAAGCCACTCAGTTCGTCGACCGCATAGAGCGTCTTCTCAATCGGCGTCTCCCGTGAAATAGCCGCATAATCGGCATGGGAAAGGATCGCGCGGCAAACGTCCGCGCTCCATCCCTGCTCGCGCAACCACGCCACGCCGACAAAAGGATGGCCTTCGGTCGGGCTCTGCTCCTGGTTCGGGTGCCGCTCGTAATCCATGTCGTGAAGAAGCCCGACCGCTTCCCAAAGATCGGGGTCGGCGTTGGCGGTCCCGGCGAAATGTTTCATCGAATCAGCCACGGCGTAACAATGCCGCCGCAGACTCTCGGACTGCACCCATTCGTGTAAAATTCCTAACGCTCGTTCTGCCAGCATATCGTTTGATCTTACCTGACCCCTGAGTTCTGTCCTCCGGCCTCCGTTAGATTCCCCAGGTTTCGACGAAGTCTTTCAGGTTGGGCAAAACATCGGTGGCCGCGTGGATGAACATGACCGCGAACAGGTTTTTCGTTCGCGCCCAAACAACACCGAAGAATATCCCGCTGACGGACAGGATTACGATTGAGTAGGCAATTGAATCAGCCGCCGATGGATTCGGGCCGATCGCTTCCTCGAGGCCTGCGTGCCGGAAAATGAAACCGGGAGCGTGCGCCAGTCCAAAGAGCAGCGCCATGAGCGCGACACCGGAAACTTCGGATTTAAACCAGGCCGCGAGCCGTTCCTGGACGAGCGCGCGGAAAAAGAATTCCTCCACCAGGCCGGCTTCGATGAAGAGCCACGCGAAACAAAGAGGCAGAGCTATGATGAGCTCGCGGGCGTTGAATTCTCCGTGCCGGACGGGCGCCGCGCCGCCGCCGAGGAAATATTGGAAAATAAGAATCGCCGCGCTCAATGCGAGCACGACCGGCAGGTGGTTGGTGACGAAGGCGCGGAGTCCGGCCCACTGGACCCCGTAGTCGCGCCAGCGATAACCGAAGATGAATCGAAAGAGAAGAAACGGGATGACGACGAAGACGATCAATTTGCGCACGAGGACGACGAAAAATCTTGCGCGCGGCAGAAGGAACCATTTCGCCGGGACGAATGTTTCCGAGATCGTCGCGCCCCAGATCAGATAAAGCGTGACCATGACGAGGCAGGCAAAGAGCAGCCAGATTTCGGCGACATTTCGATGGGTTGTGACTGCCAGCGGCTTTGCCCGCAGGGTCGTGAGCCATGCCAGGACCGGGAAAGCGACACCAAAGATTAGGAGCAGAACGATTGCGTCACCGTGACCAAAGCTCTTGTTAGGCCAGAGAAGCGCCAGGCTTGCCCCATACGCCACGATGCCGGCCAGAGCCCAGCCATTGCCAAAAATGTTGCGAAACATTTTCATGCTCGTCGTCGCCGCCGTCGGATCAGCTCGCGATGGATCGGCACCAGGATCGCCATCGAAAAATAGATCCAGCCGGCCCAGGCGATATGCCGGACCGGCAGCGTCAGGGCGAGGACGAGTGCGATGACGCCGATGGCCGGAGGCAGGCTCCAGCCGGTGATTTCTCCACGGGTCAGCAACTCCTCGTGGGGGTTGAGGCGCAACGGCCCTCGCAATTTCCAGGCGCGCCAATACAGCAACAAAATTTGCGCGCCCACGGCGGTAAACCCAATTGCGTAGAAAGCGAAAATGATTCGGGCTTGCGGTTCAGTGCTGATGCCGAGCGCGTGGCCGAGCTGTCCACCACTAAGGAGGTAGAACATCGAGCTGAAGATCGCCTTGAGCGGATAGATGTAGATCAGGATCGTGACCAGGAGCACCCAGCTGATAAAAATCGAGACACCATCTTCGAGCCCATAGCGCCGGCTCCACAGCCAGTGGCCGCGCCAGAAAATCCCGAGAACCGCGACACTGGCGATGAACACGGGAACGTTCCTGAACGCAGCGATGAGTGAGTTGATGTCGTCCGGGACGCGCTCCGAGGCGATGACCATCGTGGTCACGGCGAAGGCAAACGCGGCGTCGATGAAGGTCTCGAGGCGCGTCATCTCGACCCCGCGCAAACGGAATCCGTTTAGACGCGGCAACGCGTCCAAGTCTGCCGGGAGCCCCGACGCGATCTCGTCATCTCTATTAGTAGTGCTCAATCCCGGCCGGACTTTGCCATTTTCTGTAGCGGCGGTCTATGACAGTCGAACTTGTTTCGTGGCTTTCAGAACGACGGTCATAGACCGCCGCTACAAGGGATGACAAACCACGCGGTTAGCCTGAAATTCCAATGTGCGGTGCGCGCGATGAGAAACAAAAGTCCAACGCGTGCTTGACCTTGAAGACGACAATTGCGTAGCCTGCCCCCCGTCGTCAGGTCCCTACCGACTCACCTTCATGGCCGAACCATTTCTCGCCGAAATCCGGATTATGAGCTTCAACTACGCGCCAAAAGGCTGGGCGATGTGCAACGGGCAGCTTCTGCCGATCAACCAGAACCAGGCGCTTTTTTCGCTTCTCGGTACGACTTACGGCGGCAATGGCCAGACCAATTTCGCGCTGCCGAATCTTCAAAGCCGCGTGCCGATTCACATGGGCGACGGTCATACTCTGGGCGAAAAAGGTGGGGAACAGGCGCACACAATAT
>JBJMXC010000129.1:0-5618 GCA_045809825.1 Chthoniobacterales bacterium | reverse complement strand
GGTTTCTCGATCGAGCTTTTGGAGACTTCGGAAAAGCTCTTCGTTCGTGGCCGTCTCGAGTTTTGCGCGCAGGGTTTCGTTCGCGCTGGGGAGCTTCGCTAGTCCATGGGTCAGCGCTTTGACATAAAGACCCGTTCCGCCAGCAACAATAACCGGGGTTCCTCGATCAATGATCTTCTCCGCGGCGACTCGAAACTTTTCGGCGTCCATTCGTTGGGTCAACGGCGTGACGCCGATGAGATAGTGGTGCGCTTTCGATAATGTCTGCCGATCAGGTTTCGCCGTCAGCAAATCCAGGCCGCGATAGATCTGGAAGGCGTCGGCGCTGATAACTTCGGCGTCGAGCCGATGCGCAACTTCTGCTGCGATCCCGGACTTTCCCACGGCGGTCGGTCCAACGGTGAAAAAGACGCGTTTCATCACGGAACAAGGAGCGGCGCAGCAGTCACGCTTCCAATAAACAAAAACCGGGAGAGCGGCCATGACCGCGTCTCCCGGTTTCGCAATTCAAGAACTCGTTAGTTCGCGGAATGGTGCTCGCTCGATTTCGCGCCGCTTACCACCAGCTTCCGGCCGAGGAATTCCTTGTCGTGCAATTCCTCCACCGCCCGTTTCGCTTCGTCGACCGTCAGCATTTGGACGAAAGCGAAACCTTTCGAACGCTGGTTGTGGCGATAGGTTACGACCTCTGCGTTCTGGACCGCGCCGACGCCGTTGAAGAGCTCAAACAAATCGCTCTCCGTCGCGTCGAATGACAGGTTCCCGACATAAAGCCGGGGCGTGGTCACTTCGACCGATTCCGGTTTACGCGAAGGCCGCGTCGTGGATTGCGCCGGCTGCTGCTGCTGTGAGCCATTGGTTCGCACGGGTTCCGTCCGCGCTGGTCTCGGCGCGGGCTTTCCGCCGCCGGAGAAAAGGTCCATGATTCGCTGCAGGAGTGATTTTTTTACCGGAGCGCGGGAGGGCGCGTTCTGGTAGGGGCGATTGCCGCCGCCCCTTCTGCGGGAGCCGCCGCCGCGCGAACGCCGGCCGTTCCTCCCGCCTGATGAATGAGATGCCATATTGATCCTCAGGTTTTACCCAATTATTAAATGGGCGGAGCGCATCGGAGGATGCACGGTCCCTGGTCGGCGAACCTGAAATCTCCCCGCTCCGAAAAAGGAGCAGGAAGCGGTAAACAATCAGCCGGGCCAAAGAAAACTCCGCCTCGTAGACTCGGGAACCCAATCGTAAGCAACGGCGGTCCGCACCAGTCAACCGACGAAACAGGGCCGACTGAACTCGGCTTTGGCAAAATCTGTTTCGTCGTGAAACGCGAACGCCCGGGTTAACGAAGAACATCCCCGACATCAGCGGCAATTATGGCTGGTACAAGAGCGAATGCAAGGGGCGAGGAATGGAAGAGGAAGAAAACGCCGAACGCCCAACATCCAGTCTCGACAGCAGACAACACAAGGCTCCCTGTCATCTCGCCCGGCGCCCTCGATGCTTTCTGCATTTAGCATTGGCGTTCGGCGTTTTCTTCAATGTTTTTGGCTCGTTAAAAACCAATCCACAAATTTCGGCAGGCCCACGCTCAGCGGCGTCGTTGGATTGTACCCGAGTAACTTCTTCGCTTTCGATATGTCCGCGCAGGTCAAGGGCACATCACCGGGCTGCTCGGGCAATTGGTTGATCTTCGCTTTCTTCCCCAGCTCTTTTTCGATCGCCGCGATCAGTTCGCTCAACTGGATCGTCTGGCTCTCACCGAGGTTAAACAAATCGTAGAGCGGGCCGTTATAACGAATCGCCGCGATCACGCCCTGGATGATGTCATCGATATATGTGTAATCGCGACGGGTTGTTCCATCGCCGAACTGGTCGATAGGCTGTCCGGCCTCGACCTTGCGGGTGAACTGGTGAATGGCGAGATCGGGCCGTTGCCGCGCACCGTAAACCGTGAAGAAACGCAGCGCCACAATCCGCATCCGGTAGAGGTGCGAGTAGGTCGAACAAAGAAATTCGCCCGCGACTTTTGTGGCCGCATACGGACTTATCGTCTGGGTCAAATTCACGTCCTCTGAAAACGGAACGGTTTTGCAAATGCCATAAACGGATGAGCTCGACGCGAAAATGAAACGTTCGATCCCGCTTTGTCTTGCCGCTTCCAGTAGATGCAACGTGCCCGCGACGTTCGTGTCGTAATAGAGTTTCGGCTGAAGAATCGACGGCCGCACTCCCGCGCGCGCGGCAAGATGAACTACGGCATCAACTTTCTGGCGATCGAACAGGCCGTTGACCGCAGCGCTGTCGCGCAAATCGACCTCGTGGATCGCTACATCCTTCGCGAATCCAGCCACATTGGCTCGCTTGATTTGAGGATCGTAAAAGTCGTTGAAATCGTCGAGAATCGAGACTTCATGCCCGGTCGCGAGGAGTTTCTCGACGAGGTGCGAGCCGATGAAACCGGCGCCGCCCGTGACCAGGATCCGCATCGCGCGACCGTAAAGATGAAGCCCGGCCCGGGCAAGCGAAGAACCGCTGTTAATAGTGCGCGCGGTGCGCAAGCAGGTAACCCCAATTCAACAAGAGGAGACTGACGACTACGATGCGGGCGAAATTTTTCTGTCCTCCAGTCCACTCGACGACGCGAAGCCGTGGCATGCGGGCGACAACAACAAGGAAAGCGTAAACGTCGAACAGAACCAGACCGCAAAGCGTGATTGCTGCGAGCGGATTCCAGCCAAAGGCAGTGGGGAGATTTCCATGGGCAAACGCGAGTGAACACCGGGTCGCCCCGCAGGTCAGGCAGGGATAGCCGGTCATTGCCAGGAATGGGCAGCGCATCCATGGCAAACCAAGTGATAACCAAAGGGCGCCGGCACCAAAACCGACTACCGATATTACCAGCCAGACAAGCTCGTGATCGAACTCACCCGGGGACAGCTGATGCCTGACAACGCGCATTGAGGCGTAGGCGCGCTCGAGCGGTTAACGCGCCCGCTGAAAGAAGTCGCTGAAGGCGCCGAAGCCGCCAAGAACGATTCCCAAGATCAGGCAAATCACGCAGCAAAGGAGAAGGGGCAGGAAGATCGCCATCAATGCTTTGCCGGTCGTGGTCTGATGGGCCCGCGACAACCCGATACACTCCAACACGATTTGGTAGACCACCGCGATGAATCCCCCGCAGATGGGCACCATGGAAAACAAATTCGCTGAGCCGGCCGTGAAGCAGGCGACACGGAAGGTGGTTTCGAAGGAGCGGTTTGCGCCGCCCACCAGCATCAGGCAAAGATGCAAAACCGCGCTGCCCACAAACAGGCCGAGCACGATCAGGATCGGCATCAACGCCCCGTAAATGATGATCGGTCCCCATACCCCGAGTCCGAGAACAGGAAAGAAATTGTTGCGGCCGCTCAGGCCGGGGATCGATTGGAGGAGCCCCTGGAATATAAGTGAAACGATCGAGCCGGCACATCCGCCGATCAGGCCAAAGAGGAGCGGATCCATCAAGCCGCCTTCGGGACGCATCATCGTGAACGCTTCGCTTGGCCTGGTAATCAGGAGGCTGACGGTTTCGAACCACGCCTTGCCAAATCCCAGCTCGCTCCGGCGTTCCCACGGCAGACCGGTGCCCGGAACCGCGGCTGTTGGAAGCGCGACCGCGGTGCTCGCCGTCGCTTGGACGACGAATTCACGAAGCGGGCGCCAATCAGCCATGCCGGTCTGCCAGCCGAGGTCGCTCGGACGGAATTGGCCGGTTTCAAGGCCGGCCCGAATTTGGTCGAGAGTGAACTCACCGAGCTTCGCGCCGTCCCGCGCGACGTGGATTGTAGGCATGGCTCGTTTTACGAAGCGCGTCGGTTCAAGTCAATCCGCTGGCTGGTAGGGCGAGACGTTGTCGAGCCGTCGTGCTCTATCCTTAAATCATAGCCGCTCGACAGAGTCTCTCCCTGCCAAAATCTAATCGAAACGGTTCTTTGATTTCTTTGCTTTCTCGATTGGCGCATCGAGCGCACGCCAGAAGTACCACGCCGCGACCGATCGATATGGCCGCCATTTCTCGCCGATCTTCGCGAATTGTTTCGGGGTCGGCAGTTTTCGGCGGCGGAATGTTTTCGCGAAACCTTTCTGGACGCCGTAGTCGGCGACCGGCCAAACGTCGAGCCGGCCCAGGTCGAAGAGCAACAGCATCTCGACCGTCCACCGGCCGATTCCGCGCACCTTCGTCAGCCGTTCGATAATTTCTTCGTCGGTCATGCCGACAAGCTCGCGGCGTCCCGGGACGGTCCCGTCGAGGGTTTTCGCGGCAAGATCCTTAAGCGCGGCTGTCTTGCTCCCGGAAAGGCCGCAGGCGCGAAGCTTTTCATCCGGAGTTGCCAGAACCGTCGCGGGATCGAGCCATTTCCGTTTTCCGTAAAGGGCGCGGACGCGGCCCCAAATCGTTGCCGCAGCTTTCCCGCTCAACTGCTGGTAGGCGATCGACTCGGCCAGGGCATCGAACGGCCTAACGAGTTCATTAGCGACTACGTCGAAGCGGCGGCAGCGGCTGATCAGGGCGGCGAAGCGCGGGTCGGATGCCGCAAGGTGGATGATGGCCTTCTTCATGAGGTCATAGTCTGCGCTGTCTGAGCGCATCCACAAAGGTTGAACAACAATTCGGCGTCCGAGACAAATCCGTTTTGTCCGCTGCTCCGATTCAGCTACGATCCCTTTCGATGAGACGATTTTGCCTTTACACGGCCGCGGTCCTGTTCGCCTCGAGCGTCGTTGGCCTGGGGCAGGAGGCAGTGGTCCGGCGAGTTGACGCAGCGGAGGACAAGGCGGTTTCGCTGAACGTCATCGAGATGGAATCCAGCTACGTTTTTGAGAGCGACGTGCATCGGGGCAGCGCAAGCTATGGCAACCAATACGCCATTGAAAATTCCTTCGGCTACGGCCATCGGTTCCTCCTCAGCGGCCACGTCTATCTTCATCTCGGGATCGAGTACGACCGGTTCGATTTCGGTTCGACCTTGGGACCTATCCCTGACCATCTCCAAAGCGTAGCTCTCACCATTGGCGTCGACTACATGCACAACGACGACGTCGGCGCGTTTATCCAAATCAAGCCGGGCATTTATACCCAAAACGATTTCGACAGCGCCGCTTTCGATGTCCCCATAACGCTCGGCCGGATCTTCGTCCTGCAGGATGACCATTTGTATTTTTTTGCCGGCGTGAACGCGGCTTTTCTCCGCGGCCGTTTCCCCGTCATTCCCCTCGCCGGTTTAATCTGGATGCCGAACGATCAATGGAAAATTGTCGGTATCCTCCCCGAGCCGCGCGTGATTTATTCGCCTAACGACAAATGGGATTTCTGGGTCGGGGGCGAATTGGTCGGCGGCTCCTTTAGGACTGATCGCAATAACAGTATCATGCCGGCGAAACTCAATGGCGCCCAGGTTGATTATGCGGAATACCGGGTCGGTGGCGGATTGATCTATTCCCCGTGCGACAAAGTCTCGATCGATCTCGGCGGCGGTTATGTAGTCCAGCGCGAGTTCGATTTTAATCGTGCCGACGTGAAGTTCAAAACCGACGGCGCACCGTATCTGCGCCTCGAGGTAAAGGCGAAGTTTTAGTTCCCATTACTCCTC
>JBJMXC010000128.1:0-8263 GCA_045809825.1 Chthoniobacterales bacterium | reverse complement strand
GACGAACCTCAACGGCGGTTCGTGGACCACCCAGGTGCTCGATTCAGGCAAGGTCGACGAGCAGCGGTTCCTCGAGGCCATCGGCAATTTTTTCCAGGTGCCGGTCATGTCGATCGACTCGAAGAAGATTGAGCGGACGACCCTTTCGCTCCTTCCGAGCCGGTTCGTTTTTCAGCATCACATCCTGCCGATCGAAACCCGCGACAAGACGGTCGTGCTCGCGACCTACGATTTGTTTAACTCGGTCGGCCGCCAGCTCGCGTCCCAGTTATTGAAACGGCCGACGGAATGGGTCCTGGTTCCGCGCGCCCAAATTCTCCGCGCGATGAAGAGCGTTTACGGCGTAGGCGCGGAGACCTTCGACGAAATTCTTAAGACGAACCGGTCGTTCGAAGGAGCCGAGGATATCGAGATGGCGACGGATCTCGACGCGAACGATCCGGAAGCGTCGGTCGTGAAATTCGTGAACCAGATCATCCGCGAAGCCATCCTGGAACGCGCGACCGATATTCACGTGGAGCCGCTTGAAAACGACCTGCGGATTCGTTACCGGATCGACGGCATCCTGCACGAAGTCGCGGTGCCGCCGCAGTTGCGCTTGCTTCAGTCGGCCATCATCTCGCGGTTGAAAGTCATGGCCCACATGGACATCGCGGAACGGCGTCTGCCGCAGGATGGCCGGATCAATCTGCAGGCGCACGACCAGAACATCGACGTCCGTGTTTCGACCATCCCGACGGTGAACGGCGAATCGATCAGCTTGCGTTTGCTCAGCCGAACTGAGTCGCAAACTTTCGGGTTCGACCGTCTCGACTTGAGTCCTGAGCAAACGCGAATCATGAAGGGGCTGCTCGCGCAGCCGAACGGAATCATCCTCGTGACCGGGCCGACGGGCTCGGGGAAGTCGACGTCCCTTTATTGTTTTCTGAGCAGCATCAATTCGGTCCAGCGCCGGATCATCACGATCGAGGAACCGGTGGAATACAGGCTGCCGGGTGTGTCCCAGATTGATGTGAAACCCGAGATCGATCTGACTTTCGCAAAGGGTCTCCGTCACATTCTGCGTCAGGATCCCAACGTCGTCATGGTGGGAGAAATTCGCGACGTCGAGACCGCCGACATTTCGATTCGCGCCGCGATGACCGGCCACCTCGTGTTTAGCACCCTGCACACGAACGACGCGGTCGGCGGCATAACCCGTCTGATCGATATGGATGTTGAGCCGTTCCTGCTCGCGTCCGTCGTCAAAGCCTTTCTGGCCCAACGGCTCGTTCGAACGATTTGTCCCGACTGCAAAGAGCAGGTCACGTATCCGGTCGAATATCTGCACGAAATTGGCGCGCCCAGTTCGTCAGACTTGAAATTTTATCGGGGCGCCGGCTGCGAAAACTGCAGGCATACCGGTTACCGGGGCCGGATGGCCATCTACGAAATTTGCGTTGTGACCGAGCCGCTCAAGCGGCTCATCATGCAAAAGGTGGACGGCGGTGAGCTCAAGCAGTGCGCCATTCGTGAAGGCATGAACACCTTGCGACAGGACGGCTGGCGCCGGGTGGCGGAAGGCAAGACCACCATTGAAGAAGTGGTGCGGGTAACGCAGACGGACGAAATGATGGCGGAGACTGAGCTGCAAAGCGCGCCCGCGGTTATGGCCGAAGCGCCGGTGATGCTGAGCTGAGGTTCGCCGTCGCTACAACCGCGAAATTTTATTTTCCGCGCAGTTCACAGATCGCTGCTGCGTAATCCGGTGCGCGGAAAATAGACGTGCCGGCAACGAGCACGTTCGCGCCGTTTTCGATTGAAAGTTTTGCGGTGGCGGGATTGATGCCGCCGTCGACTTCAATGTGAAGTTTGCCACCGTGGCCGTCCCGCCATTCTTTTGCGCGGCGAACTTTGTCCATCATCTCGGGACGGAACGCCTGCCCGCCGAAACCGGGATGGACAGTCATGATCAACAACAGATCAATGGTCGGCAGATATCGTTCGATCGCTTCAAACGGGGTCGCGGGATTAAGAGTCAGACCGACGCCGCACCCGGCGGCGCGAATCATCTCCAGGCTTTTCGCGACATCATGTTGCGCTTCGGGTTCGACATGGACCGTGATCGAATTCGCCCCAGCTTCGATAAAACGCGGCAGATAATGGTCCGCATGCTGGATCATCAAATGAACATCCAGTGGCAGCTGGGTGTGCTTCCGGACCATCCCGACCAAGGCAGGTCCAAAAGAAATGTTGTCCACGAAATGGCCGTCCATGATGTCGAGGTGGAACCAGTCCGCGCCGGCTTGCTCGATCCGACGAATTTCGCCTCCCAAGTTAGAAAAATCCGCGGCAAGAATTGAGGGGGCGACCAGCACGTCGGGCATGGAGTAATGGAGTAGTGGAGTATTGGCGGATTGTCGAATTTGCTGCACTCATCACACGATCGCTCCCAGCCATCCATCGGGGCCGGCCCGATTCCCCCTTGACGGAGCGCCCCTCCGTTTCTAGATACTACGCGGTTTCAGCCGGTCGTTATCGCGCTCGCAGGCCTGCACACTCGACTCGAAGGCGCGGTTGAACGACGACGATCCATCTTAAATTCATGTTTAACGGACTATTCGGCTGGTTATCCAGCGACATCGGGATCGACCTGGGTACGGCAAACACACTTGTTTACGTAAAGGATCAGGGGATCGTTTTGCGCGAGCCATCGGTGGTGGCGGTGCAGGCCGGCACGAACAAGGTCCTCGCCGTTGGCGACGAAGCCAAGCGAATGCTCGGTCGCACCCCCTCAAACATCGTCGCCGTGCGTCCGTTGAAAGACGGCGTCATCGCGGATTTCGAAGTGACCGAAGCAATGCTGCGCCACTTCATCACCAAGGTCCACGGGCGCCGTGTCCGGGCCAGGCCGCGGGTCGTGATCGCGGTCCCTTCGGGAATTACGGAAGTGGAAAAGCGCGCGGTCCGCGAATCGGCGACGCACGCGGGAGCTCGTGAGGTCTATCTGATCGAAGAACCGATGGCGGCCGCGATCGGGGTAGGGCTTCCAGTGCAGGATCCGGCGGGCAACATGATTATCGATATCGGTGGCGGCACGACCGAGGTCGCACTGATTTCGCTCTCGGGAATTGTTTTCAGCCGCAGTGTCCGGGTAGCGGGCGACGAGCTCGATGAAGCGATCGTTCAATACATGAAGCGCGCTTACAACCTGATGATCGGTGAGCGCACCGCCGAAGAAATTAAAATCAAGATCGGCTCGGCTTACCCGAGCGAGAAGGAAACGAGCGTGGAAGTAAAAGGCCGCGACCTGGTGGCCGGTCTGCCGAAGACGCTCCAGATCACGTCGCAGGAAGTTCGGGAAGCGCTTCTCGAACCGATCTCGACCATCGTCGATTCAGTCCGGATCACGCTCGAGCGCTGTCCGCCTGAACTATCGGCGGACCTCGTGGATCGGGGCCTTGTCCTGGCCGGCGGCGGCGCTTTGCTCCGCGGGTTCGACAAACTTTTGAGCGAAGAAACCGGTCTCCCTGTCCACGTTGCTGAAGATCCACTCAGCGCGGTGGCGGAAGGAACCGGCAAATGCCTCAATGAACTTAAATTTTTGCGTCAGGTGGCCTCAAGCGATCGCAACTGGCGCTAACCAGACCGGGAAGCGGAAACCGGAGACCGGAAAGATTAAGAGTCTCGCGGTAACCAATTTCGTTTTTTCTCCGGTTTCCGCTTTCCGGTTTCCGGTCTCGATATGAACCGCTCGAGCATTATCGCGCTCGCCGCTGTTGGTGCGATCCTGGCCTACTTCCTCACCTTCGGCGCCGAAGCGACGCGTAAAATCCAGGCGGGAGTTTACAAGGTCTTGTCGCCATTTCTGACGACCGGCTCGGGATTGAAGAAGCAGATCACCTCGGTCAGCAGCGGTCTTCAAACCCTGGAAGAACTGGAGCGAGACAATTCTTCTCTCAAGGTCGAGAACCGTTCGCTCAAGGCAACCAACCAGGCGCTGCGCGATGTCGAACATGAGGTGAACCGCTTGCGGCGTGCCCTCGATTACCGGGAACGCTCCGTCTTCCGCCTGGTCCCGGCGGAAGTGTTGACTCGCGATTCCTCAACCTGGTGGCGCACCGTCACAATCAATCGTGGCAAGACCGATGGGATCGAGCCGGACCAGCCGGTCGTGACCGACGAAGGTCTTGTCGGGAAGACGGCGACCGTCGGTGACAACGTGACGGTCGTTCTCCTGGTCTCGGATGAAAATTGCAAGGTCGCTTCGACCGTGGAAGGGACCCGGGAGCAGGGAATTGTTTCCGGGGAACGGGTGACCGGTTCGGTGACTCCGATGCTGGACCTTAATTTCCTCTCGAAACAAGCCAACCTGCAGCCCGGCCCGAAAGTCTATACTTCGGGCGTGGGCGGTGTTTTTCCATCAGGCTTGCTCGTTGGCACCATCCAAAGTTTTCGGGTGCGTGAGCTCGATGGTCAGGCACGGGTAACGCCGGCGGTGGATTTATCGCACCTCGAAGATGTTTTCGTAGTCACCGGGAGAAAATGACAAAACCCGAATGACGAATGACGAAACAATGACGAAGCCAGAAGGCAGAATGCAGATGTCCCGCCTTTATTCCGATCATTCGTCAGTGGTCATTCATTCGTCATTTCGCACAGGGACATGATCTTCTTCGCCATCCTCCTCGTCCTCACGTTCGTCGCGCAGATCGTCGAGATCTTCCTGCCGCCGCTCGACTGGATGTACAACGCCCACATTTACATTGTCCCCATCCTCGTCTTTTACGGCGCGATGGCGCTGCCGTTTCCGGCCGTCATGGCGCTCGCGTTTTTTGCCGGGTTTATGCTCGACGCCCTGACTGTCCAGGTCATCGGCGGCAAAGTTGAAATTTCACTCGGATGGTCCATACTCCTTTACGCCGTCCTGGCTGCCATTATGCATGGCCTGAGGCCTTTGTTTGTTCGCGGACGCTGGGAAGTGCATTGCGTTATGAGCGGAGTTTGCACTTCCGCGATTCTTCTTTCGCAATACCTCATGATCTCGTTCCGACGCGGCTCACTTTATTTTAACCGTGAAGCCTGGTGGCAAATTGGAGGGCCGGGAGTGATCGCGATGCTGATGGCGCCGCTTGCCTTTCTGATCCTCCATTACCTCGCCCGCCTGACCAGAAATCCGTACCTTCCCGACCAGAACGCCTACGAATGAATGCACGACGATTTCACGCCCGCTGGCGTTTGCAGCTGCTCGCGCTCCTTTTTCTTCTCGGCTTGGGAGCATTGATCGGACGGCTCTGGCTCGTCCAAGTGGCCCACGGCCCGGAATGGACAGCCAAGATTCGCGGCAGCTCGGAGGCCACGGTCCGAATTCCATCGGTGCGCGGCGAAATTCGCGATCGCAACGGAGTGACCCTCGTGCAAAACCGGGCCAGCTACGAAGTCGATTTTTATTTGCCGGAGATGGTGAAGGGCTATCGCGAGCGGGTGGGGCCGCCGCCTTTGACAGAATACCGTAGCACGATCAATGGCATGCCCAAGGACCTGAAGGAACCGGACATCGTTAAGATCGTGAACACCGGAATCGTCCCACGGCTCGATGACCTGGACCTCGCGCGCGACTACAATTCCGTCCAGCTCCAGCGTCATTTTCGGACCAATACCGAGGTCCCGTACTCCTATCTCAAGGACATCAACTTCGAGACGATGGCGAAGTTCTCCGAACACGACGTCGGGCTGCCCGGTGTCGACATCACGATCAAGCCGGTCCGCTCCTATGTTTACGGCGCCCTCGCGGCCCACCTGCTCGGTTATGTTGGTCCGCCCGACGACACGAACAAGGAAGACGCGAAGAAGTTCACGTTTTACCAATCCGACGTGGAGGGAAAATCCAACGTCGAAAAGGCGATGGACGAATACCTGAAGGGCAAACCGGGGATCCGTTACATGCGGCGGAACGCGAAAGGCCAGATCGATGGCGTGCTTCGCGAAGTCCCGCCCACTGCGGGCGCGAATGTGAACCTGACGATTGATGCGAAAATCCAGGCGATTGCCGAGGAGGCGCTTCGGTCGGTAGGTCGCGGCGCGGCCGTAGTCGTAGATCCGAATAACGGCCATATCCTCGCGATGGCTTCGGTGCCTTCATTCGATCCCAATACATTCATCCCAAGTATCAAAGCGAAGGATTGGGAAGCGCTTCGAAAGGATGAGGCAAATCCGATGGTTAATCGCGCGGTCAGCGCGTTTCCCCCCGGGTCGACCTTCAAGCTCGTGACCACCCTTGCCGGTCTGCGCAAAAACCTGGCGAACGCCCATTTCAATTGCGGTGGCGGCGTCAGCTACGGCGACCATTTCTTCCATTGCTGGATCGGTGAAAAGGGCGGCAGCCACGGGACGATCGGAATCGCGGACGCGATCAAGGTCTCGTGCAATTCGTTCTTCTATCAGTTCGGAAACGCTGCCGGGATCGACCTGATTGATGAGACCGGCGACTCGTTAGGCCTGGGCAAAACTTCCGGAATCGAGATCACCAGCGAATCACCGGGAGTGTTGCCGGGACCTGAGTGGATGCGGATCCATTATCCGCGGGAACGCTGGTCACAGGCTTACACCGCCAACGTCTCGATCGGCCAGGGATACGACCTCGTCACCCCGCTTCAGCTTGCGATGGTTTACTCTACGGTCGCCAATGGCGGCGTTTCGTTCTATCCCAAACTCGTCCAAAGCGTGACCACCCCGGATGGCAAATGGGTCGTGAATGAAAAAGGCGAGCCGGTTGCGTCCGGCGCGCCGAAAGTGCATCGGGACCTGCGTTTCGATTTTTCTGCGCAACAAATCGAGCTGGCGCGCCGAGGCCTTTGGAAAGTGGTGAACGAAGATGGCGGTACTGGCGGCAAGGCCCGGCTCCCGCACGTGCAGGTTGCGGGTAAAACCGGAACCGCGCAGGCCACCCTTGATGGCCGGAAGGACAACGTCGCGTGGTTTGCTTGCTTCGCTCCGTACGACAATCCGAAGTACACGGTCGTCGTGATGGTGCAGGGGAGCGAAGGACATGGTGGTTCGGTCGCAGCGCCCATCGCAGATCGCATTCTCGAGCGGACCCTCGCGATGGCGGAAGGAAAGTTCGATCCACAGCTGGCCTGGCTCGCGCCCGCTCACAAAGCCAACCCGTTCCAGCAGATCGTGTCGGTTGATTTCAAAGATAAGCCGAATCTCCCGGACAGCGATGAAGAGGGGGCCAACGACAATGATCCCACGACGGCCTCGGCCGCGCAGATGGCGGCTTCATCGGCAACCCCGGATGTCGAACCGGAAGCGGATGCCGCGGGCAAGGTTCAGAAGAAGGCGCCCAAGCCCGTCGTCGTGGCGACTCCGCCGCCGCACAAGCCCAATTTTTTCGAAAGACTTTTTGGCGCCCGCCCGAAGCCGGCACCAGCACCCACGCCACCGCCAAAACAACAACCGCAGAGGCCGGTGCGCCGATGATGAAACCTTCCTGATCGAAACCCAGCGCGCCCCATGCCCTGCCACCCTTCGCTCATGACTTCAACCACTCTCCCCGCATATGATAGACAAGGTAAAACGTATTTTAGGTCTCGGTTCGCCGAAGACCGGCAACAAACTGGTAATCAGTGTCGAGAAACTCGAGCGCCGCGTGGCGCTCCTCGAGAATGGCCGCCTCGAGGAATATAACGTCGAACGCAACACCTCCCGGAACATCGTCGGTAGCGTCTACAAAGGAAAAGTTAAGAACATCGAGATGGGTCTCAAGGCGATGTTCGTCGACATCGGCTTCGAGAAAAATGCGTTCCTCCATTTCTGGGACGCGATCCCGGCCGCGCTCGACAGCGGGATCGAGGAAATCGATCGGCCCAAGGGCCGCCAACAGAAGAAGCGGATCACGGCGAAAGATATCCCGAGCATCTATCCGGTCGGATCGGACGTGATCGTGCAGGTGACCAAGGGCCCGATCGGCACGAAGGGCCCGCGAGTCACGACGAACCTGAGCTTCGCCGGGCGCTACCTCGTCTTTATGCCCTACAGCGATCGAAGCGGTATTTCGCGCAAGATCGAAGATCCTAAGGAACGCGATCGCCTCCGCAAGATCCTGCGCAGCCTCGAGATTCCTGAGGGCGTCGGCGTAATCATCCGCACCGTCGGGGAAGGCCAGCGGGCGCGATATTTTGTCCGCGACCTGAGCGTCCTGGTTGAACAATGGGCAAGGGTCGAACAGTTGATTCGTGACGAACCGGCGCCGTGCCGGGTCTTCGAGGAACCCGACCTGGTG
>JBJMXC010000127.1:0-4150 GCA_045809825.1 Chthoniobacterales bacterium | reverse complement strand
TCCGCATCGAGAGGCAAATATACTTCCGTTCGCGAGCCGAAGCGAATCATCCCGAAGTGGTCCCCCTTCTTCAGTTCGTCGCCCACCTTCGACCAGCCAACAATACGGCGCGCGATCATTCCGGTGAGCTGCCGGACTACGAAAACGCCGCGCGCGTTTTCGAACGCCCACGTCATCGCGCGGTTCTTGGTCGTGCAATCCGCATGGCGAGCATCGAGGCAAAGACCTGCGTGGGCTTTTTTGTAAATGATTTTGCCTTCGACTGGCGCGCGGTTCGTATGGACGTCGAAGACCGAGAGGAAAATGCCGACCCGCTTTTGACGCGCGTGGAGAATCTCCGGTTCCTCGATTTCGATAATGTCCGCAACCGTGCCGTCCGCGGCGGCCAACACCGCGTCGGGGTCCGTCGGCGAAATGCGCATCGGATCACGGAAGAACCAAAAAACGTACACGGTCAGGATCGCGACCGGCAGCAGAACCCAGAGGGATGTTACGAAACTCGCGAGCGCGAGCAAAGCGAGGACGGCAAAGATCCAGCGGGCTTCGTAAAGAGTTTGGGAACGCATCGGTGACGGCCAGTTTCGGGGTCGCCGCCGGGATGGTCAAGCGCTGCCACAGCGGCCGGCACACCAGCTCAAAAAGCGGCTGAATTCGGCCCCGTTTTCCGGCTCCAGAAACTCGATGGGACTGGCCCACGCCCGACCACCAGATAATGTATTCGGGCTCTAATCGGTCCCCAACTTGTAGCGCAAAATTCGGTTCAGAAACCGCAATATATCGGTTGTTGGAGACCCCGTTTTCGGCTATCCTTTTCCCTGCCTATGCCAGCCTCTGCTTTACGCGTTCAAGAAGACGAAAATTCCGATAATCAGAAACGACAAAACGACGCTACTGGGATCAGCGAAAACCAGAAATATGGCGCCGCCCAGATTGATAAACTGGAAGGTCTTGAAGCGGTCCGGAAGCGCCCCGGAATGTACATCGGTGACCCCGACGAGCGCGGATTGCACCACATGGTTTTCGAGGTGCTCGACAATTCCATCGACGAGCATCTTGCCGGTCACTGCACCCGAATCGACGTCACCATTCATGTCGACGGTTCAGTTTCTGTAAAAGACAACGGCCGCGGGATTCCGGTCGACATGCATCCGAAGTGGAAGATCCCGGCCGTGGAATTGGTCCTCACCAATCTTCACGCCGGCGGTAAGTTCGGCCAGGGCGCCTACAAATATTCAGGCGGTCTCCACGGCGTCGGCGCGAAATGCGTCAACGCGCTTTCGGACTGGTTCAAGGTCGAGGTTTCGCGCGAGGGCAAGGTCCATCACATGGCTTTCGAGCGCGGCAAGACGACACAGAAACTCGAGGTCATCGGCGAACTGAAGAACAAAAAACAGACCGGCACGCTCATCACGTTCTTCCCCGACCCGACGATTTTCACGATCACGACCGAATTCAAATTCGAGCGGCTTGCGAGCCGTTTGCGGGAGCTGGCGTTCCTGAACCCGGGCCTCGAGATCACGCTCATCGATGAGCGCAGCGAGACCGGAAAAAAGGAGATGTTCCTCTACAAAAAAGGCATCGAAGAATTCGTGCGCGAGCTCGGCGAGAACAAGCAGGTCATTCATCCGAAGCCCGTCGTCCTTTCGCGGCAGCGTGACGAAGTTTTCGTCGACGTCGTTCTCCAGTACAACGACAGCTACAACGACCAGATCCTTTGTTTCGCCAATTCGATCCCGAACCCAGATGGCGGAACCCACCTGACAGGTTTCCGGAGTGCGCTGACCAAAGCGGTCAACCAGTACGCGAAGACGAACGGCCTAACCAAAGACAAGGATCCAGCCATCTCGGGCGACGACGTTCGCGAAGGATTGACTTGCGTACTCAGCATCAAGCTTCCGAATCCGCGCTTCGAATCGCAGACGAAGGTGAAGCCCGTGAACACCGAGATCGACGGCATCGTCAACTCCGTCGTTTACGAAGGTCTGATGACCTTTTTTGACCAGACTCCACCGGTCGCGCGCCGAATTTTCGATAAGGTTCTGACGGCGGCTCGCGCTCGTGAAGCCGCTCGGAAAGCGCGCGAGACGATTCGCAAAGGCGCCCTCACTGGCGGCGGTCTTCCCGGCAAGCTCGCTGATTGTTCGGAACGCGATCCCGATTTGACCGAGCTCTATATCGTTGAGGGCGATTCCGCCGGCGGGTCGGCCAAGCAGGGACGCGATCGCCGTTATCAGGCCATCCTGCCGATTCGGGGAAAACTCATCAACGTGGAGAAAGCGCGGATCGACCAGTTCCTCAAGAACACGGAAATCCAATCGATGATTACCGCAATCGGCACCGGCATCGGCAAGCCGAAGGAAGAGGTCGAGGGCGTGGCGAAGAGCAAAGACGAAACCAGCTTTGATATTTCGAAGCTGCGTTACGGCCGCATCATAATCATGACGGATGCCGATGTCGACGGCTCCCACATCCGCACCCTGCTCCTGACCTTTTTCTATCGCCAAATGACCGAGCTCGTCCGGGCTGGAAAGATCTACATCGCTCAGCCGCCCCTCTACCAGATCAAGCGCAAGAAGCGCGAAGAATACGTGGACGACGACGTCCAGTTGAACAAAATCCTGATCAGTCTCGGCGCTGAGGATGTGCGGCTGAAAAATCTCGCGGACGACAAGGAACTTTCGGCCGCGCAATTGAAGGACATCCTCGAGTCGCTCGAGAAGCTGGCGAAACTCAGTGAATCAATTCGCCGGCACGGCGGCGATTTCGAAGGTTTCCTCAGCGAACGGGCGAAGAAAACCGGCAAGCTGCCGAGTTATCTCGTCAAAGTGCGCGATGGAAATGAGGAAAGTGTCCATTACTTCCACGACGAAAAAGAAGTGCGCCAGTTTCACCAGGAGAACACCGACCTCAGCCTCTTCGAAGACGATATTCAACAGGAGTTGCTGCCGCTCGGGGCCGCTCCCGCTGTGGTCAAGACCAATGGAGCCAGCCGGCGCCGCGGCAAACTCGTCGAGCTCCACGAATCGACCACGATCCAAAAGATCATGGGCGAGCTCGCCCGCAAAGGATTGCAGGTCGAGCATTATGCGGCGGCGGACCGCCCGATCTTCGAGCTCATCGAGGGCGAAGGCGAGAAGGGGACGGTTCACCCGCTCTTTTCCATTCCGGAAATCCACCAGAAGATCGTCGAGATCGGCCGCCGCGGCGTCCAGATCAAGCGCTTCAAAGGCCTGGGCGAAATGAACGCCAAGGAACTTTTCAACACGACGATGGACCCGCAGAAGCGGAAACTCCTCAAGGTCGATCTCAACGACGACAACGCCGTCGACGCCGACAAGATGTTTACCATCCTGATGGGCGACGTCGTCGAGCCCCGCCGCCAGTTCATCGAAGACAACGCATTAAACGTCCGAAATTTGGACGTGTAGGAGACATGACGAAGCACGAATGACGAATGTCGAAGGAAATTTAGGGAACATGTTTTCCGGCCTCTCCGCGTTCGTCATTCGTCATTCGTCATTCGTCATTTAATCCCGTGTATAATCCAAACGAAAAGATAGAGCCGATCAACGTTGCCGAGGAAGTGTCGAGGTCGTTCCTCGATTACTCAATGTCGGTCATTATCTCGCGGGCGTTGCCCGACGCGCGGGATGGGTTGAAACCGTCGCAACGCCGGATTTTGTTTGCGATGCACGATCTGTCGCTCTTCCCGAATCGGCAGCATCGAAAATGCGCCAAGATTTGCGGCGACACGAGCGGTAACTATCACCCGCACGGCGAAGCGGTGATCTACCCCACCCTCGTCCACATGGCTCAGCCGTGGGCGATGCGCGAGATCCTGGTGGATGGCCAGGGAAACTTCGGCTCAGTCGAAGGCGACCCGCCGGCGGCCATGCGGTACACCGAGGCGCGCATGACGCATCTCGGCGCCGCCCTCATGACCGACATGGACAAGGACACGGTCGATTTCGTCCCAAACTACGACGAAACCCGCACCGAGCCGACGGTCTTCCCGAGCGCTTTCCCGAATCTACTCGTTAACGGCGGCACCGGCATCGCCGTCGGTATGGCAACGAACATGCCGCCGCACAATCTTGGAGAAGTCATCGATGGCATCTGCGCCCAGATCGACGATCCCGACATTACGATC
>JBJMXC010000126.1:0-5345 GCA_045809825.1 Chthoniobacterales bacterium | reverse complement strand
GGCAGTATCGCTACCGCGAAATATGTCGACGTCCTCCTCGAACATTTCGGCCAGCGTCTTTGTTTCCCAGCGGATTTCGTCGGGCGCGGCGACATGAGCCGGGGCGGCTTGCTGCTCCGCTGCGCCGTTGACCGCTGTGAGCTGAGCTACATTCCGGTAGCTGGCGCGGTCCGAAAAGGAAAGCGCCCGCCAAAGCTCGAGCCGCGAAGATATACGAAGAAATGACGAATGACGAACTAGTCACAGCGTCCGGAGCCACGGTCTGGCCTTCGTCACTCGGCTATTCCTTCGTCCTTCGTCATTCGTCATTCGTCATTTTTTTCCTGGCATGAAACCTCCACTGCCACCGATGGAAGCCCGTTCCGTCGACGAAATTCCCGTGGGCGACGAATGGCAGTACGAGCCGAAATGGGACGGCTTTCGCTGCATTGCCTTTCGTGATGGCAATAAGGTTTTCCTGCAATCGAAGGCGGGCCAGCCGCTCGCTCGTTATTTTCCCGATGTCGTCGCGGAGCTGGAAAAGTTGTCGCCGCGACGATTCGTTCTTGATGGCGAGCTGGCGATACCGGTTGACGGTGCGCTCGTCTTTGACGAACTCCAGCTTCGTTTGCATCCGGCCGCGAGCCGCGTCCAAAAACTCGCCGCCGCGCATCCGGCCCTCTTCATCGTCTTTGACCTCCTGGGGGACACCGCCGGGAAATCGCTCCTGGCCGCGCCGTTATCCGAACGCAGAAAGGAACTCGAAGCCTTCGCGCGGGAAAACCTGAAAACAAAAAGCCGGGTAAAACTTTCGCCGGCCACGACCGACCTCGCGAAAGCAAAGAAGTGGTTCGATAAGACGGGGGGCGATCTCGATGGGGTCATCGCGAAGTTGCGGGATGCGGCTTACGCCTCGGGCGAACGAACCGCGGTGATGAAAGTGAAGCAGGTGCGCACGGCCGATTGCGTTATCGGCGGCTTTCGTTACGCCACCGGCGCGCGCGTTCTGGGGTCGTTGCTTCTGGGCTTATACGACGATGATGGCCTGCTTCATCATGTCGGCTTCACTTCCGCGTTCAAAGCAAGCGAGCGACCGGCGTTGACGAAAAAGTTTGAGGCGCTGCGGAAAAAGCCCGGGTTCACCGGCAATGCTCCCGGTGGCCCGAGCCGCTGGAGCACCGAGCGAAGCGGTGAATGGGAACCAGTCGATCCGAAAATTGTCGTCGAAGTCACCTACGATCATTTCACCGGCGGCCGGTTTCGGCACGGAACAAAGATTCATCGTTACCGCCCGGACAAGGCGCCCAGGCAATGCACGATGGACCAGGTGGAGCATCGCGAAGGAAAATCGCTGGCGCTCTTGTGACGTAGCAGCCGTCGCCCTACCTATTTCTCCGCGTTCAATTCGAAGTCGATCTTCACTTCGTAAAACGCGTTTTTCGTCAGACCTTCCGGGAGCGGATCTACTTGGGTGACGCGCTGCGCGATGGCGGAGACCGATTCATCGACAACCACGCTGCCGGACGGTTTCACGATCGTGAATTTTGAGACTTTCCCGTCCTTCTCGATCCTGATTTTTACGATCGTCGACATTTTTTGCCCGGTGGGGACGCTGCTCGTCGGTTGCTCCCATGCCTTGTAAAAGCGGTCGTGCAACATCGCGCCGTACCACGCATTCTCGGAATTCTTCCCGCCGCCACTGCCGCTGCCACTCCCCGGAGATGCCGATTTCTCGGCCGATTTTTCTGAGGGCGTTCCCGACTCCTTGCCGCTGTTTTTCTTCGGCTCCGGCGTTTTGGTTTTCTCTTCGGTCCCTTTCTCTTTCTTCGGTGAAGCCTTCGGTGTCGGCTTCGGCGGCGGGGTCACGCTTTTCTTTGGCGTCGGTTTCGGCGTCGATTTCTCCGTCGGATTCGGCGAGCTCTTCGGCGTTGGGGTTGGACTCGGTTTTGGTCGAATTGTCGCGGTTGGAGTTGGCGAAGGCAGGATAATCTCGCTTTTCGCGGGAGTCGGCGTCGGGAGCGGCTCGCGCTTTGGCCTGCTGTCCGGTGGCTGGGTCGCTGCCTCGTTCGCCGCCGCCGCCGGTGGAGACGACGCCGCCGCATTCGCCTCGGCGGCATTCATCCAGACGATGCTTTGGAGATTGGGCTTGTCGCTATCCCGGCTCGCACGTGCCAGCGCCAGGAAGACCAGGAGATGGACACCGGTGATGATCGCAACGTTCCGCCAGAAACGTGCGTCACGCGCCATCACTGATTCTGTTGCGCCTTAGTTGCGATTCCGACTTTGTTGATCTGGGCGCGTTGCAACGCGTCCATCAGCGCGATCAACTTTTGCACGGGCAGATCACGATCAGGCCGGATGACGATCGCAAGATCTGGATTCGCTTTCTTCAATTCCACCAGCCGGGCCGGCAAATCCGCCGCAATCACAGCCTTGTCATTGATCTTCATCGCTTCGTATCGATCGATGGAAATCGTCTGCACTTGTCCTGGATTTACGACGGCGTTCGCCGTGCCGCTCGAGGGGATGACAAGATTTACGCTGTTCTCGATCAATGGCGTGGTGATCATGAAGATGATCAGGAGGACGAAGGCAAGGTCGAGCAGCGGAGTGATGTTGATTTCCGAAAGGGTCGAGAGATTCTGACGTTGCGAATACCGTCTCATGATCGGCGGAATTCCGGCTCGCGCGCACCGTGGTCGACGTATTTGTGCTCGAATTCCGAGGCCAGCTCGGCGGCGAAGTTATCCATCTCGACGATCATCCCGCGGATGCTCGTGACCAAAAAGTTGTAGCCGAACATCGCGGGGATCGCGACGCAGAGCGCGGTCACGGTAGTGATGAGCGCTCCGGAAATGCCGGGCGCCATTGTGGTGAGGTTTGGCGAACCGGCGACCGCGACGTCGGTGAAGGTATCCATCACGCCCCAGACCGTCCCGAGTAATCCGAGGAAGGGCGAGCCGCTGACCGCGGTCGCGAGAAGGATCATCTGCGACTCGAGACCGAGGGCGGTTTCTCCGACCGCGCGTTCCATCGCGGCGTTGACTGCGTGCATCTGGGCGGGCGCGATTTTCTCGGCAATCCCAAGGCGGGCCTTGAACGTTTCATCGACCTCAGAGGAGCCCAGGAGTTGAAACGTCATCTCCTCGCAACCGGCCCGGTAGACATTGAAAAGGGGCGCGCCCGGGAACCTCGCGTTGTTCTCGAAGAGGCGAAGCGGTTGACGGTCCTTCCGAAACGCGGCCCGGAAACGCGCGGTTTGCTTTCGCGCGAATTGGATCACGCGCAGCTTCGTGATCATGATCGACCAGCTGAAAACCGAAGCGAGACAAAGCGCGGCGAGGACGATTTTGCCGGCAATGGTCGAGTGCTCGAACGCGAAGGTAAGTCCGCCGGCGGCCAGGATTGTCGGTAGTAGCATGTGCGCCAACTGCCGAGAGTAATACCGGAAATTTCCCGAAAGTGAAAGCCGGATCCTGCGCCCTAGCGTTTAGCTTTCAGTCCACGCGGATATGAGGGCCGCTGGTAGGCCACAATCATGAAGCCGATGCCGATGACCACCGTGAAAAGGGAAAAGAATTGGCCGCGCGTAAACGGCCCGATGAGCGATGCGTCCGGCTCACGAAAGTTTTCCACGATGATTCTGAAAATCGAGTAAACGACGAGGAACAGGCCGGTGATCATCCCGTTCGGGGTCCGGAAGCGGGTCCGCACGATCCAAAGAATGAGGAACAAGGCGACGCCCTCGAGAAGCGCTTCGTAAATCTGCGAAGGATGGCGCGGTGTAATGATGCCGCGCAAAACCTCGGCGATCCTCGGATTCGTCCTAACCCCGTCGATGATCGACTCGACGGATTTAAGGGAGGGATCGATCTGCTGGCACGCGGCGAGGGCGCGATCGGCTTCGGCGGCGTTCTTCACGTCGAGCAGCTCCTTGGGAAACTGGACCGCCCAGGAAACGTTGCTGAGCCGGCCGTAAAGCTCGCCGTTAATAAAATTCGCGCAGCGCCCAAGGAACAACCCGATCGGCGCGACGACGCATAGGTTATCGCCGGGGTTTGTCCACGGCAGTTTGTGGCGCCTCGAATAAATGAGGGTGAAGACGACGATGCCGATAATGCCGCCGTGGCTCGCCATTCCACCTTCCCAGACTCGCAGGATGGAGAGCGGTTCCCGCAACATCTCGGGCTTGTAAAGAAAAACGTAACCGAGGCGGCCGCCGATCATGACACCGAAAAGGGCGACCCAGGTGACGAAATCACCGAGAGCTGACTGGCTCAGGTCGAGATACCCGCGACGGGAGAGAACACGAAGCAGCAGGTAGGCAAAGAGGAACGCAAGGACATAAGCCATCCCATACCAGCGCGGCCCGACATTGCCGGAAATGCGGAAGATGAAGGGATCGAGGTTGTGAAGGTAGTAGGCGAACATTCGGCACGCGATAATCAGCGACTTTATTAAAGTGGGCAATAGCTCGCTTTGGAGCGACTTTACGCCGCGCGCGACGCTGGCTTTTCTTTCCGCCGTTTCGTCTTTAACACCTCGCGCAAGAATGGCGCTGTCCGGCTGACCCGGCTCTTTGCGATCTCTTCTGGAGTTCCCGCGGCGACGACTTCGCCTCCCTCGGCGCCTGCTTCCGGGCCCATGTCCACGATGTAATCCGCTTCGCCCATGATGCTAACGTTGTGCTCGATCACGATGACGGTGTTTCCCTCGTCCACCAGCCGATGCAGGACCTTGAGCAACAACTCAACGTCGGCCATGTGCAATCCAATCGTGGGCTCTTCCAGCAGATAAAGCGTCGACTTTGGTTTCCGCATTTTTCGGATCCGCTCGTTCTGGGCGCGGCCGATACCGCGGGTCAGCTCGGTCACGAGCTTCAGCCGTTGCGCTTCCCCGCCGCTCAAAGTCGGACTCGGCTGTCCGAGCTTGAGGTAACCTAGCCCGGTATCGACGAGGAGCGAGAGCGGCCGCGCGATCTTCGGGTTCGCGGAAAAGAATGCGGCGGCCTGCTCGATCGTCATTTCCATGACGTCGCCAATGCTCTTGTCGTTGTAGAGGACTTCCAGGGTTTGGGCGTTATAGCGTCGCCCGCCGCAATCCTCGCACGGGACATAGCTGCTCGGCAGAAAACTCATTTCCAGTTTGATCGCGCCCTGCCCGCTGCAGGTTTCGCAACGGCCGCCTTCCGCGTTGAACGAAAAGCGGCTCGGCGTGTAGGCGCGCATGCGGGAGACGGGCAGCTGCCCGTAAAGTTTCCGAACCTCATCAAACACCTTGATGTAGGTCGCCGGCGTAGAGCGCGAAGTTTTTCCAATTGGCGACTGGTCGACTTCGTAGACGGTCTCAAAAGCCTCGACGCCTTC
>JBJMXC010000125.1:0-12121 GCA_045809825.1 Chthoniobacterales bacterium | reverse complement strand
CGGCGGGCGTCTTCGGCAATGTCTCCAGCTCGGCCATCAGCTGTCTGCGCTCGCCGTAATCGATGGGGCGGCGATTGTCGGGATCGACCAAACTCAAATCCCAGATCTCGTTTCCCTGGTAAATATCGGGGACGCCGGGAGCCGTTAGTTTGATTGCGACCTGGGCGAGGGAATTGACCGCCCCAAGCCTTGCGATCTCCTCGGCCACCGGTAGGAACGTCGGAACAAACTTGTTCTTCGGCGAAGACTCCAGAGCACGGGCCACGAAATCGCTCATTGCCGTGTCCCACTCCTCGTTAGGTTGAATCCAGCTTGTGTTCATCTTCGCTTCCTTCAACGCCTTCGCCATGTAGGCCTGGATGCGCTCGATGTATTGGGTGGACGCGGCCCTTTCCGCGCGGCCTTCGGCGTCCACTGGCCAGGTGCCGAGGAGGGTCTGGTAAAACAGATATTCCTCGTTCGGGTCGGGAGCGTGCATCTCATGCAGGCTCCGCTTCAGACGGCGGTTAATGACGCGCCACCGTTGAAGACTGCTTCGCCATAATTGCGGAACTTCCGAGATTGCCAGGATGCGGGCCCGGAGGTCTTCGCTCCGTTTCGTATCGTGGGTCGAAGTGGCGAGCAGCGTTGCGGGCCAATCGCGCTGGCGCTGAAGGTTGAGGGCATGGAACTGCTCCACGCTGACCCCAAAGTGCTGGGGCTCGCCGCCGACCTCATTCAGGGCCGAGAGTCGGTTGTAAATGTAAAAGGTCGTGTCTTCGAGCCCCTTCGCCATGATCGGCCCGGTGCTCTGCTGAAATTTCAAAACGAAATGCTCGTGCGCGCGTCGCGCTTCCTCGTCGAGGTTCTCCGGAAATCGAAGGAGTAGAACATCGCGCAAAAAGTTGAAGACCGATTCCTCGAGCGCGGGATTGCGCCGCTTCGCTGTCGCCACGGCGCGCTCGATGACAGCGCGGTCCTCATCGCTCACGGGCTGGCCGGGCGTTACGTAAGTTCGATAGACCGGAAAGCACGCGATCGTCTCGCGGACGGCGCGGGCCAGGGCATCGAGTGTGAAATCGCGGAACCAGCGGTTCTCCTCCGAGAGCCGGTCGAGCATGTCGCCGAGCACGTTCACGTCGTTTGCCAGTGACAAGCGCATGACGAGCCGCTTCTTCGCATAAACCAGGTGGCCGAAAGGCATCGAATGGCCGATGAACCGCTGAAACGTTTTCGTGATCGATTGCTCCGACGATGAGTCGACCAGGACGTTCGCCACGAGCTTGCCGAACTCGTACCCGGTCGTGCCGTGAACGGGCCAATCCTTCCGCAGCGTCTCATCGGCCGACAGAATTTTTTCAACGACGAGGTAAATCGCGCGCCCGTCCCTGGGCACCGAAATCCCAAGCGCGGCGGCGGAGCGACTCTGCAACTTCTCAAAATATTCTTTCGGCAAATAAAGACCGTCCGGATGATCGATTCGGACCCCGGTGACGGCACCGGCTGCGATCAGTTCGAGAAGGAGGCGATGGGTTGCGTCGAAAACTTCCGGCAACTCCATGCGAATCGCGGCGAGATCGTTGACATCGAAGAACCGTCTGTAATTGATCTCTTCAGCGGCCACCCGCCAGAAGGCCAGCCGGTAAGCCTGGTCATTCAGAAGCGAGTCAAGCGCATCGAAGCTTCGGGGGTTTCCCGGCGTGCCATTGATTTGTTCAACCGCCTCAGCAACTGCGGTCCGGACCTCGGCCGCTTCTTCACAACGCCGCTCGAGCCGGCGCTTGATGATTTCCTTTTCCCGGGCGCGCTCGGCGATCCGCTCAGGATCGGTCTCAGTTCTCCGGGGCAAATATTCGAGCGCCGTGATGATGCTCTGGAATTCCGCGTAGAAATCCTCGGCCTTGAAGGGCGCGAGCTTTTCCAGCGCGATCTGAAGAATGTGGCGGTAAGTGCCGGGCGCGATCGGAAATTCGTGTTCGTAATAGCGCAAATAAAATGCGCCCGCTTCGAATCGCACCTTGAGCTCGCCCCGTTCGAGAACGCGGCCGTATTGATCACCAAGAATCGGAAGCAGGACCTTATCCGCCAAATCCGACTTCAGCGGCTTCCAATCGATATCGAAATAAGGCGCATGGATTGAGCTCGGCCCGTTCTCGAGCACGTCCATCCACCAGACGTTCAGGGGCTCGCCGATTCCCATGTGGTTGGGCACGAAATCGACCACCTGGCCCATCCGGTGACGATGGAGGTCCGCGATCCAGGCTTCGTAATCTTCGCGCGAGCCGATCGCGGCGTTCAGTTTGTTGTGATCGGTGATGTCGTAACCGTGCAAACTTTCCGCGCGCGCCTGGAAATAGGGCGACGCATAACAATCGCTGATCCCGAGCGCGTCAAGATACGGCACAATCTGGCGCGCCTGTTCGAAGGTGAACTGCCGGTTGAATTGCAACCGATAGGTCGAACTGGGAATGCGTGGGTGTTGGGGCGTGCTCACGAAAGGGCAGGAAACTTAGACAGGATTTCCCGGAGGGACAGGGATTCAAATCCCATCATCCGATGCATCGGCTACATCCGTTGCGGCACCTTGATTCCGAGCAGATCGAGACCTTTGAACAGGACGCGGCTGGTTAGTTCGCACAAAGCGAGACGCGAGCTGCGCGCGGGCTCTGGTGATTTCAAAACTGGGCATGCCTCGTAAAAGGAGTGAAACGCGTTCGCTAATTCGTAGAGATAATTTGCCAGGAGGTTCGGACGGAAATCGTTCAGGACGGCCGGGACGGTTTCAGCGAACTGAGAAAGCTTTAGGGCCAGATTGCGTTCTTCTGGCGCCAAGAGCGTTATGCTCGGTGGCGCTCCAAATTCTTCGCCGGCTTTCCGGAAGATCGAGCGGATGCGGACGTAGGCATTTTGCAGGTACGGCGCAGTATTGCCCTGGAATGAAAGCATCCGGTCCCATGAAAAGATGTAATCGGTCATTCGATACTGGGAGAGGTCGGCGTATTTGACCGCGCCGATGCCGATGATCCGCGCGACTTCATCGCGCTGGGCCTCGGACAGCTCTGGATTTTTTTCGGCCACGATCTTGCTCGCGCGGACGACAGCTTCGTCGAGCACATCCCGCAAGGCGACGTTCTCGCCCGAGCGCGTCTTCATTAACTTTCGGTCTTCGCCAAGGATGCTTCCGAAAGGGATGTGACAAAAATCCGCCGTCCGGCCTTCGCGGCGCGCGATTTCAAAAATCTGTTTGAAGTGCAACGTCTGCGGGGCGCCCACGACGTACCAACACGTATCGCGGTTTAAATCGTCGACTCGATAGTCGACCGTCGCGATATCCGTCGTGGCATAATTGTAACCGCCGTCCCTTTTCCGAATGATGCACGGCTTGTCAGCAAGCTCCGGGATGTCGCGAAAGAAGACGACCAGCGCGCCTTCGCTCTCCTCTGCGATTTTCGATTTGAGCAGGCGATCGACGATTCCCGCCAGGCGATCGTTGTAGAAACTTTCGCCGCGCTGGATGTCGTAATGGATATCCAGAATGCCATAGGCCTCGTCGAATTCGCGGAGGGAAAGCGTGACGCATTCTTTCCAGATCGCGAAGTTTTCCGTGTCGCCGGCCTGCAATTTCACCAACTCTTCGCGGCACGCTTCACGGACGGCGGGATCAGAGGTGGCCGCTTCGTTCGCGGCTTTATAAATCCGGACCAGCTCTGCGATCGGATGAGCTTCGAGCGCGGAGCGATCAAGCAGGTTTTTCCATCCGTAGATGACCATTCCGAATTGCGTTCCCCAGTCCCCGATGTGGTTGTCGCGAATGACCTCGTGACCGAGAAACGACGCGATCCGCGCGAGGGCGTCGCCAATTACCGTGCTGCGAATGTGGCCGACGTGCATCGGCTTGGCGACGTTTGGCGACCCGAAATCGATCACGATCCGCATCGCTGCCGACGCCGGGGAGACACCGAGCCGCTGGTCGCCGAGAAGGTCGGCGATGCGCTGCGCGAGCGTTTCGTTCTTGAGCGAAAAGTTAAGGAAACCGGGGCCGGCAATTGTGGGCGGCTCACAGAGATCCCATGGGACCCATAGGTCACAGAGGCGTTGCGCAATTGCGCGCGGATTTTCCCCGAGCTGTTTCCCTAGAACCAGCGCCGCATTGCTCTGGTAATCGCCGAAACGCGGGTCCGTCGCGGGCGTGACTGCGCCCGCCGGGGGGAGTTGCGCTGCCGTGAGCGTTTCCGCCACCTTCTGCTGGAGAAGGTCTTGAAACTTTTCCACCCGGCCTACTTTTGTCCGCCCCGTTCGCGGAATATGGCCAGGATTTCGTCACCCGACTTGGCGGCGGCGAGACTTTCGCGAACACTGCGGTCGTTCAGGAATTTCGCGATCGACGCGAGGGTGCGGAGATGCGTCTGGAATTGATTTTTTGGGACGATAAATAGGACCACAAATTTAACCGGCGCGTTGTCGAGCGCGTCGAATTCTATCCCCTGCGAGGAGCGACCGAACGATGCCACGACTTCCTCGATCCGATCCGACGAAGCATGGGGGATGGCAATGCCAAAGCCGATCCCGGTGCTCATCGTTTCTTCGCGCTGCTTGAGCGAGGCGAGGATGCTCTCGCGATCTTCCGGTTTGATTTTGCCCTGAGCGACCAGGAGATCGATGAGCTCGACGATGGCACTCCAACGCTCCGTCGCTTTCATCTCGGGAATGATTTGCTCAGCAGAGAGTAGGCTGGCCAAAGACATGCAGTTTTCCCGTTGGGGCCGAAAGCTTAACGTGGGGCTTTCGGATGACAAGCGTGTTTTGGCCGTAGGGCAGGCATGTAAATAAGGGCGATTCAGCCCGGTCATGCTCTTACTCTTGCTCTCGATCTTCGGAAGCGGACGCACGGCGGTCCCCTGACGACAGCGGACGCGACAACATTATGCAACGTATGACCCGCCGTCAGGAAAGATCAGGAGCGGGATCAAGATCATGAGCAGGAAAAGGTGCCTGTTCGGCGTATCATGACTGGTGATTCGTTCGACGACGCTGCTGGGAATTCTCTTTGCCGTCATTTCCCTTACGGCGCGGGCCGAGCCGGCAATGTGGGTGATCAAAGACGCCGACTCGACCATTTACCTGATCGGCACGTTGCACCTGCTGAAACGCGATACCGAGTGGAATTCTGAAAAGGTCAAAAAGTGCGTGCGCGAAAGCACCGAGCTATGGCTGGAGATCACCGATTTCGACGACAAAACGACAATGGCCGCGCTCCTGGCAAAGTTCGGTCTCGATCCGCAACACCCTCTCTCGACAAAGCTAAATGACGATCAACGGAAGCGGCTCGAGAAAGTCGCGACGACTTATGGAATTCCAGTAGCCAGTCTGGAGCCGATGCGCCCATGGTTGGCGGCGGTCCTGCTCAGTGCCGGCCCGTTGACGAAGGCCGGTTACGACCCGAAATCGGGAGTCGAACGAATCCTGGTCGCGCAGGCGACCGCCGAAGGAGACAAGATCCGGGGGCTCGAAACTGCGGAGGACCAGTTCCGGATATTTGCGGATCTCGGCGAGGCCGAACAGATAGCTTTTTTAGAAAGCACAATGGATGACGTGGAAAAAGGCATCGAGCTTTTGGACCGGCTCGCGAAGGCCTGGGTTGATGGCGACATCGCCGCCATTGAGCGGACCGGGCTCGACGAGATGAGGACGAAAGAGCCGGCCGTGTACGACAAGCTTGTCGTTCAGCGTAACACCGCGTGGGCCGAAAAGATCGCGGGGATGCTGAAAGGTTCAGGGGTTGAACAGATCGCGGTCGGCGCCTTGCATCTCGTGGGACCGGACAGCGTCCAGGCACAGCTCGCCAAACGCGGGATCAAAGCGGAGCGGTATTAAATTAATCGCGCAACTTGTAGTCGAGCCGGCGCGCAAGAAGCCACCGGACCCCGAACATATCCATGGTGGCGCGAAGAGCGCGGTTCCCGAGGCCGTACTTGCTCTCGCCGAATTTCCGGGGCCGGTGGTTCACAGCCACCTCGACCAGGCGATAACCGGCGCCCTTGATGAGCGCGGGAATAAAACGGTGCATCCCTTTGAATGGTAACAGCGCCGTCACACACTCGCGCTTCATTGCTTTCAACGTGCAACCGGTGTCGCGCACTCCATCTTTCGTAAACCGACTTCGAACGAAGTTTGCGATGCGACTCGTGATCCGTTTTACCACGGTGTCCTTCCGCTGGGCGCGATAACCGCAGACCAAATCGGCGCCGCGCTCGATCTCCGCGAGCAGCTTTGGAATATCAGCCGGATCATTTTGTAGATCGCCATCAATCAGGACGGCGACCGCGCCGCGGGCACTCGCGAGACCGGCATACATGGCCGCGCTTTGTCCCGCGTTGCGCTCGAATTGCAGGACACGAACGCGCGGACCGGGCTCGATCCGTTGGACCGTCGCGTCCTTCGATCCGTCATCCACAAAAACGATTTCGTAATCGCGACCGGCCAGCGCTGTCGCGAGCTCCGCCTGAAGAATCGGCACGCTCTCTTCTTCGTTGAAAAGCGGTACAATCACCGAGACCGCGGGCAAACCACCATTCATAGCGAGAGTGTCCGATAGTTGCGGCAGAGGAACACCTGCCATTCCCGCATCAGCGTTCCGAACCGCATCACTTGGACGGTGGCAATTCGGTCCACGGTTTGAAACCCGGCCTTAATATTGTGCGGCACGACGTCGGCCTTTCCGTTCTGGATATAAAGCGCGCTGCGGCCGGTAAAGAGATTCACTCCTTCTTCCTCGCTATAAACTTCACTGTCGGGCAAAGGCGCGTCGGGCCGTGCCTCGACGAACTCATCATAACGCGGCCAGAACGAGAACTGGTTCGTGATGTCCTGCGATTCGACGATGTAAACCGGTGGGTGCGCCGGGCCTTCGACGCGTTTGTTTTTGAAATAGAACGACATCTCGGATGCGCGATCGCGCTGGTCGGCAATGACAAAAAGCTTTTCGTTGTTTTTCGCCTCGATGTCCGTGCGGATTTGCTCGACGGCGCGGGCCGCGGATTTCCAACCGCGCACGCTATCGGTCGGGTCGCGGTGATGCGGGAACGGTAGCCCAAGCGTTCGAATGAGATCGGTGTCCATCGCGAACACGCTCATGACCAGCCCGACCGCCAATCCCGCGGTGAGCAGACGCGGCCAGCCGGCCCCGGTCGCGAGCCGTTCAGTCCAGAAGGCCGCCGCGAGGACTAACAGGCTGACAAAAGCGAGCACGTCCCAATTTGGCGCGGCCTGGTCGTTCAATGAAATCAAGAGGTAGAAAAGAAATACCGGCAATCCAAACCAGACCAGGTAGAGCGTTTTGAATTGTTGGCGGGCGCGGCGCCAATTCGCCACGAATGCCCACGCCAAGGCGAGGAACAACACCGGCGAAAAAGTCAGGAAATGCGCGAAAAGAAAACCGATCGCTTCGACGGGATGGATGCCGAAGGATTGATCAAGCCCGCCGCGGGACCGCAAATGCGAAAGAGTGATCCAGGCGTGTTGATAGTTCCAGATAAGCGGCGGGACCAGGCAAAGAGTGAACGCGCCAAGAAGCAAATAGAAGCCGGGCCGCTTAAATTCACGGCGGTGACGCGGAACGAGCGCGATGACCAGAACCACTGAAACGAGCTCAAAAGCGTTCGTGTATTTGCAAAGAAACCCGAGGCCGATCAGGAAGCCCGTACTCGTCCAGAGCCAGAGCGATTTCGGCGTCCGCTCGAGCGCGAGCCAGAACGTGAACATGGCCGCTACCCAGAAGAAAATCGAGAGCGGATCAATCGTCATCACGAGATTGCCGACATTGAAAAGAGGAATCGCGTTAAGGGTGAGGATTAACCAGAAGGCAGCTCTTTCGTTGAAGAGCTTCCGGGTAAAATAAAAAAGGAGGAGGCTCGTCGCCGCGCCGAGAATCGGGCTGAGGAAGCGCACGCCAAACTCGCTGTCGCCAAATAGCGCGGTGCTCGCCCGAATGGCGAAAGCGATCCCGGGCCCTTTGCTGAAATACGCGGGCGCGAGTCGCTCCGACCAAAGCCAGTAGTGCGCTTCATCGAAGGAGAGGTCGCTCGTGCCCAGCATCGTGAAGCGGATGCCAGTCAGCGCCAGCACAAACAACCAGACAGCGCGAGTGTGTGTCATCGTTACTCGATCAAACGCGGGTGGCGCGCGAACAACTGCGGCTTCCACCGGGACGCCCACCGTTTCCAGGCGAGCTCAGCCAGGGCGAGGACAAGAAGCGCTTCGCCGAACGCCATAAAAGCTGTTCCGAGGACATCGCTCGGCCAGTGCGCGCCCAGGTAAATCCGCGAGTAACCGATTGCCGCCGCCAGGATAAAATAAAGCCAACCCCACCGTCGAAAAAACAGGACGCACATCGTGCCAATGATGACGTTGTCGGTCACGTGGCCGGATGGAAACGATGGTCCGGATTTTGTTCGATCGCTCTCGTCGGAATAACGGACGGTCGGTTGTTTGAATAACTTGAGAAATTCCGGGTGTGCCCGCTCCAGCTGTACCATTCGCACTTTTTGAACCTGCTTCGGCCTTCGCCGATCGATCGCCGTTTTCAAGGGGCTGACCAGGAGATAATCCGCGAGGGCCAGCGCGACGAGGAGGCAGACCAGAAACGCGCGGCCTTTGAACCCCATGAAAAAGAGCGCAAAAATCGCCACCCCGATCAGGATCGGCTTCCAAATCTCGACGTCGCTAATCGCGGCCATGAACAAATCGAGCGCGGGATGCGTCCATTGTTCGTTGATAAGATGGAAGATCGCCTGATCCATGGACCTGGGTTTAAGTGATAAGGAGAAGCGCGCGGGCCGGCAGTCCACTTAACACTTAACCCTAAACCTTAAAACTCGTTTCCTATGCACAAACCGCTCGCTTTTAGTCTGCTCGCGCTCGCCGCGGTCTCGACGGTTGCGGCGACATTCCCCCCGGCTAAGG
Organism: Chthoniobacterales bacterium; assembly: GCA_045809825.1. GTDB lineage: Bacteria > Verrucomicrobiota > Verrucomicrobiia > Chthoniobacterales > UBA10450 > AV80. Next base: position 3,181 of record JBJMXC010000125.1, on the reverse strand, counting down.
AACTCCTCGAATCCGTCCGGCTGCAACAGGCGCAACAGGACCTCGATCTTCAGGGCCAGCTCCGCGAAGGCGCGAACGTCGTTCCCTTTCGATTGATCCAGAACGGCCAGACTATTCGCTATGCTTTCACGAAACCCGATGAAGCCCTCCAATTACGTCTGGGCGAGAATGATTCGCGCCTCGAGGAGGTGACGCGCGAAGGAGTCGAGAAAGTTACGCCGGCCCAGTACGACCACAAAGTCCGCGGCACCGCCGTCACCTACGAAGATCTCGCGCTTAAATTTCTCTATTGGCCCGACGCGAAAGTAACCGGTGAAAACTCGATCCGAACCCGGAATTGCTGGAAGGTCGAGTTGAAGGCGCCCTCCCGGCAATCGCAATACTCCAATGTCTGGATGTGGGTCGACAAAAGCGGCGGCGCGATCATGCGGATCGATGCCTACGATTGGAACGCGAAGATGTCGAAACGGTTCGAGGTCGTCTCAGCACAGAAAATCGAGGGCCGCTGGTTCTTGAAGGAAATGCGGATCGAAGAGTTCGATCCGGCGACCGGCAAGGTGAAGACGAGAACGTATCTTGAGATCAAGAAATGATGGCAACCAGAAGAGCGCTGGCGTGGTTTCACGAAATAGAGTAAAAACGGTGCTCCATGAATCGGATCGTTTGTTTGCTTTTCATCGCACTGGCCGGCGCCGCGCTCCCTGTCGCCGGACAAAACGTGGCCCCGGTGGTCACGAGCCAGATTGCTGATTTCACCGAATACGCGGGCGCGCCCGCTCGCTCGATTGATCTGACCACGGCCTTCTCGGATCCGGATGTGAGCAACGCAGTTCGGATGACGACGGTGCTGGGCAACATCGATATCGCGCTCTTTGGCCAGCAAAAGCCAATCACCGTCACGAACTTCCTGAAGTACGTAGACCAGGGCCGTTATTTCCTGCTCGATTCGACGACGAACCAGAGCGCTTCGAGTTTCGTACATCGCGCTTTTAACTCGCCGAATATCATCCAAGGCGGCGGATTCATCGGAACGGTCGATCCTTCGGCGACGACGAACCCAACAAAAGACAACATTCGGCCGACGCAGGTTCTCCCGTTCAGCCCGATTCAAAACGAGCCGGGGCTTTCAAATAAGCGTGGCACGATCGCCATGGCGAAGCTCGGCAACGATCCGAACAGCGCCACCAGCCAATGGTTCATCAACGTGAATGACAACCTGAGTCTGGACAATCCGGCGAATAATGGCGGCTACACCGTGTTCGGACGCGTTGTCACCGGTCTGAACGTTGTCGATGGAATCTTTGCCGTTCCCCGATTTGACGCGTCGGGCAAGGATCCGACGAGCCCCTTTACAGACTTACCGCTACGCAATTATTCGAGCGGAAACTTTATAAAGGTGCAGAACTTGGTTTCCATCCCCGGCATGACCCAAATCCCCCCGCTGAATTTTTCTGCGATGAGCGACACCGGCAACGTGACCGCCACGATCAGCGGATCGAAATTGCTCCTGGCGGCGAACAGCCTTGGCACGGCGCACGTGACGGTCACCGCGACAGATCTCGACGGGGCGACGGTCTCACAAATGTTTACGGTGAATGTCATCGCCGCTCCCGGACGTCTGGTTAACTTGTCGACCCGGATGCAGGTTGGCACCGGCGACAATGCGCTAATCGCCGGCTTCATCATGCGCGGCCCTGCCTCGAAGCGCCTCGCCATCCGCGCGCTCGGGCCTTCGAGCGGGCTGGGCGGAGCCGTGGCAAATCCCACGCTCGAGCTCCATGACGCGAGTAACGCGACGATAGCCACCAATGACAACTGGGGCGACGCGGCAAACAAACAAGACGTAAGCGACATCGGCCTCGCCCCGGGTTCGCCTAACGAATCCGTCATCCTCACTACCGTGTCCTCTGATCCTTCGGCCGCGGCCTACACCGCGGTCATGCGCGGAGCGAACAACACCACCGGCCTCGGCGTCGTTGAAGTTTACGACCTCGATAGCGGGCCCGGCTCGACCTTGCTCAACATTTCCACGCGCGGCCAGGTTGGCGCCGATCCAAATGCGCTCATCGGCGGCTTCATTCTTGGCGGAACCGAACCGAAAAGAATCCTGGTGCGGGCGATCGGCCCATCGCTGACCGGGTTTGGCGTCGCAAATGCCGTCGTCGACCCGACCCTGGACTTCTTTGACGGACAGGGAACAAAGCTCGATTCAAATGACAACTGGATGACCAGCCCGCAAAAATCCGAAATCGAGAGCAGCGGCCTGGCGCCGACCGATCCCAAGGAATCGGCGATCCTGCACATGCTTCCGGCGGGCAATTACACTGCCGTTGTTCACGGCGCTGATGGCGGGACCGGGGTGGGATCGGTCGAGGTTTATCAGCTGCCGTAATAGGTCTTGTAGGACCGATACGACGTATCGCGTCTAATTTCCTGCGGCGCCCTTTACGATCTGCGCAAAGCTACGCGGATCGAGGCTGGCGCCGCCGACCAGCGCGCCGTCAATGTCGGGTTGGGACATCAGCGTCCGCGCATTGTCCGGTTTCACGCTACCGCCGTATTGGATCCGGACTTTATCGGCGGTGGCTTGATCTGAAATTTCAGCGAGCACTCTCCGAACAAAAGCGTGCGCTTCCTGGGCCTGGTCGGCCGTCGCCGTCTTGCCTGTGCCAATCGCCCAGACCGGCTCGTACGCGATCACCATTTCCAAGAGCTCTTTCGCTCCGACGCCCGCGAGGCTTCCCCGAAGCTGCGTCGACAACACTTTTTCGACATCGCCCCGCTCCCGCTGCTCGAGACTTTCGCCCACGCACAAGATCGGGCGCAACATCGCCTCGTGCGCGGCGCGGACTTTGCGATTCACAATTTCGTCGCTCTCGCCAAAAAGGCTTCGGCGTTCGCTATGCCCGAGAACGACGTAGCGAACAAAGAGATCGCGCAACATCGCGGGGCTGATCTCGCCGGTAAACGCGCCCGAACGTTCCCAATGCATGTTTTGCGCGCCGACCTTCACGTGCTGGGCATGCTCGAGCGCGGCATTCACCGTCGCAATCGCGGTGAACGGCGGGACAATCACGACCTCGACATCGCGCATTTCGCCAATCTCGAGCAGGAACGTCGAGACGAACGCCGCCGCCTCGCCCTGCATCATGTTCATCTTCCAGTTTGCCGCGACGATTTT
>JBJMXC010000124.1:0-9546 GCA_045809825.1 Chthoniobacterales bacterium | reverse complement strand
TGCGAGGCAAACCAATGAAACCGATTCTCGTCCTGCTCGCCTTGTTTTTCCTTGCGGCCTGCGCCAATGAGCCGGGCGACGAAAACGCTGTAAGCACCGCGCCGACCAAGGCCGAAGTGAAGGCGCGTGAGGATTTCGCGAGTACCCTGCCTAAACCTCGGGACCATTAATCACCGATTTATGAAAATCATATTCGTTTTTGCTGCGCTCTGCTGCGCTTTTCTCTTCACCAGTTGTGCTGACACAGCGCTGTTGACTGACGAAGAGTATAAAGAAACTCACGGGCCAGCGCCGAATTCGCCGAACGCCGCCGCCGCGCACATTCCAGGATACAATCGCGGCTACTGATACGGAATCGCGGCGGCCGCCCGGGTTTCTAGCTTAAAGCCTCGAACTCGCTCATCGCCTTGAAAACGCGATAGCGGGCCTGGACTTCCTCCATTCTCAGGGTGCGGAGCCGTTCCAGACTGAACGCTTCCACGTTGAAGCTGGCCAATACGCTTCCGTAAATAACCGCCCGACGCAGGCTCGCGAAATCTGTCGCATTCCCAGTCGACGCCAGGTATCCGGCGAGTCCGCCAGCGAACGTGTCCCCTGCCCCCGTCGGATCATGGATGTCCTCGAGCGGATAGGCGCCGCAACTGAAAAATTCGTCCTCACCGAATAAGAGGGCGCCATGCTCGCCCTTTTTGATCGCGACGTACTTCGGCCCGTTCCGGCGAATCTTTCGTCCTGCTTTGATCAGGCTCGTCTCTTTGGTTAACTCGCGCGCCTCGCTGTCGTTCAGGATCAACAGGTCGACGCGCGGCAACAGCGCGTCGAGATCGGCGCGGGTCGTTTCAATCCACACGTCCATCGTGTCGGCCACGACAAACCGCGGCCGTTTCATTTGATCGAGGACGTGCGATTGCAGCGCAGGTGCGATGTTCGCCAGCAAAACGAAATCGGTTTCACGATAGGTTTTCGGCAAGACCGGCCGGAAATGCTCGAACACATTTAACGCCACCGAACGGGTCTCCCGGGTGTTCATGTCCCACGCATACTCGCCCGACCAGCGGAACGTCTTGCCCGTGACGCGTTGCACGCCAGCCGGGTCGATTTTTCGCGACTTCCAAAAATCGAATTCCGAGGCGGGAAAATCATCACCCACGATGCCGACCAGGTTAACTGGCGAGAAGAAGCTGGCGCCAAGCGCCGCGTAGGAAGCAGAGCCGCCGAGCAAATCGGCATGCTCTTCGACCGGGGTTTTCACGGTGTCGAGGGCAATAGATCCAACGATGAGAACAGGCATGGTTATTTTTGATTTTCGATCTTTGATTTTCGATTTAAGAGGTCTTTCGCGCGGCGGGCCGCGTCGGAAATATTGGCCGCGTGGAGTAAGCCCGACACGATCACGACGCGCCGCGCTCCTGCTTCGATGACTTCGGGCAAATTGTCCAGCTTGATGCCGCCAATGCAAAAAATCGGGATGCGAACTGCATCGTGAACATCGGCAATCTTCTCCAGGCCCACCGGCGCGTAATCCGGCTTGGTTGCGGTCGCGAAGATCGGGCCGAACCCAATGTAATCCGCACCTTCATAAAAGGCGCGGATCGCCTGGTCGAGGCTGTGGGTAGATTTCCCGACGACGCAATCGCGGCCGACGATCGCACCCGCCTCGGCCAGCGAGACGTCATCCTGCCCGACGTGCACTCCTTCGGCGCCGACGTCGCGTGCGATTTCAGGGTGATCGTTGATAATCAACGGAACATTCCGATCGCGAGTGAATCGATGCAGACCGCGCGCCAATGTCGCTATTTCAGAATGGGAATGGTCCTTCGCGCGCAGCTGCAAGAGATCGACCCCGCCGTTGATTAAAGCTTCGGCGACGGTCGCAATCGCCGTGCTTTCCACATAACCGAGATCGATAATCCCGTAGAGCCGGCAGCGGCTGAGATCGGCCGGGGTCAAGGGCGCAGCTATTCGTGGAGCCGGGCCGGCATCGGTTTGATTTCGAACTCGTCCGAGTTCATCAGGCGCTCCACAAATCCGGTGTCGTAAATTCCGTTACGAAAATCGGCGTTACGCATGATCGCGCTGTGGAATGGCACCGTAGTCTTGATTCCCGTGATGTAATATTCGTCGAGGGCCCGGCGCATACGTGATATCGCCGAGGCGCGCGTCGCCCCGACGGTGATCAACTTCGCGATCATCGAGTCGTAATAGGGCGGCACGACATAACCGGTGTAGGCGTGCGAATCGACCCGGACGCCACGACCGCCCGGCGCGTAGTAAAATGCGATTCGCCCGGGGGACGGCTGGAAATTTCGTTCCGGATCTTCCGCATTAATCCGGCACTGGATCGCGTGGAGGCGCGGCTCGGCATGGGCCACGTGCGGTGACAGTCGTTCCCCGGCCGCAATCAGGATCTGTTCCTTCACCAAATCGCAGCCATAAACTTCCTCGGTGATCGTGTGCTCGACCTGGATGCGAGTATTCATCTCGATGAAGTAGTAATGACCTTCGTTGTCGACCAGGAACTCCATCGTGCCCGCGTTCTGGTAGTTGACGGATTGCGCGAGCTTGACGGCTGCGTGGCCCATTTTCTTGCGCAACGCCGGCGAGATCAGAGGCGACGGACATTCTTCGATTACCTTTTGATTGCGACGCTGGATCGAACAATCGCGCTCACCGAGATGGACAATGTGACCATGCGTATCGGCGATCACTTGGAACTCGATGTGGTGCGGATTGATGATCAGCTTCTCGATGTAGAGCGCGCCGTTTCCGAATGCCTTTTCCGCTTCCGTTCCCGCCGCATGGAACGCCGGGCCAAGGCTCGCTTCGTTGTGCGCCATCCGCATTCCCCTTCCGCCGCCGCCGGCGACCGCCTTGATCATGACCGGAAACCCGATCCGCCGCGCCACCTTCATCGCCTCGGCTTCGTTCTCCACGATTCCGTCGCTGCCGGGAGTGACCGAGACTCCTGCTTTGCGCGCGTGGGCACGGGCGGAATTTTTGTCGCCCATCGCGTGCATGGCTTTCGCAGGTGGGCCAATCCACTTGATCTTGCAGCTCTCGCAGACCTCCGCGAAGTGCGCGTTCTCGGCGAGGAAACCGTAGCCGGGATGAATTGCGTCTACGTCGCCAACTTCGGCCGCGCTCATGATCCGATCGATCTTGAGATAACTCTCCGAGCTCGGCGCCGCGCCAATGCAGATCGCTTCGTCCGCCAGTTGGACATGAAGCGAATCGACGTCCGCCTCTGAATACACCGCCAGGGTCCGGATCCCGAGCTCCTTGCAGGCGCGGATAATCCGCAATGCGATCTCGCCCCGGTTTGCGATTAAAACTTTCTCGAACATTTGTCGCGCTCGCCGCGGCGAGCAGATCAGCTACGCCGGCCGGGACCCGCTTACTTCACCCGGAACAAAACCTGGCCGAACTGGACCGGTTTGCCGTTCTCCGCCACCACTTCGGCGATCACGCCCTTGGTTTCCGCTTTAATTTCGTTCATGACTTTCATCGCCTCGATGATGCAGACCACGGTTTCTTCGGAGACCGCTTTGCCGACATCGGCAAAGGCAGGCGCATCGGGCGAGTTCGCGCGATAAAACGTACCGACCATTGGTGAGACGATGTCTTTGAGGGCAGCTCCACTTTTCTCGGGTTCCACGGCCGGGGCCGCGGGAGCGCTCGCGGGAGATGGCGCCGCTGCCGGTGGAGGCGCCGGCGCGCTGAATACGGGCTGGTCGCCGGAACCTTTTTGGAGCTTGAGCCGAAACCCGTCTTTCTCCATTTCGAAGACCGACAGGTCGTTCTTCCGCATCAGGTCGATGACGGCTTTGATGTCTTTAAGTTCCAAGATGGCTCCGTGGTCGAGGCTGGGCGTTTAGGTAACGCGGTTTCTTCCGGCGGGTCAAGTCCCCGAATCGCCGACAATCCCGCCGTCCCGCATCTCTACCCGGCGCGAGGCGGCCCGCGCCACTTCATCGCTGTGAGTGACGACGATCAGGGTCGTCCTGGACTGGGCACCAATTTTTCCCAGCAGTTCCATGACAGAAGCCGCGGCGTGTGAATCCAGGTTGCCGGTCGGTTCGTCCGCAATGACCAGCGACGGGTTATGGACCAGAGCCCGGGCGATCGCCGTCCGTTGTTGCTCGCCCCCACTCAGTTGATGAACGAAATGGTGCGCCCGCGGTCCCAACCCAACCAGTTCCACTAGCTCTTGCGCCCGCCGCTCGCTCTCCACCGGCGCGATACCCTGAAGGAGCAGCGGCAGAGACACATTTTCCATGACGTTCATGGTCGGCATCAGATTGAAGAATTGAAAAACCAGGCCGACCTCGCGCCGTCGAAACTGCGTCAGGGCCGCATCATTGGCTGTGTGCAGAGCCAGACCGTTCACAACGATTTCGCCCGCCGTCGGCTTGTCCAGCCCCGCGAGCAAATGAATCAGCGTGCTTTTGCCGCAACCACTCGGGCCAGTTACCGCGACGAACTCGTTCCGCGCGATTTCGAGCGAAACGTCCTCCAGGGCGTGCACGGTCCGATCGCCGCTTCTATATTCGCGGGTGACGTTCTTGAGCGAGATCAAGCCAGCTTTATCCGCCACCGAATCGCCGCGCGCAAACGACGCCGGGACTTTCGCCATTGTGGGCGAGACGTCCGACTGGATCGTCGTCGACAAACCGCCCTTTCTCCTTGTCCATCCCTCCAAACCCGGTCACGTCCGCACGCTTTGGGGAGAATTAAAACAGCTTCTCGCTTTTGAAATCGCGAACGGCGGACAAGTCTCGATCGTCAACCGTCTCGATCGCGAAACCAGCGGGCTCGTTCTCGTCGCGAAGAATGCCGCCGCGGCCCGCCGTTTCGGACTGCTGATGCAGCAACATCGGATCGCCAAGGAATACCTGGCCGTCGTCTGGGGATCACCAGAGTGGGACGAAATCTCAGTGAATGCTCCTTTGGTGAGGCAGGGCGAGCAGATGTTTTCGCCGATCTGGCTCAAGCAGATGATTCATCCGGCTGGCGCTGAAGCTCGCACCGATTTCAGCGTCGAACGGCGGTTTACCGGCGAAAATGGAGAACTGTTTGCGATTGTACGGGCGGTTCCGAAAACCGGACGGACGCATCAGATTCGCGTCCATCTCGCCTCGATAGGTCATGCCATCGTCGGCGACAAGATCTACGGGCCTGATGAGAAGAATTATCTCGAATTCATCGAGACTGGGTGGAGTCCGAAGCTCGAAGCGCAGCTCCTGCTTCCGCGTCACGCGCTTCACTCCGCCGTTCTCGCCATCGACGACGGCGGACGCTGGACCAGCACTTTGCCCCGGGACGTCGCTGCGTTCGTCCGATAAATTGCAATTGAACGCGCGCGCAATATCGTTCCCGCTCTTTCCATGAAGTTTTTGCGCATTGTTGCTCTTTCTCTGACTCTGGCCGCCTCCGCGCCCGCCGGTTTCGGGGGCACCGATCAGATTTCGACGCGATTCAAGTCGACCGATGTCGTCGACGCGCCGAACTTTGAAGTCGCAGCCGAGACCGCCTACCTCGTAGGAATCATTGGCAACCCCAACAGCTATGAGGTTGCCTCGCAATTTTTCACAGCGCGCTGGCGGTGGGGCGTCGTCCAGCGGGACAGCTGGCTTCAGGGTTATAACCAGGTCTACGCGACTTTCATGGTCGAGCCGATCGTTCGCGGACCGGAGAATTTTTATTACGGCATCTCTCTTGGGTTCCGCTACAACTTCGCCAAACCCGGAGCCCGCTTCGTTCCCTACGTTTCGGGCGGGGTTGGTTTGGGGTGGCTCGACAGCCACGCCAATATTTACGGTGCCCAGGGCCAGGATTTCACTTTTAATATTTTGACGGCGACCGGCGTGTCTTACCGGGTAAACGATCATTGGAAATTAGACCTCGGCGTCCAGTACCAGCATTTTTCCAATGGCGGCCAAACCGATCCGAACCCAAGCGTAAATCTTCTCGGACCGCAGATCGGCGCCACTTACATCTTCTAGTGGCCACCCCCGACGAAAACGTGCTGGTCGTCCGGCGCAGCCTGTTCGACAAAATCGGCAGCTTCCATGGCCTCAATTTCGAGACCGAAAAATATCTCGGCGCCCTTCTTTCGCGCGGAAACAATTTTTTCCTGCCGCGCGCAGTTGCCGAAACGGATCCGACCCACAAGCAGATCATTCCCTACGCCTTGATCGCTTGCGGCGACACGGTCCTGCACTATGTCCGCGGCAAGAAAGCCGGCGAACAACGCCTCGTCGCCAAAGGGTCGGTTGGGATCGGCGGGCATATGAACGACACGGATGAATCGCTTTTCGCCTGGGACGAACATGCGTATCGCGCGGGAGTCGAACGAGAGGTCAACGAGGAAATCGCAATTGAATCGCCGTTCGAAGACCGGATCGTGGCGCTCCTCAATGACGACACCACCGAAGTCGGCCGCGTCCATCTTGGGATTGTCCACGTCTTCCGTTTGGCGGAAGCAAAAGTGCAAAAGCGGGAAGCTATGATCACTAACCTCTCATTCCTAACGAAGGAAGAGCTGGTGGCGCGTCGCGACAATCTCGAGACCTGGTCACAGCTCTGCGTCGATTCGCTGGACCAACTGCTGGCCTAGATTGGTGAATCGAGCGATCTGCCCCGTCCGCTTTCGCTTTACCTTTTCTTCCGCTTCGGCGGCGCCTTCTGCTCAGGAGTCGGCGATGGCGTGGGACTCGGCGAAAATGCCGGCGTCGGCGTCGGAGAAGGCGTTGGTGTTGGCGGCGGCGACCACGTCAGGTTGATGTCGTTAACCTGCCAGACCGTCATCCCCCGCGAGATCCCCATGTCGAGGGTCGCACTCATGTTGGCATAAACGAGGTCGGCCTTGAATGTGCCAACCGGCTCGAAGAACCCCGAACTAAAGTGGACATCGCCGCTCACTGGGATTGGCTGCTTCACCGGCCCGAAGCTCTTCAAATTTTGGAACAATCTTTCACGGTAGGAGGCGAGATATTTCGTCTGCGCTTCCGGGCTCAGATGAACATGCAGGTATTTGTCATCGTAATTGACCGCAACCCTCTGGGCGACCTCGGCCGCGAACGCCCGCGCGTTTTTCTCGCCATCGCGCCGGGACGAGTAGAGGAACCACAGCGCACCGCCCACCAGTGCCGCCACGATGATCCAGAGCGCCAAGCCGCCTTCCCCTCGAATTTTTCCGTGTCGTTCCAGTCTCATTTCAGAATGCGAAGCCTTTGGTTTTGACCACCTGTCCGTCGTGGATCAAGACGGTTTTCCTTTGCATCCCGGTGTAGGCTCCGAATCGGTTTCGGGAGTTGAGCCTGAACTCAACGAGATAGCCAAAAAGTGGGTCGCCGTTTTTCTTTTCCGGCAAAGTGCCCGGTTTCGGACCGCTGATCCATTCTATTTGCGCGCTTGCGGCATCGACCAGGGCGGTTTGGAGCCAGTTCGTAATGATCTCCTGGTAATTCGTGGGATAGGACCCGTGAAGCTTTGGGTCCGCACCCATGTCGAGAATTCCAGTCTGCGCCGACATGCCATCCACAGCGCAGAAGGCCACAGCAATCAGGAGCAGGACTGTTTTCATTCGGGCCGAGATTAGCGGCCGCTCTGAAAATGTCTAGCGCGCCGTGGGCGCGTCCGCAATTAGGGGCGTTCGTCGATCGGCACGACTTTTTTGCCCACCGGTTCGCCGACGTATTCGCTCAGCGGACGATAAAGCCGGTTATCCTCGAGTTGCTCCAGGACCTGGGCGCACCAACCGGAGCAACGCGCGATCGCGAAGATCGGAGTGAAGAGGTCCGTCGGTATGCCCAACGAGTAATAGACAGTCGCCGAGTAGAAATCGACATTCGCGTTCAGGTTTTTCTTTTCCTTCATCAACTGAGCGATCCGTTCCGACATCCTGATCCATTTCGGCTCGCCCAGTTTCTCGCTGAGTTTCACCGCCATGTTCCGGAGATGAGGCGCCCTCGGGTCGAGCGTCTTGTAAACCCGGTGCCCGATGCCCATGATTTTCTTTTTCTCGGCCAGTTGCTTCTCAACGTAGGCGTCGACCTTATCTGCCGTTTCGATCTCTTCGAGCATGTGGATCACGCCTTCGTTCGCGCCACCGTGCAACGGACCCTTCAGCGTCCCAATCGCAGCCGTGATCGCGGAATAGAAATCGGATAGCGTCGAGATCGTCACCCGGGCACTGAACGTCGATGCGTTCATGCCGTGATCGGCGTGAAGAATGAACGCAACATCAAGGGTATCGCTCGCTTCCTTCGATTGCGGTTCGCCGCACATTAAATAGAGGAAGTGCTCCGATTCGGTCAGATCGTCGCGAACCGGCGGCAGCGACTTGCCGTTCCGGGCCCGGTGGAAATATGCGGCAATGACTCCGATTTTCGCCGTAATGGAGGCGGCTCGGCGCCGATTGATTTCCGGGGTCGCTTCCTTGCCGTTGTCCGGATCGTAAAGGCCCAGCATCGAGATCGCCGTCCGCATGACGTCCATCGGGTTGGCGTCTTTCGGGGCTGATTTCAGGAAATCGACGACTTGCTCCGGCAATTGCCGCTGGCTTCGGAGTTCGTGCAAAAACGCTTCGAGTTCCTTGCGATTCGGCAGTTTCTTGTGCCACAGCAAATAAACGACTTCCTTGTAGCTGACCTTGCCGACGAGCTCGTTGATATCGTAACCGCAATAGATCAACTGGCCCTTGTCGCCGAGCACATCGCTCAGGGCAGTAGAGTTGGCGATGACGCCTTCGAGTCCTCGTGAAACTGGCATATCAGCCTTTCATCCGTGCAATCAACGTATCAGCCATCGTCGCAGGTGTTTCGGCTACCGCAATCCCCGCGGCCTTAAGCGCTTCAATTTTTCCTGCAGCGGTTCCTTTCCCGCCGGAGACGATCGCACCTGCGTGCCCCATCCGCCGACCCGGAGGTGCAGTGGCGCCGGCGATGAATGCGGCCACCGCCTTCTTACAATTAGCCTTAATCCATTCGGCAGCTTCTTCCTCAGCGGAGCCTCCGATTTCGCCGATCAGAATCATCGAATTCGTGTCCGGGTCCTCGTTGAAAAGCTTCACCGCATCGAGATGCGACATTCCGTTAATCGGATCGCCGCCGATGCCGATGCAGGTGGATTGACCGTAGCCGCGCGAAGTCAATTGCCACACTGCTTCATAAGTCAGTGTGCCGGAGCGCGAAATCACGCCGACGTTTCCGGCCTTGTGAATGTAACCGGGCATAATGCCGATCTTGCATTGCCCGGGCGTGATGATCCCCGGACAGTTCGGTCCAATTAGCCGGGAGTTTTTCCCGACCATTTCGGCTTTTACACGCATCATGTCCATCACAGGAATTCCTTCCGTGATGCAAATGACCAACTCCACGCCGGCGTCGACCGCTTCGAGAATCGAGTCCGCCGCACCAGCCGCGGGCACAAAGATGACAGACACATTGCAGCCCGTTTCCTGACGTGCTTCCCAAACCGTGTCGAAGACGGGCACCTTCGCGTCAAACATCTGTCCGCCTTTTCCCGGAGTCACGCCGGCGACGA
>JBJMXC010000123.1:0-10644 GCA_045809825.1 Chthoniobacterales bacterium | reverse complement strand
GACGGCGCCGAGGAACTCCGGAAAATCGCCGGGGTCCGCGACGTTACTCGATCGACCGATGGCGACTGGCAGGTCTTCGCCCTCCGCGTCGAGGCAAACACGGATGTCCGCGAAGACGTTTATCAACTAGCCAACGCGCGTCGCTGGACCCTGCGCGAGTTAACTCAGCGCCGAGCCACTCTCGAAGACGTGTTCGTCGAGATCACGCATCCCGACGAAGCCTGACCACCGGAATGAGAAAATTCTACACGCTCCTCTCCCGCGAAGTGCGCAGCTATTTCTACTCGCCGATCGCGTACGTAGTCCTGCTCTTTTTCCTTTTCGTCGCGGGCGCGGATTTTTATTTCCAGCTCTCCTTCATGAACGGGAAGCCGGTTTCTTACTCGGTGCAGGAAGCATTCTTTAACTCGGTCTTCTTCTGGTTCGCTTTCGTTCTCATCTTTCCGCTAATCACGATGCGGCTCTTCGCGGAGGAATTTAAACTCGGCACGATCGAACCCCTTATGACGGCGCCGGTCCGCGACTGGCAGGTCGTGCTCGCGAAATTTTTTGGCGCGCTCGTTTTCTACATCATCCTGTGGCTGCCGACGCTCCTGTATTTCTGGATCTTTCAGAGCGTCACCCACCAGCCCGCAGCTCATTCCACCGGCGCGTATGGCGGCGCCTATCTGATGCTTCTCCTCCTCGGAATGTTTTATTTGTCGATCGGCTGCCTGGCCTCGGCGTTGACCAAAAACCAAATCGTGGCCGCGGTCATTTCGTTCTGTGTAATCACGCTTCATTTTTTCTCGGGGCTTATTTCGTTCATCCTCCAGGAAGTCAGCTCGAACACCCGGCAGTTGCTCGGTTACTTCTCCGCCATTGAGCAAATGGCGACGCTGTCACGCGGTGAAATCGATACCCGACCGATGGTCCTCTACCTGAGCATGACGATCGTGATGCTGACGCTGACTTACCAGGCATTTCAATCGCGGAAATGGAGACTGTGACCGTGGCCGACGAAAAACCGCAGGCCGAGAAGCCGCAGAAAATCCACCGCGTTCGCATTGGGCTGAACGTGATCGTGCAGGTCGCGCTCCTTCTCTTTTTGGCGATCATGGCGAACTACCTCGGGTTCGAACATTACCGGCGGTGGGATCTGTCCCGGGAAAAGAAGTATGCCCTCTCTGACAAGACGAAGCGTTTCCTGGAGACGATCAAAGGCAAAGTCCGGGTGACCGTTTTCTTTTCGCCGAACAACCCGATCGGGCAGGACGTGCAATCACTCCTGACCGAATATCAATACGCAGCCAGGGGCCGAATCGACGTCGAGAACATCGATCCGGAGCGGAACCTCTCCCGGGCAAAGGAATTGTTCGATAAATACAAGGTCGTCAGTGAGGAGAGCCTGGTCATTCTCGATTACGACAACCGCAATAAAACGGTGAAGGCCTCGGACATGGCAGAAGTGGACCAAGGCAATCCGATGCTGGGCGAACCGCCGAAGATCACGGCATTCAAGGGCGAGCAGGCGATCACCAGTGCGATGATCGACCTGGTCGAAGGAAAGAAAAACGCGCTCGGTTATGTGCTCGGCCACAAGGAGCCGCCGATTGCCGACGCCCCACCAGCACTCTCCCCTTCGATGGCGCCTGAACCGGGCGCGCGGAGCCCAATCTCGCTCGTTAAAACGGTGATCGAAAACGAGAACATCAAGTTCCAGGAATTGAATCTGTTCGAAGTTCCCGAAATCCCCGCCGATCTCAAAACGATCGTGATCGTCGGACCGCAGTACGATTTTTCGGATCGCGAGATGAAGTTGCTGCACGATTTCTGGGAGAAGCAGGGCCGGATTCTGCTGCTCCTCGATCCCTCCGCGAAGACGCCGAAGCTGTTGACGTTCCTGAACGAGGTCGGCGTCAAAGTGAATGACGACCGCCTAATGGCGATGGTCAAAACCGGCATCCAGGAAATGGCTCGTGTCCGCGATGTCATCGGACGATTCCTGCCCGACAGTCCGATCACAAAACGGCTCGCTGATGTCCGTGGGATCTTTGTCGGCGGCACCTCGTCGCTCGCCCTCGAGCAGGACCGCGTCCGCGCCGCGAATGTCCGGCTCCAGCCGTTGATCCACGCTGAAAAAGGCTATTGGGCCGAGACTGACTACAATTCGACGGACGAAGCGATGCTGCAGGCCCATGCTTCGCAACCGTCGGAAACGCCGCTGATCATCGCGGCATCGATCGAGAAAGGCGGCAGCGGGGACGAGCGGGTCCAAACCAACTCAGCGCGGATGGTGGTGGTGACGAACGCGAGCTTCATCCAGGACTCTGCGATCACACAGGACCAACAGGCGCTCGACTTTGTCTCGGGCAGCGTGAACTGGCTCCTGAGCCGTGAACAATTGATTGGAATCGCGCCAAAGGTGCCGACGACAGTGACGTTCAGCATGGACGAGAATGCGATGCGCAACATGCGGTGGCTGGTCCTGCTTCTGTTGCCCCTGGTTCCGGCGCTGCTCGGCCTCGCCGTCTGGTGGCAACGCCGCGCCTGACCGTTATCGAGTTTCGCAGAAGCGATGAAAACGAAAACGACCCTGATTTTGCTGGCGATAGCGGTGGCGGTTGCGGTCTACGTCAAGTTTTACGAGAGCAAAGGGCCCAACACCGAAGAGGCAAAGCGGCTCGCCGGCAACGTGGTCAATTTTGAGCGCGACGCGCTTGAAGGCGTCGTCATCCAGAACGGTGACGATCGGATTGAGCTTCGTAAACAGGGCCAGAAATGGCGAATCGAGGCGCCGTTCAAGGACCAGGCCGATCACGGCGTCGTAGATAATCTGCTGGCCGATCTCGATAGCTGGCAAAAGTTGGAGTCCATCCCCGCGAGCGAAATTGAGAAGAACAAAAATCGGCTCGACGAATACGGCCTGAGCAAGGGCAAGCTGAAGCTCAAGCTGCTCGGGAAAGGGGCCCCGCCTGAAATTATATTCGGTAATGACGCCGCGCTCCAGGGCAGGATGTATGTCCGCGTCGGCGAAGGCGGCGACGTCATTATCGCGGCGCAGTCGGTCCGGAACGACATTTCGAAAAAGCCTGAAGATTTTCGCGACAAAAAACTAACCGACCTCACGGCCGCGCAGATTACGCGCGCCCTGGTCAAAACGGCGGCGGGCGAGATGGAATTGGAAAAGAAGGCGGACCATTGGGAAATCGTGAAGCCGCTGAAGGCCCGCGGCGACGACCAGAAGATTACTGACACGTTTGCGCAGATAACAACGGCGCAGATTCAGCAGTTCGTCGCGGAAGATCGCGGCGATTTGCGACCTTACGGTCTGGCTGAACCGCGCGGCTCGGTGACTTTGTTTACCGCCGATGACAAAACGGGGCAGACGCTCCAGATCGGCGGGCCAGCGGGAACCGGAGAAAAGGATAAAGACCAGGTGTATGTCCGGTTCACCTCGCGCAACGCCGTTTACACGCTCCCGAAAAAGATCGAGGAGATCCTGGCGCTCAAGCCTGCGGATTTGCGCGACCGTCACTTGGTTCGCATCGACACGAACATTCTCGACCGGGTCACGATCGAAGCCCAGGGAAAGGGAAAGACGGTACTTGGACGGAAGGACGAAAACTGGACGATCGCCAGCCGGAACAACCAGGCGGCCAACAGCGCCGAGGTGAACCGGATGCTCGACATGCTCAAGGCCGAGCAGGTGACCAAATTCGTCGAGGACGTCGCGTCGGATCTACCGAAGTATGGGTTGGATAAACCGCAACTTCAGGTCACGTTCAGCTCATTCGCGTCCGAGAACACGCCGGAGAGCACAGCCGGCGAACATCCGTTCGCGACGATCGCTTTTGGTAAAATCGAGGGTGAAAATGTTTTCGCGCGACTGGGCGACGAGCCATTCATCGTGGCAGTGCGCCGAAGCGTTCTCGACAATATTTTTGCCGATCCGCTGCAATGGCAGGAGCTGGCAATCTTTCGATTCAAACCCGACGACGTCCACAAATTGACGGTGCAGACCGATCACGAATCGGCCCTGGTTCAGAACGAGAAAAAGGAATGGAGCTGGGTGAAGGGAAACGAACGGGTGAACACCGTAAACATACGTTCGCTCCTGAATACGCTGACGGTTTTGCGAGCGGTCCGTTGGGTCGGAGCAACGACGCCCGCTCATGGTTTCGACAAGCCGCAGGTGACAATCACGTTCACGACATCGCCCGACGACAAGAACGTGCACAGACTGGTGGTTGGCGGACAGGCCGAGGGCGGAATGTGGTTCGCGCGAACGGATGAGCGTGACGGGACATTTTTGTTGCCCAATACGGATTTGAACGCATTCAAGCTGCCGCTGGCGGCAATGCCCTCTCCAAGTCCGGCGGCGTCCGCATCAAGCACGCCAGTAGCTGGCGCGTCGCCGAAGTCTTGAGCTGGGGGAGCACCCGCGAGAGCGAATCCGAGGCGCACGCTTCAAGCGTGGATCTTCGACGCCGTGTAGATCGTTGCTATTGCGCCGGTGAGCGGCTCGGCTGCCGCCATCGCAAAACCGTTTCGTTCGATCAGGTCGAGCATCGGCTGACCGCTCGGGAATTTTTCAATCGAACCACCGAGATAATCGTAAGCAGCCTTCTGTCCGGTCACGACTGAGGCGAACCACGGCAGGCACCGGTGCAAATAAAAACGGTAGAACGGGCGGAGCGCCCCCGTTGGTATTGAGAAATCGAGAACCAGCAGGTGCCCGCCAACTCGAAGAACCCGCGCCATTTCAGCAACGGCGCGGTCCCAGTCAGCCATGTTGCGCAACCCAAATGCGACCGTAATGCAATCAAACGACGCGTCTTCAAAAGACAGATCAAGCGCGTCTGCGAGGACGGTATGCCGCACCCCCTTTTTGCGCGCCACCTCGAGCATCTCCGGCGAAAAATCGGCCGCGGTAACTTTTGCCGACGGGAGACGCGTCTGAATCGCCGACGCAAGATCGCCGCTGCCGGTTGCGAGATCGAGAACGTCATGGGGTTGCCAACCAGCGACGATCCGTGCCGCGCGACGCCGCCAGACAAAATCGGCGCCCCCGCTTAGAAGATGGTTCGCGAGATCATAGCGCCGGGCGATCCGGCCGAACATACCGCGAACGGCGTCGGGATCGCGCGAGACATCGCCGCGGCTCGCTGTCACTCCAGCGGCGGCTCGAGATTTTCTTCCTCGCGCGGGACGAGACGGTTTTTCGCGATGATCCGCACGCAGGTATTCCACCGAAGGAGCGCGTCATCATTCCCGGCGGGCCGAATGGCCTCGGCTTTTTCAAACCAGCGCATCGCTTCGTGGAATCCGTCGTGAGCGTGATAGCGCGAGCCGGGTGTGCCCTGGGAAAGTTTGGCCTTCGCTTTTCGCTCGGCCAGGATCCCGGTGTAGTAGTAGCGCTCATAATCGTCTTTGATCCGCGAGAGCAGTTCCTTGAGCTGGGTATCGCTAACCCCGTAGCCTTTGCCGAACCGATCCGTCATAGCGAGCAAGAGGATGATGATCGCGGACTGATTCTCCGAGTCGGCCTCCAGGATATCGAGGCAGATGCTTTCGGCTTCACCGGGCTCATTCAGGAGACGATAGCGTTCCGCTTTTTCCAGCGCCGCTGGAATCGCCTCCCGCGATAATGCCTTCAGGCTCGACATTGGCTCAACGATTCTTCTTCAATTTCTTCCAAATAAAACCCAGCGGATCGTAATGGTCGTCAACGACCCGCTCCTTCAACGGGATGATCCCATTGTCGGTAATTCGAATGTTCTCCGGACAGACCTTGGTGCAACACTTCGTGATATTGCAGTAACCGATCCCGTGCGCCGTGCGCAACTCCTCGAGCCGGTTCTCGGTATCGAGCGGGTGCATCTCCAGGGCCGCTGTGTAAATCAAGAAACGGGGTCCGATAAATTCGTCGTGCTTGCGATGATCGCGGAGGACGTGGCAAACGTCCTGGCAGAGAAAGCACTCGATGCATTTCCGGAATTCCTGGACCCGATCGATGTCTTCCTGCGCCATTCGCCACGTCCCATCGGCCGCATCCGGCGCGCGGGGCTTGAATTTTTTGATCTTCTTTTTGACCCGAAAGTTCCAGGAGACGTCGGTGATCAGATCTTTCCGGAGTGGGAATGCCTTGATCGGCTCGATGGTGACGGGCTTGTCCAGCGGCAGATCGCTCAGGCGCGACATGCACATCAGTTTCGGCATGCCATTTACCTCGGCCGAACACGAACCGCACTTGCCCGCTTTGCAATTCCAGCGGCAGGCGAGGTCGTTCGCCTGTTTTGCCTGGATCTCGTGCACGGCGTCGAGCACGACCATCCCTTCGGAAACCTCCGTCGTGTAATCACGAAATGCGCCGCCCTCGCCATTTCCTCGCCAGATCTTGAACGTGGCTTGCATCGGAATAATTAACGGCGGATTACGCGGATAACTCGGATCGGATTCAGAACATCCGCGCCCTCTGAGTAGTCCGCGGTAAACAAATCGGGTTGTCGGCTCATTTCATCTCCTCGATCACCTGTTTCAGATAATCGGGCATTTCTGGCAGCGGCTCCAGTCTGACTTCCATTGAGCTGTCCGCCGATTTGCGAATGATCGTATTCACCTTTCCGAACTCGTCGTTTTTGTTCGGGTAATCGTCGCGGTATTGCGCGCCACGGCTTTCTTTGCGCTCAATCGCGGCGCGCGAGATCGCTTCCGAAACAGTGAGAACGTTTTTCAGGTCGAGCGCAGTGTGCCAGCCGGGATTAAAGTCTCGAGTCCCGGTAATACCGACGCGGCCTGCGCGCTCCCAAAGCTGTTTCAATCGATCGAGCGCTTCCTGCATTTCGACTTCGTTGCGCACAATCCCGACGTTGTGCTGCATCAGTTCCTGTAAATCGCGCTGCACGGAATACGGATTTTCACCCGCGCTATTCTCGAATGGCCGCAACGCTTCTCGCGTGTAGCCGGCGAGCTGCTGCTCATCGATTTTCCCATGCCCGTTTTCTTTCGCGAATTTCGCAGCGTACTCACCGGCTCGTTTTCCGAAAACGACAAGGTCCGAAAGTGAGTTCCCGCCGAGCCGGTTCGCGCCATTGATCCCAGCCGCGCATTCGCCGGCGGCAAACAGCCCCGGCACATCCGACATCTGGGTGTCCGCGTCGACGTGCACGCCGCCCATGATGTAGTGCGTGGTCGGCCCCACTTCCATCGCCGCCTGGGTGATGTCGATGTCGCCGAGCGCCTTGAACTGGTGGTACATGCTCGGCAGCTTCCGCTTAATGTGCTCCTCCGAGTTCGACAGCTTTTTCTTGATCCACGAAATGTCGAGATAGACTCCGCCATGCGGACTCCCCCGCCCTTCCTTGATCTCGCGGACAATGCAGCGAGCCACGTGATCGCGCGTCAATAATTCCGGCGGGCGGCGCGCGTTCTTGTCGCCCTGCGTGTAACGCCAGCCCTCCTCTTCGTTGTCCGCCGTTTGCGATTTGTAGTTGTCCGGAATGGAATCGAACATGAACCGTTTCCCGTCGGAATTGGTCAGGATGCCGCCTTCACCGCGAACGCCTTCGGTGACGAGCATGCCGCGAACACTCGGCGGCCAGACCATACCGGTCGGGTGAAACTGGATGTATTCCATGTCGATCAAACCGGCGCCGGCATGATAGGCGAGCGAATGTCCATCGCCCGTGCAATCCCAGCTGTTGCTCGTGATCTTGTAGGCTTTGCCGATGCCGCCGGTCGCGAGGACAAGGGCTTTGGCCCGATAGATTTTGAATCGGCCGCGATCGCGGTCGTAGCCGAACGCGCCAACGACGCGATCGCCATCCTTTACCAGGGAGACGATGCAAATCTCCATGTGAACATCGATTCCCTGGTGGACCCCGTGGTCCTGCAGCGTCCGGATCATCTCCAGCCCCGTGCGATCGCCGACATGCGCGAGCCGCGGATATTTATGGCCCCCGAAATTTCGCTGGAGAATGCGGCCGTCTTTCGTGCGATCGAAGACCGCGCCCCACGCTTCCAGTTCGCGAACGCGATCGGGCGCTTCCTTCGCGTGGAGCTCAGCCATCCGCCAATTGTTGACGTACTGACCGCCGCGCATCGTATCGGCGAAGTGGACCTTCCAGCTATCGCGATCGTCCACATTCGCGAGCGCAGCGGCGATACCGCCTTCCGCCATGACGGTGTGGGCCTTCCCGAGCAAGCATTTGCAAACCATGCCTACGGAAACGCCAGCAGCTGACGCTTCAATCGCTGCCCGCAGCCCGGCGCCGCCGGAACCGATGACAAGAACGTCGTGCTCGAAAGTTTCGTAGTCGGGCATGCGTCAGAAAATTCTCACGTCATGCCAGATGCCCATGGAGCAGAGACGAACATAGAGATCGGAAAACCCGACCCAGAACAGGCTGAGCCAGGCGTAGAGCATGTGGCGGCGGTTAAAACAACTGACGCAGCGATACGCCTGATAACACGTCGGCGACCGCGAAAGCTGGTCGCGAAATCCTCCGACGACATGGCGCAAGGCGTGGCAACCAAAAGTGAATGCACTGAGCAGATAAACATTCAGCGCGAGGACCAGCGTACCGATGCCGAGGCCAAGAGAAGTCTTCCCGGTTGCGGCATCAGTAAACCAAAGGGCTTTCCAGACATCGATTGCGAGAACCACGATGAAGAGCAAAGCGAGGTAAAGGAAATAACGGTGGACGTTCTGCATGATGAGAGGGAACGAGCGTTCACCGAGGTAGCTTTTTCGCGGCTCGCCCACGGCGCACGCCGGCGGATCGGCCCAGAACGCCTTGTAGTAGGCGCCGCGATAGTAATAACAGGTGAATCGCAATCCACCTGGCGCCCAGAGAATCAGCAGCGCCGGCGAAAACAGAAGCCAGCCCGGCCACCACGCCGGTTTCGGCCCGAACCAGCTGTGGGGCGAATCGCCGAAAATTTCCGGCGAATAGAACGGCGATAGATAGGGACCGAAGTGGTAATGGGTTCCCTGGAAGGCGGCCCACGTCGAGTATACGATGAAAGCGCCGAGTCCGACGAAAACGACGAGCGGCTGGACCCACCAAGTGTCGGGACGAGTCGTTTGACCGAATCCGCGCGGCGCGATGGAGGTTTGTGCTTCAGCCATGAACGAGAAACTTAGATAGCGACGTGGTCACGGCATTACAAGCGATTTGGCATATCCACATCCGGCCTTGCCACTCGACAAAAACATTCGGTTTCCGATAACTTCAGCGAAGCAACCGGAGCAACCATATGGCTACGAAAGATCGCCGAATCGACGCCTACATCGCCAAGTCCCCCGAATTTTCGAAACCAATCCTGAAGCATTTGCGCAAAGTCGTGCACGCCGGCTGTCCCGCCGTGGTTGAAACCATAAAATGGTCGAGACCGCATTTCGACCACAAGGGGGTGATGTGCGGGATGGCGGCGTTCAAGGAGCATTGCGCTTTCGGTTTTTGGAACGCTGAGCTGATCCTCGGACGCGACGGAAAGCGCGAGGAAAGCGCGCTAGGCAGCTTCGGCTGCATCCGTTCGCTCGACGATTTGCCGGGCGAAAAAACACTGGTCGGCTACGTGAAAAAGGCGGCGGCGCTCAATGAAGCGGGCGTGAAAGCAACCTGGCGCACGGAACGGAAGAAGCGAAAACCGCTTCCGATGCCGGCGGATTTCACGGCCGCGCTCAAGAAGAACCCGAAAGCGCAGAAGACTTTCGACGGTTTTTCACCGAGCCATCGGCGCGAATACATCGAGTGGATCACCGAGGCGAAACGCGAAGAAACACGGAAAGAGCGCCTCGCCAAATCAATCCAATGGCTCGCGGAAGGAAAACCGCGGAACTGGAAATACACGCCGGTCAAGAAATAATCCGGCCGCTGCCAGCCTCGCTCCAACCGTCACTTTGGCCTGCTAATCGCCGGAATCGCGATCACGGCTATCGTCGTTTGAATTCCAGCCCCCAAGCGGTGGGCTCAATTACCTTCTGTTACTGGCGACAATAGGCCCGAGGATTGCCGCCGAAGGAATGGCGAACTTTGGCCGCCGGCTTTTCTCGCGCTCGATTGCAGTATCAGTGTTGTAATTTTCCGTCATGGCGCGCACCGCCCAACCCTTGGCGTGAAGACTCTCGGGTCCCTCGATCTCGTCCCACTTCCCATCGGGTTTGATGACCGCGAGCCGGGCGCAGCCCCAATACATCTAGCTCAAGACAAAAACGTGCCCCGACGAAAATTGCTCACGAGAGGAGTCGAACCTCCACGGGTTTCCCCATACGGTCCTGAGCCGTACGCGTCTGCCATTCCGCCACGTGAGCGAGAGCGGTTGCTAAGGTGGTCTAAAAAATTAGAAAGTCTAAAGGCTAAAGCGGAAACAAAGAGGCAGGAATTACGACGAGCGCCGCTTTTTCCGGGCTCGTTCCTCGAGCTGGTACGCCTGGCGGGCTTTGCCTAACGAGCGCAACAGATCGGCATAATTGGAAGCGACAATCTCGTAGTCTTCAGGCGGTTTTTCGGCAGCGGCTTCCCATGTCTTGATCGAGGCCCGGTAGAGTTCCGACGCCCGGGCGTAATCGCCGTTCGAGTGATAAACGACAGCGAGGTTGCACTTCGACTGGGCAATATCCGGATGGGTCGGCGGATGAAATTTTTCGCGAATCGCGAG
>JBJMXC010000122.1:0-8053 GCA_045809825.1 Chthoniobacterales bacterium | reverse complement strand
GCGGGCGCGACCACCACGCGCGCGTTTTCTCGATGGCGATAACAGCCGACTGGGATACGCCGCGCGACGATGCGCCGGAACAGTTTGGTCAGCCGACATCGTGGTCTGCGGCAATAGATGCACTCTCAGCCGGCTTGGCAATCGACGTCGACAATGAAGGCGCTGATCTGTTTGCGTTCCTTACCATTGACCATTTTCGGCGGCGTTTTCGCCATCACCACGAGCACACCCGCCTTGATCAGGTTGGTGCACCAAAGTTTTTCGCCGTTCAAGACCCAGGCGCTTCCATCTTCAGAAAGGTCGGCACGCAGATCCATGTTCGCCGGGTCGGAACCGGCGTTCATCTCCGTCAGGGCAAAGGCGGAGATTTCCTTGCGAGAGACTCGCGGCAGATAGCTGGCCTTCTGTTCTTCCGTGCCGAACAACAGCAATGGCTGGGGAACACCGATCGATTGGTGGGCGGAGACGAGCGCCGTCAGGTTCGCGTCCCAACTGCCGAGAAGCATGGCCGCGCGCCCGTAATTGACCTGTGACAAGCCCAGTCCGCCATATTGTTTGGGGACTTTGATCGCGAACGCGCCCATCGCGAAGAGCTCATCGATATTCTTCTGTGGGATTTCCCCAGTGCGATCGATCTCGTCGGCGTCCACGTTGTCATGCAAATACGCCTTCAGTTCGGCGAGGAATTCCTCACCCGCGGCCTTGTCTTCGGCCGATTGAGCCGGGTATGGAAAAATCCGGTCGAAATCGAAGCGGCCGATAAAAAGGTTGCTGGCAAAACTTCCGCGTTCGTCGAGCGGATCGCGCGAACTTTCGGCGAGCTCAAGGGCCGCGGCCTTGCCGGCCGACATTTTCGACGTGTCGATTACCGGTGCGGCGGTCTTGGCGGTGGTTTCTTCTGCGATCTGCTTTTCCGGAGCTTCGAGCGGTGATTTCATATTCTCAGTAGGTTGGGCAAAAATTCGGCGGAGCCGCGAGGGAACTGTCGCGGCTCAACGGGAGTCTTACCCTACCGATCCTAATAAAATGTAGTCCTGTTTTGGCCGTGCTGGCGAAGTAAATCGCACGGCGCAAATTTCTCGCCGGCCCGGGAATGGATACCGTCCAGGTCGGTCACGACTTTGTTCAGTCCAACGCTCTCCGCGAATCGTAACGGACCTCCGCGATAAATTGGGAAACCGGTGCCAAGGATCATCCCGTAGTCGGCGTCTTCCGGGGTCGCCACCACCTTTTCTTCCAGACAACGGACGGCCTCGTTCACCATTAGAAACACCAGGCGATTTGTAATGTTCTCGAGCCCGAATTTTTCGCCCGATTGCTGCCGCCATTGCTCGACAGCTTCATTGGGCGTCTGTTGTTTGCCCTCGTATTTGTAAAAGCCGCTGCCGGTTTTGCGGCCCAGCATCTTCGCTTCGTACATCTTCTGCAAAATACCGGGCGCCTGATCCCGCACCCCGAAGGCTTTTTCGAGGGTCGCGGCGATATCGACAGTGATGTCGACCCCGATCTCGTCGATCAACCGCAACGGTCCCATTGGCATCCCCCACTCCAGGAGCGCGCCATCAATATCTTCGGCGCTGACGCCATTCTGGAACATTTCCGCGGCATCGAGCAGGTATGGAAACAGGACGCGGTTGACGAGAAAGCCGGGCGAATCCTGAACGAGGACCGGCAGCTTGCCCACCTGGCGAGCAAAGGCGAGGGCGCGCTCGCGAACTTCCTCCGAAGTTTGTCGTCCGACGACAACTTCGACGAGTTTCATCCGGCTGACTGGATTGAAAAAATGCAGGCCCACAACCCGCGCAGGCTTGCCGGTGCTGGTCGCGAGCTCGTCAATCGGCAGGGCTGACGTGTTAGTCGCCAGGATTGTCGTCTCCGGCGTATTCGCTGCGAGCTCGGCGAAAATCTTCTTTTTAATTTCGAGCTTTTCCGAAGCGGCTTCGATCACGATCTGCACGTCGCGCATCGGGATGGGCTGGGTGGAAGCAATGATCCGCGCCCGTCCTTCTTTCGCTTTCGTCTCCGCCATCAACCCGCGTTTGACCGCGTCGGCATAGGTTTTGTCGATGTTCGCGATACCGCGATCGATCGCAGCGGAATCGACATCACGCAGGATGACCGACACCCCGCGTGAGCTGAGCCACTGCGCGATACCCGAACCCATGACACCCGCACCGATAACCGCGGCGTGCAGGATTTTTTCGGCCGGCGCTTTCGACGATCCTTTCTTGTATTTGTCCCCGAGGAAAAAATTCCGGATCAGATTCTGCGTCGTGTCGGTCGCGCCCAGTTCGCTGATCGCATCCACTTCCATGGCAAGCGATTCCTCGACGGAAGAGTTCCCGGCGCGCTGAATAATTTCGAAGGCGCGGGCGGGCGCGGCGTTGCCGCGGACTTTTGGAGGGCTGAGCTCCTGCGAAGCCGGCGTCGCTGGAGCACCGCCCGCCATTTTCCGTTTGCCGCTCGCCAACTTTTTGCGCGCCGCATCGAGCAACTGCTCTTTCGCCACGACTTCATCAACAAGCCCGAGCTTCAGGGCGTCCTGCGCTCCGTAGAGTTTGCCCTTCAAAATCACTTCTGAGGCACCGGTCGCACCAATCAGCCGCGGGAGCCGGGTAGCTCCGCCCCAGGCCGGCACCAGTCCCAGCGTCGTTTCCGGCAAACCAATTTTCGTCGCCGGATCGTCGGACGCGACGCGGTGATCGCAGGCCAGGGTGATCTCATATCCGCCACCGGCACACGCACCGTGAATTGCGGCCACCGTTGGAACTTTCAGGGCCGCCAGCCGATTGAAAACCTTCTGCCCTTCCGCAATAAATGCGCGCATCTCTCCGGTTTGCGCCTGCTTCAGCAGCGTTTTCAAATCAGCGCCCGCAATGAAAATGGACTTCTTCGCCGAGGTTACGATGACTCCTTTGACGGATGAATCCTTTTCCAGCGCATCGACGTGCTCCCGCAGATTTTCCATCGTCGCCGCATCAAAGATGTTCGCGCCAGACTCGGGACGATCGAAGGTCAGGATGCAAATTCCGTCCGTTCCAATTTCTCGCCTGATCATTGAGCCAGTCGCGGTTGCGGTCATTCGCCTCATATTGGCGAGATTCGTCAGAATTCCAAGCGGAGACCGGATTGCGCTCGGCAAAGCGGAGTGTTAGAAAGCTCGCGGCGCGCGGCAGTTTCTGGGGCTTTCAATTGTCATCGTTATGGTCGGGAAAATTCTCCTTCCGGAAATTCGGGACCTGATCGCAGAACGCAATTTCGGCGCGCTCCGCGATCTGTTTCGCGAGATGCCGCCGGCGGACGTTGCTGAGGTCATCCTCGATTTGCCGGAAGACGAGCAGGTCATCATTTTCCGGCTCCTGCCGAACGCGCTGGCCGCCGACGTATTCGAATACTTCGAAGTCGACGCCCAGCAGCAATTACTGCGCGCCATGGCGCACGAGCAGGTGGCCGCAATTCTCAACGAAATGTCGCCGGACGACCGAACGGCACTGCTCGAGGAAATGCCGAGCGCGGCCGCGCGACAACTCATCAAGGTTTTAACGCCGGAAGAGCGCCGGATTGCAACGGCGCTTCTTGGTTATCCGGAAGACAGCGTCGGCCGCCTGATGACCCCGGACTTCATCGCAGTCCACGACGATTGGACAGTGAAGGAAGTGCTCGACCACATCCGCGAATTCGGTCGGGACAGTGAGACGCTCAATGTCATTTACGTCGTCGACGAGCGTGGAAAGCTGATCGACGACCTCCGGATGCGTGAATTTCTTCTGCGGCCGCTCGAGGCGAAGGTGAGCGAGTTCCGCGATCGAACTTTCACCGCGCTAAAAGTCAACGATTCGCAGGAAGAGGCGCTCAACGCGTTTCGAAAATATGATCGCGCCGCGCTGCCGGTGATTGATTCGAACGAGGTCCTGGTCGGCATCGTCACCGGTGACGACATGCTGGATGTCGCCGAAGAAGAAGCGACCGAGGACATCCAGAAATTCGGCGGCTTGGAAGCGCTCGACGAGCCCTACATGCGCATCTCGCTTTTGCGAATGGTGCGAAAACGAGCGGGTTGGCTGATTATTTTATTTCTTGGCGAAATGCTTACGGCATCCGCGATGGGCTATTACGAGGGTGAAATCGCCAAAGCCGTCGTGCTTGCACTTTTCCTCCCGTTAATCATTTCAAGCGGCGGCAATTCCGGTTCGCAGGCTTCGACGTTGATCATCCGCGCGATGGCGCTGGGTGAGGTTACGCTCCGCGATTGGTTCCGCGTCATGCGCAAGGAGTTGATCGCCGGATTGCTCCTTGGTTGCGTTCTCGGCCTGATTGGATTCATGCGCGTTGCGGTCTGGTCGCAATTTTCCAACATCTATGGACCCCACTGGTTGCTCGTCGCACTCACTGTCGGTTGTGCCCTGGTCGGCGTCGTCCTCTGGGGATCCCTTTCCGGCTCGATGCTGCCCTTCATCCTGCGGCGGGTCGGCGCGGACCCAGCCACTTCCTCCGCCCCGTTCGTAGCCACGCTCGTCGACGTAACCGGCCTGATTATCTATTTCAGCATTGCCTTGCTCATCATGCGGGGTGCAATGCTATAGCCGGAAATATCTATGTTCTCGATTCGCAAACTCTTTGGTCACGACGAAAAATTTTTCGACCTTCTCGAAGCCAGCGCTCAACAGGCGGATAGCAGCGTCCATCACCTGGTCGCTCTCCTCGCCCAGCTCGAACACCACGAGCCACTTGATAGCCTGGACGAATTCGTCACCAGCCGGCGCGAAGACAAACGCATCACCCAGGAGCTGACCGAACAGCTCTGCAAAACTTTCATCACCCCGCTTGAGCGCGAGGACATCCAGGCCCTCGCTGCCGCTCTCTACAAAATCCCGAAGACTGTCGAAAAGATCGGCGAGCGAATCCTTATTTTTCCCGCGGACCTGCATGGGCGCAGTTTCAAAAAACACCTTGAGCTTCTCGACCAGGCCGCCGAAGCCGTGCTCGCCATGGTCAAGGAGCTGCGCAAAGGGACGGACATCGCCCGGGCCCGCGAAATGAACGCGCGCCTGCAAACCATCGAGGGAGACGCGGACAAGCTCGAGCTCGAGTTACTTCACGACCTTTATCACGGAGAATATGAAACCAAGCAGATCATTTTCCTGCGCGACCTTTACGAGCTTCTCGAGAAGGTCATTGACCGGTGTCGCGACGCCGGCAACGTGATCTTGCAGGTAGTCCTGAAGCACTCCTGATCCGTAACCAGACGCCGCCCCATGATTCTGTTCATCATCGTGGTGCTCGCGGCCATCGCGTTCGAATACATCAACGGCTTTCACGATGCCGCGAATGCGATCGCGACCGTCGTCTCGACCAAAGTCCTGACACCTCGCCAGGCTATCGCGATGGCAGCATTCTTTAATCTTACCGGCGCTCTCATGGGCACCGCCGTCGCTTCGACAATCGGCAAGGGCATCGTCGACACCAAGGTCATCAACATGAAGACCGTGCTTTGCGCGCTCCTCGGCGCGATCATCTGGAACCTCCTGACGTGGTGGTTAGGTCTGCCCTCCAGTTCCAGTCATGCGCTCATTGGCGGGTTGTGCGGCGCTGCTTTGGCTACCGCCCACGGCGACTGGTCAGTCCTGAAGTGGAATACCGGCCTGATGCCGAAAGTCGTCATCCCCATGTTCACTTCGCCGGTAGTTGGTTTCCTTCTCGGCGCCGTTTTGATGGCACTGCTTTTTGTGGTCTTGCGTTCGCTCACGCCCCATTTCGTTCATACGACGTTCGGCAAACTCCAGTTGGTCAGTGCGGCCTGGATGGCCCACAGCCACGGCACAAACGATGCCCAGAAAACGATGGGTATTATCGCGCTCGCTCTTTTCACCGGAACCAAGAGCGGTGTTTTCAAAGATTTGCCGCCGATGTTCCATTTCCTCGACACGCCAGATTTCGTCGTTGCGAAATGGGTCGTCGTCCTGTGCGCCGCTACCATGGCTGCGGGGACAGCCGCCGGCGGCTGGCGGATCATCCGTACCCTCGGTCATAAAATGGTGAAGTTGCAGCCAGTCCATGGATTCGCCGCCGAAACGAGCGCCGCGGTCATTATCCAGGTCGCGAGCAATTACGGCATCCCACTGTCGACCACGCACGTAATCTCGACCTCGATCATGGGCGTCGGCGCGATGAAGCGTTTCAGCGGCGTGAAATGGAGCGTCGTCGAGCGAATCGTGTGGGCATGGATCTTCACCTTGCCGGCCACGGCGTTGATCGGGTACGTGCTCGAGCGATTGATGCGCTAGCGTTTTGCCTTTGCGAAAGCACGGCCGCAGAAGTGCCGGCGTTTCCTCGATCGTGAATTTCAAGCCCTCAAAGTTGCGGGTCGGGATCTGGCTCGTTTTGTATGTCGTCGTGATCGCCCTCGCACCACTGCCGGACCGGCTCGTTCTTTTTCCTACCAGCTACCGGATCGATGCTGGATCGGCGGCGAGAAAGGCGATCCCATTCCAGGACGGCGAACTGGAAGTATGGACGGCGCGATCTGTTCTCGCTGATCAACGCGGCGAACCCGAGATTTTCGTCCTCCGATTTTATGGAAATGCCGACCGCGCTGATCGCTGGGTGGCGGCTGAGGCTGGAATGTGGAATGAGCGTGCCGTCGAAGTTTGGGGAATGAATTATCCCGGGTTCGGTGGCAGCACCGGACCTGCGCGCCTGGCAAAGTTGGGCCCGGCTGCGTTGACGGCCTTTGACGAACTCCAAAAGGTCGCCGGGAATCGCCCGATCATCGTCTTCGGGGCCAGCCTCGGAACCACGACCGCACTGCACATCGCTGCTCAACGAAAAATCGCGGGACTCATTCTGCATAACCCGCCGGCTTTGCGGCAAATCATCCTGCGCCAGTTCGGATGGTGGAATCTGTGGCTCTTCGCCGGGCCGATGGCCCAAAAGATTCCGCGAGATCTCGACAGCATCAGGAACGCGCGCGCGAGTCGCGTGCCCGCAATTTTTCTCCTCGCGGAGAGAGACGAAGTCGTTGCGCCACGCTTCCAGAAACTGGTCGTCGATGCCTACGCCGGCGAAAAGCGAATCATCCCGCTGGCCGGCGCCGGCCATAACTCTCCCATCGAAGGCGGCGCTCTCGCCGATTTCCATAACGCACTCGACTGGCTCGTCCCGCGCTAATTCTCCCCGTTCCCAAGGTCCGCGGCTTCGTCAACGCATCGACACTATTTCGCCAACTCCGTGATCACGCTCTCCATCCCGCTTACCACGAGCGCGAACCGGTCATAATCCAACTTGTCCGGCGTGTCCGACGGCTCGTGGTAATGCGGATAACGAAACGGTGCGGTGTCCGTCACCATGATTGCTGGATAACCGCATTGCCAGAAAGACCAATGGTCCGACCATCCTATTCCCCTAATTGCGGCGGGCAACGCAGCGCCTTCGCACGGAATTCGTCCGGCCTGCCGAAAAGCCGAAACTGCCGCCCGCAACAAGGTGCGGGAGCCGGTGTTGCTCGCGAAGCCAATGAAATTACCTTTGGTCGGATAAAATAAACTCAGCCCGGGCAGCGGATACCTTTGCGAACCCGGCTCGTCGGAGAAACACGCGATAGTTTCCAAACTGATCATGCCGGAGATCTGATCGGCGCGCTCCTTGGAATCCGACCCGCCGCAACGGATGGGGGGCTTTCGTTGTCACTCAACCGATCTTCTTCCGGAAGCGGAGCGCGCAAACGCAGAACAGGAACACGGCCATCCCGGTGATGATGGCGAGTGAGTGCCAATACTCGAGGAAGCTTGCGCCGCGCAGGATGATGGCGCGGACGAGAGAGATGAAATAGGTCGTTGGCAGAATGGAGCCGAAGGCGTAGAAAATCCACGGCATCGTTTCGCGCGGGAAAATGAAGCCGGAGAAAAAAACGCTCGGGAGAACGAACATCATCGACATTTGGAGCGCCTGCATCTGGTTCTCCGCTTTGGTGCCGATGAAAAGACCGATGCTGAGCAGGGCGAAGCAATAAGCCAGGGTCGCGAAGAGGAGCGCGATGATGCTGCCGGCGATGGGC
>JBJMXC010000121.1:0-16356 GCA_045809825.1 Chthoniobacterales bacterium | reverse complement strand
GATGGCTGGGATAATCTCGCCCCCTCGGACATGAACGACACTGGTCTCATCGTCGGAACCGGCTATTACACGGACCCCTCAAAGCCCGGCTCTAGCAGCGAGCTACACGGCTTTCTTCTAGTGCCCGTCGAACTCATGGTCGACGGAAATCGCGACGGCAAAATGTCGTTCGACGATCCAGTCACCCATGCCAATGATCAGACGACGGAAGAAAGACCTTACCGGTTCTGGGTTAATGACGATCAAGACAATATCGCAGTTATGACCGTGCCCGCGAGCTACGCCGAAGGAGAGACTGTGCCGCCGAAGCAACCGGACTTTGCAAATGTAACTATTCGAACAACGAGGGACCTAGAAGACTGGACGCGACTGTGGATCTCGTTCAAGGGGGTTAGCGCCCTCCTTAAGAACGCTGACGTAACGGCTGAGCTGTGTCTTACTTCGATTAGTGGTTGGCCCGCCATAAGTGTCAGCGAGGCGTTAGAGGCAGATGGGGGAACAAAATATCTGAGGATAAGCGACGTAGCCGATGCGCAGGTTCACGAGCGGGGGGCCGTTTATGGACCGGCCACAGCCTTAGGAACGATTGATCTGAAATCAGTCGTTGGTGGCACGCGGCTCTCCAACCTGACCGAGTCAAACCCCGTCCTGGCTTTGCTTTTCGAAGGAGTGTCTGAAGGAAAGGGCAGTTTGCGGGTGCGATTGAAGCGCGGGAACACGACCCTTATGGAATCCGCTGGAGTCGTTGTCGACGTCAAGAATGTCCGACGTATGTATGAGAGAGGAAAGATCACGCTCGACGCGCCCAACATTGCAGATCCATGGGACAACGATCATCCTGCCCCATTAGAATGGTCATGGGATCCCTGGAAGTGGCCCCCCGAAACGGACCCAAAACCGTCTGAGCAAACGATCGTGTACGTGCACGGATGGCGCATGACGTATGATGAGTATCTGACTTGGGCTGACACCACGTTTAAGCGGCTCTTCCAGCTTGGATACAGGGGCAAATTTTATTCCTTCCATTGGCCCACCTTCAACGGCGACAATAATGGCGTAAATCCGCTCGATTTGTATCTTCCTGGAGGGACGACATACAATGCGAGTGAATATCGGGCTTGGCTATCTGGCCCGGCATTGGCAAGTTTTGTTAATGGTCTGCCGAACGCGAATGCCCGCTATCTGATTGCTCACAGTATGGGAAACGTGACGGCGGGATCGGCCCTCCGTAATGGAATGCGCGTGACGCGATACGCGATGTGTAATTCAGCAATGGCGGCGATGGCCTACGATTCTAACATCAGCGATTACAACTATGAAACACCAGATACTGATACCGATCAATTGACCCGTGAAACCTTCGGTCTATCTAACAAGCTGAATCCGACCTCAACTATTTTGGTAAACTATGCTTTGCCTGCCGACTACGCCCTGGGGCAATGGAGCGTCAACAATCAAGTCTTTAAGCCCCAAACACAATTCGCGCACAACTACTACTACCGTTCAGGAAATCAACCAGGACGAAAGTTAACATACGAAGGTTTGACATCAGTGAGGACAATTGCGTCGGTAGCTGAGGCGATGGGGTACGTGACGCAATCGCGTTCAGCTGCGGCCGGCACCAAGCAGTCAACGAAAGGAAGCCTCAACGGAGGATCTGTCAACATGGGCCAAGGCGGGTTTGAATTTGGTACCGAACACAGCGCGGAATGGATCTACGACTTTCACAAGACTTCCGTCTTTTGGAAGGAGATCCTAACCCAGTTCGGTATCGACGTTGATAACTGATATGAGCGATAGGTCTGGGACCCGGTGGTTGATTATCGGCGCTGTGGCAATGGCCGTCGTAATAGGTGGTATCGTGGTTCTGCGACTGAGCCAAATTGACGTTACCGATAGCAAGAGAGTGTTGGTCGAGGAAGGGCCAACGACCCCGTCCGCGTCGGGCACTGTAACTCAAGATCCAAGTCCCTTTTCTGCTGCAAACCAAACCGCTCCCGCGCCGGATCAACGCGAGCGTTTCGTCTCGGCATTCAACACACCTGTTTCTTTCTTTGGGCGAGTATTAGATCAAAACGACTTACCAGTGCCGCAAGCCAATGTAAAAATCGCGGCTAACGATAAAGCGTTTGGCGGTCGACCGTCGGAATATTTCGTTAAATCTGATGATAAAGGTTTTTTTTCCGTCGAGGGTATACGGGGGGTCACGCTTTCGGTCGAAGTTACGAAACCGGAATACAGAGTCATTCCGCCTACGGATGGAGCCGTAACCTCGAGCGGTGTTTTCGATTACGGACTGCCTGCCAGTCGAACGTTGCACCAACCGCGGCGCGAGACTCCGGTTACCTTCCGACTCTATAGACCCGGCGTCTTCGAGGCTCTAGAAAAAACGCCAAGAAAGAATATTCGTCTAGCCAAGGATGGAACGCCGCGCAACATAGCCTTGGATTCAGTTGCGAGGCATCAAGTTATTGTCTCATGCTCGACGTCAGATTCCGCGCCCGCGAGACGCGATAATCAATACGACTGGCGATTGAAGATCGTTGTTCCAGACGGCGGTCTCGTAGCCGCCACCGATTCTTATATCGCAGAGGCACCGCCGATTGGATATCGGAACGAGGATGTGATTAATGAACCTGCATCTCTTCCACGTGATAAGTGGTCGGACCAAGTCCAACGGTCTTACTTCATAAGATTTAATGACGATGTATACGCCCGGGTCGCGTTCGTAATGCACGCCCACGGGGACCACTTCATTACGTGGGAATCGATTTTGAATCCAAAGGCGGGTTCGAGAAATCTTGAGCAACCCGCGCCCTAGACTCTTTTTTTGCTCACAATGCCTTGTCCAACTCTTCACTGAGTCCACTGGCTTGCGACCAGCAACGGCTCACTCGACTCACATGACCCAAGAGTCGCGGCATTTCCCTCGACCCGCAGGGTGAGTTTGGCTAGTCTCGTCGCTTTCTGGGTTTCGGTTTGCCCTCATGAAAGCGAGTCGATTGATATTCACGCTCCTGTTCGCGTCGAGTGTGGCTGTCGCTCAATTAGCCGTGCGACGAACCAAGGCCGACGAGGAACCGATTGAGCAATTAAGGGCGAAGGCAGACGCAGGCGACGCTAAGGCTCAATACAGCCTCGCTGTCTGCTACGAACGTGGCGAAGGCGTGGCGGAGGATAAAGTCGAGGCAGTGAAATGGTATCGTAAAGCTGCCGAACAAAACTTCGCCGCGGCGCAATACAACCTCGGTGTCTGCTACTACCATGGAGAGGGCGTTGCGAAGGATAAGAAGGAGGCGGTGAAATGGTTTCGCAAGGCTGCCGAGCAGAATGACGCCCAGGCTCAAGGCCGTTTGGGGTTGTGCTATGTCGAGGGCGAAGGAGTGCCGGTAGATTTGGTCGAGGCTTACAAGTGGGTCGTGCTGGCAGCGAGGCAAGGCAATGAAAATGCCACGAAGTTTATACTGGCTACGCTCAACCCAGCCCTGACCCCGCAGCAGCGGGCGCAGGGACAAAAACTGGCGGACGAGTTTAAGCCGCACTAGCGGCGGAGCGGTTGTCGACGGCTCGACACAGTCTCGCCCTACCGAAGGAACCGCGTGTCGATCGCGCCGGCTGCCGCAGTTTCAATCCGGCAAGCCGACGATTTCGTGCAGCAGACGGTCCTGGGTCCGTTTGTAAATGGCATGAAAACCAAATCACATTCTTCAAAATGGGCGATGGCGCTTTGCGCTCTCGCTGTCTTCTCGCTCACTGCCCAGGCCGCCATCCAGCCGGGTCCCGCGCCCGGACCGAGCGTGCCGCCTCCGACGGACGTTAAGACCGGCAAACTCCAACCGTTTCCGGCCATCCAACCGCCGGTCCAAATCGGGACCTTCAACGGCTCCGTAATGGAGTAATCCAGAAGGGGAGTCCTTGCCGCCAACCGGTGAGGACTCCTCCCTCCCCCCCTCCCGGCACCGATGACATGGCACAAAAGGTTATCTTTGAATGAGCGAGCCCGTCGACCTCGCACATGGTTGCTAGCGGAATTAGAAGCCGCAAGAAGGGGTCGGTCTGTTTCAGTTGGTCTGCCCAGCGTATGAATGCCTCTGGAATGCGTACGTCACCGCCGCGCGATGTCCGACTTCTCCGTTACGAAACTTCTAGTTCAACTGAAAAACCGCACTCCCTACAACTTGATTGTTAATCTTGATGTCGACCCGATACTCGCCAGAGCCAAGGCCACTCGAGTTCAGGTTGTATTCATACTGACAGCCTGCAATCTTGAAGTTTGCGCCGGAATCTGCGGCCATGATGTAAACCGACTCGTTGACCTCTCCAATTGTAGCGCCAGTGGTGCGAGTCACCGAGATTGTCGCGGGAGGCAATGAGCACGTCGGAACCCCGAAGTCGCTCAATGTGAACTTCACCGGCACGACGCCGCGCTTAACCGTGAATACGCTCGTTCCGTCGGCAGCGATAGGAGGCTTCACTTGCCCAGTGTACTGATGCTGCATTGGAGTTGGAGTGGCAGTCGCGGTGGCCGTTGCCGTAGGCGTCGCCGTCGCGGTCGCCGTGGGGGTTGAAGTGGCCGTGGCGGTCGGCGTTGCCGTCGCGGTCGCCGTGGGGGTTGAAGTGGCCGTGGCGGTCGCCGTTGCAGTTGCAGTCGCCGTGGGGGTTGAAGTGGCCGTGGCGGTCGCCGTTGCAGTTGCGGTAGCCGTGGGGGCTGAAGTGGCCGTGGCGGTCGCCGTTGCAGTTGCAGTAGGCGTCGCCGTCGCGGTCGCCGTTGCCGTTGCAGTAGCAGTGGGCGCCGCGGTAGCAGTGGGCGCCACAGTCGCAGTAGGCGTTGCCGTGGGCGTTGGGCAGTCCGTTGGTTTGCACTTGCCCGCACTGCCGGCGTTGTAAATTGCTTGAATATCTGATTGCGACAGCACGCGGTTAAAGATCTCTACTTCGTCAATAATGCCGGGGAAAAATCGTCGCGGGAAATCTTCGTTGTCCCGTCCAATATCGACGTCGACGTCGGACTGGACAAGACCTAACGGTTCATTTGCTGAATAAGAGGCGACTTGAGCCCCGTTGACATACAACTTTAACGTTGCCGAGGTAGCATCGTACGTCATTGCTACGTGCGAAAAAGTGTTCAGCGGGACGATGCCACCTTCCTGGGTTATGTAGTTGGAGCCATTGTGAAGGAACTGGATCACCCCAAAAACGTGCAGGACCTCGTTGTCATATCTAAGCCAAAGCCCGTAAGAATCCCCATCACTGCCCGTCCCTTGCTTGAAATTCCATTTGCTCACAATAGTGACGAGGTCATTATCGACAGGGATGGCCGTCGGGTTTACCCACGCATCGATAGTTAGACTGTTAAGCTTTAAGCTCGCAGGATTTCCGAGCGACACATAGCCAGTAGTCCCGTCGAGATTGAACCCCTGGCAGACTTCGCCTGCGGCAAAGCCAGCATTGCCTTCCAAGGTGCCGTTGTTACCGCCAATGATGTCATTGGTATTTCCATCCCCGGGCCACCAGCCAACCATCCCAAAAGGCGGAGGTACACAAGTGGGCGGCTGCTGTGCAGCACAGTACTTGCCGCCGGTGGTCGACGACAATATGAGGGCGATGGCTGTGCGGCGAATGATGTACCACCCACCGATTCCGGTTTTGTTTTTCATAAAATAGACTTCTAACGTTGGGTTCTTTTCGAACCCCGAGGGGGGGAAGTCATTTCAACGGATGACCCGCTGCAACCTTGGCCGGAACGCTTCGCCTATTCGGATTAGCGACGAGTTTGCCTCCGCCGGCGTAACGAGGTCAACTATAAATTATGTGGAGAGCCAAAAGAAAAGTACAACAGGGGTCAGTCTGTGATTCTCGCTCTTTTTCGATCGACGCCTCTGTGCAGAAAGGGAGACGCGTAGGCAGTGGCCTAACGGGTTAGTTTTCAAGAACTCAACGAGTTGCTAGAAACAGGGTAACCCCGTCTTACACTTAAGATCGTGCGCCGCCAACGCCGACAGAGCGGCGGGGCTACAGCGACTTCTCCGATCGTTCGACAGACTCTCGCTGGCAGAGGAGACCACAAAGCGTTTCGTGAAAGCATCTGAACCAAGGGGCAGAAGCGATTTCGTTCGTTATGGCTCAACAGATTCCGATCGATGAAAGCGCAATTACAGCGGCGGCGACCAGTGATGATAACACCCATGTCGTCGCGCGGGACGTAGCCTACCGGCGGCTCGCGATCGTCAACGTGATTTTTGTGGGCCGGCCCGGGGCCGCGGACCAGGAATGGGTCCTGGTGGACGCCGGGGTTTTCGGAACAACCGGGTTCATCGAGAGCGCGGCCACGAAACGGTTCGGCGAAAATTCCCGGCCGTCGGCAATTGTGATGACCCACGGGCATTTCGATCATATCGGCGGGTTGAAAGAGCTGGCGGAAAAATGGGACGCGCCGATTTATGCCCATGCCCTCGAGCATCCCTATCTCGATGGCACTTCGTCCTATCCCCCACCCGATCCGACGGTCGGCGGCGGGTTAATGGCGCTCCTTTCGCCGTTGTATCCGAAGGGCCCGATCGATGTGAAAACTCGGCTCCGTTATCTGCCAGAGGATGGGACGATCCCGGGAATGCCGGGCTGGCGGTGGTTGCACACGCCGGGTCATGCGCCAGGACATGTGTCGCTCTGGCGGGAGAGCGATGGGACGCTCATTGCGGGCGATGCGTTCGTGACGACCGCGCAGGAATCGGTCTATGCGGTAGCAACGCAGGAACCGGAGATGCACGGGCCGCCAATGTATTTCACGCCGGACTGGGCGAGCGCGCGGACTTCGGTGGAAGAATTGGCGGCGCTAGATCCGGAGACAGTGGTGACGGGCCACGGACAAGCGATGCGCGGGGAAGAAATGCGGCGGGCGTTGCGGCACCTGGCGGCGAACTTCGATGAGATCGCGGTGCCGGAGCACGGACGCTACGTCGAGCAGCCGGTGTAACTTGCTACTTCCTAAATCCTGCCTTCCTGTCCCCTAGTCTTTGTCTGGATGGAGCATGACCATCCGGACGAATTGGAGCATGCCGGCGACGAGATGGCTGACAATCGACACGAAAAAGGGCCAGAACAGGTTCAGGGTGGTGGCGTTGTAGACCTGGAGGAGCAGGGTGAGGAAACCCATGGTGCCGATGGAGTAGAGCAGCAGTTTGTTGCTGTTCCGGTATTCCTCCGCGGTCAGGTCGCGCGCGTTCCGGAAGGCAATGAATGCGCCCGGCGCTTGGAAGACGAGGGCGAACACGCTGCACCAGCGCCAGATCGAATCCGGCACGGGTTTGACGGTCAGGAGGACCATCCCGAAAAGGGCGTAGGCGAGCGGGCAAATGGAATTGTGGAGGAGCAGTTGGAGGCGGGTTCGGTCTAGCCTTGAGAGCCGCGGGATGGGATCGGGCTTGAACACAACGACGACGCCGGCGAACCCGGCGAGCGCAACCGCGACCTGGGCGGCGATGCCGAGGGCTTCGTTCGGTTCCATTCAAGAAAAGTAAGAGTTAACAATTAAGAAGGAAGGAGGAAATATCCCGCAACCGCAGGACAACGGAACTTATGCGGCTGGCCTAGCGCTTCCCTTCCAATGGACCCTCCCGGCGAAGATCTTACGAGGTTGACCTCCGGTGGCGTTTGCGCTCTGATGGGCCCCCCATGCGCCTGAAACACATCTCACTGGTCGGCGCTATCGTCGCAGCCGTTCTTGTTCTTTCCTCGTTCGCGGCGCCTGCGGAAACTTTGGTCGCATTGATGACCGACAAAAAGCTGCGGTTCTTCAGCAGCACGGCACCGAGCGTGTGGCTGAAGACCGTCGATATCACCGGCATCCAGGACGGCCTGACCGTGCAAGCCCTCGATTTTCGGCCGGACGGATCGCTGGTCGTGATCGTGCGCGACGTAAACTCGCTCCGGCCTTACACGGTTAATCCAACCACCGGCGCCGCCACCATAGGTCCGCCGGGATTTAATCCGGCCACCGCCAACTCGGTCGCGTTCGACGCTTTCTCGCACGACGTCCACAACGAAGATCTCGTCCTGACCACTGACGATCATCTCCTGCGCCGGTTCTATTTTTCGGCGACAACGAACAGTCTCGCCCCGAGCAAACTGCTCTTTTACGATAACAATCCGAGCGATGGCGACCCGGCGGATATTCATGCGGGAGCCACGCCCGTCATTGTTGCACTCGCGTCCACGAATTCCTTCCCAGGTGCGGAGTCGGCGGTTCTTTACGGGATTGATTCAACCCAGAATTCGCTGATCAAAATTGACTACGACACCGGGTCGATGGACACGATCGCGACTGTGCAAGGCCCAGATGGGAGCGCGGTCACGATCGGGCCGCGAACCGGCTTCGATATTTCCGGGCAGACCGGCAACGCCTATTTGGCGACGGGGCTTGGCGCGCCAACAACGCTCTACAAACTGGATCTGACGACCGGAGTCGCGACCACGGTCGGCAACATCGGGCCCGCCCAGCAGGAGATAGGCATCGTCGTGCAGGACATCTCGGCCTTGCCGCCGACCAAGGTGGTCAACCTCTCGACCCGAAGCAAAGTGGGTGCGGGCGACGAAGTGATGATCGCTGGTTTCATCGCGCAGGGCGGCGCGTCGTCGCGGCTCCTCATTCGGGCGGCGGGCCCGAGCCTCGGCGCTTTCGGGGTGAATAACGCCCTGCTCGATCCGGTGCTTTCGATTTTCGACGGCAACGGCGCCCTGCTCGCGACCAACGACAATTGGAAATCGGACCAGCAGAGTGAGATCACCCAGACCGGCCTGGCCCCGAGTAACGACTTGGAAGCGGCCTATCTCGGGACGTTCCCGCCGGGACAGTATACAGCGCGCATCTCAGCGAAGAATGGCGCGGCCGGCGTCGGGTTGTTGGAGATTTACAAGCTCCCGGATTTGTAGTGCTTGTGGGCGGTCCTCTACAACCGGCCCTTCCTGTGTTCCGCGATCCAGGTGATTTGCTTGGTGGCTCCGACGACTAATCGCGTTACGCGAAGCTGCGTTCGCGTAACCTGAAGCTGGTCGCGGAGATACCGGAGTCGTTGCCGGAGCTCAGTCGCCTGGCGCCGTAGCTCATGGGCTTGCTCCATCGCCGTCCTCACATCAATTCAACGCCTCTGGGTTCGAGAGCGGTTGGCCATCGATCGCCCCGGAAAGCAGGCGGCTGCAGAAGACCCGGCATCCGATTTCCGAATGATGCACCGGTATCTCCTCTGTCTTTTCGTGTTTATTCTCAGCTCCGTTTTCGTCCTGGCCGCGGACGATGGAATTCGTGAAGTCCAGACTCGCCTGAAAGCAGGCGGATTTTATTTTGGCGAAATCAACGGCCGTTACGATAGCGAGACGGCCGCCGGTGTGACCCGTTACCAGATTCGCAATGGGCTCCAGATCACTGGGAAGCTCGATGAGAAAACGCGTTTCGCCCTCGGGGTCAGCGCGACCGAGCCGAAGACGCCGATGCCAAGGTTCGGGGAAGACGTCTGGCGTTACCTGCGAAAGAGCGACCAGGCGGAGATCACAAAACTCATGACCGAAAACGCGGGCGGTAACGAGAAGCCGCCGAGGAAGACCGCGGCGCCGCCGACGCCGGCCCCGCCAACGAAATCGGAAACGACCACCGCGAGCGCCGGCGGCGGGCACGTCGACAACAATCGCTTGAAAGGCTACATCGCGGCGTTTGTCCTGGCCGGATTGGATCCGCAGGTCGGGGCGGAAACGGAGTTCTTCGCCGATCGCGTCGATTACTTCGGCGAGCGCGGTGTGCGCAAGGAAAGAATTCGGCGCGATCTCCAGCGCTACGACAACCAGTGGCCGGAGCGAGGTTTCTGGCTCGACGGCGAGCTCGAGGTGCGGCCGGTTGAGGACCGGCTCAGTGTTTCGTTTCCGCTCCGGTACGAGGTGCGGAATGGGTCGAAGCACAAGAGCGGCAAAGTCTGGAAAACGCTTCTGCTTAAAAAGACGCCGGGCCAGGACCTGCAAATCGTGGCGGTGAACGAGCGGAAAATGTAGGCGGTTGAGCGTGTGGCGAGTGCGTCTGACACAGACGCCCTACAAAGATAGAGATAGACGCTGCAACGGCGGCCCGGCCGGGCCCTTTACTTCTTTCCGCCGAGAAAGCCGCTCTTCAGTTCCGGGTTCGGCGGGCTTTTACCGAGCCAGATGCGAAGCAATTGCTGGCTGAACGCCTTGTCGCCCACCGAGCCAACCTTTTGCCCGCGGATGAATACGTCGACATGGTCAGAAAAGTTGTAGGCCATGGTCTCGCCGCTTTTCATGTCCTTCATTAAGCCTTGGACTTTGCCGAGGTCGGGTTTGAGCCGGCCGCAATCGGCCGTGCAATTTTTGTCGAATCCTTCCTGGAATGCGTCGGCCATCTGTTTGCCGGTGACGTCGCGAAGAAAAACCATCTGGATGCTTTTCGGCCCGTCAGAGTTGGCGATGGTTTCGCCATCATGGGCGATGTTTTCCACATAGAGTCCGGCCGCGTAGACGTTGAACTTAAGAAAGGTGGCCTGCCGGAGACCGGTTCCGTTTAATTTGAGGGTCTTGCCCGCGACGGTCACCTGATCGGGTAATTTCGTTCCGGCGATTTCCGCGGCGAAAGCGACGGTTGCCGCGAAACAGATCAGGAAAGCAAGATTGAGTAGGGCGGACTTTAAAAGAATACGGGGTGTGGTCATAAAGGTGTCCAATTGTCCCGCCGAGTTAGAGCCAAACCGGCTGCGGATTCGAGGAAAATTGTGTAATCAGCGAGCCGGTTCGTTCGGGCGCCGAGAGAGCCGCGCGGCTACAGTTGCGCGGTTCAGGGGTCGGAAGTCAAAGTCGGCGGCACGGAAGCTCAGGCGCCGAGCGTCTTCATCTCTTCCGGGCTCAACTTGACCTTCGCGGCCGCGACGTTTTCTTCCAAATGTTTGACCGACGATGTCCCGGGAATCGGCAACATCACGGGCGACCGCGCGAGTAGCCATGCGATTGCGAGCTGATAGACGGTCGCATTCTTCGCTTTGGCGGTCGCTTCCAAGGCGCCCGAATGGAATCCGCTGTTGCCACCCACAGGCGCCCACGGCATGAACCCGATGCCTTCCTTTTCGCAATAAGCGAGGGTCTTGTCCCACTTGCGGTCATCGAGGTTGTAACGGTTCTGGACCGTGACGATCGGCGCCACTTTGCGCGCACGCGTAATTTCCTC
Organism: Chthoniobacterales bacterium; assembly: GCA_045809825.1. Classification (GTDB taxonomy): domain Bacteria; phylum Verrucomicrobiota; class Verrucomicrobiia; order Chthoniobacterales; family UBA10450; genus AV80. The sequence goes on along the minus strand of JBJMXC010000121.1, from coordinate 5,141 downwards.
GGGCGACACTTCGGAGAGCCCGATGTGGCGGATCTTGCCCGCGGCCTGCGCTTCCTTGAGCGCGCCTAACGAATCCTCGACCGGCACCTTCGAGTCGATCCGATGCAACTGATAAAGATCGATCCGTTCGAGCTTCAGCCGTTTCAAACTGTTATCGACGCATTGTTTCAAGTAATCGGGCCTGCCGTTCGGCGACCATTGGCCGGGGCCTGGCCTGGTTAGGCCGCCTTTGGTCGCAATCACGACCCCCTTCGGATAAGGATGAAGTGCTTCGGCGATCAGAAGCTCGCTCGTCTCGGGACCGTAGGCGTCTGCGGTATCGATGAGATTCACGCCAAGCTCCACGGCGCGCTTCAGGACCTTGAGCGCTTCACCGCGATCCTTCGGCCAGCCCCAGATTCCGTCGCCCGTGATTCGCATCGCGCCGAATCCGAGCCGGCTCACCGTCAAATCGCCGCCAATTTTGAATGTGTCGCTCATGGCTTTCGTTGATTCGGCTCCAAAGAGCGGGGCGCCTCCCGACACTGACAATCCAACTCCTCCAGCCAGACTCAACCTGACAAATTTTCGCCGATCCATATTTGTTCTCCGCATCGTTTCGTTCGCTCCAGTTTTAATTGTAGGGCAGGCACACCGCCTGCCGCAAATCCGCATTCGGCAACCGGCGGCAATCGGCAACCGGAGCGGTTGGCCTAGAACTACGCCTTGGGAAATTCGAGTGTAACCGTTGTCCCGCGCCCCGGTTCACTTTCTATTTTCGCGACACCCCCGTGGAGCTCGACGATTGATCTCACGAGGGCTAGGCCGAGCCCCATGCCTTCCGAGCTCCGGGAGGGATCTGCGCGGTAGAACCGATCGAACACGCGCGGCAAATGCTCCGCCGGGATGCCGGCGCCCGTGTCTTTGACCGCGACTTCCGCGCCGCGCCCACGTTCGAAAATCGAAACTTCAACTGCGCCGCCGGCTGGCGTGTACCGGAGCGCATTCTCGACAAGATTGCTGACGGCGCGGCTAAAAAGCATCTTGTCGGCAACGAACTCCGCCTCGCCGTGACAATGAACAGTCACCTGTTGTTCCTCCGCCATCGGCTCGTGGAACGCCACGATCTTTTCAATCGCGGCGCGACCTGCAAATGGGGTCCGTTGCAAATGACTGTCGGCCGCGTCCATCCGCGCGAGGAAAAGAAGGTTGTCCACAATGCTCGAAAGGTGAGCGCACTCGGCGACGGTTGATTCGAGGACTTCGCGATATTCCTCGGGTGTGCGGGAACGGGTCAGCGCGACTTCCGCTTCGCCGCGAATATTCCCGATCGGTGTCCGCAATTCGTGGGCAAGATCGGCCGAGAACTGGGAAAGCCGGCGGAAGGAGTCCTCGAGACGAGCGAGCATGTCATCGAAAGCGGCGGCGAGCGGCTTGAGTTCTCGGGGCCAACCCGCGGGACTCACGCGTTCGTCGAGCTGGCTCGGTCCTACTCGCTGGACCGCGCTCGTCATTTCAGTGAGCGGACGCAGCCCGCGCTTGGTAACCGTGAATCCAATCAGGGCGGAGGCGACGACTCCAAGGGCGAGGACCGCGACAAGCAGAGCGGCGAACTGTTTCATGAAATGGTCGTCGGCGGTCCGATCCTGGCCGACCTGGATAATGTAATCCTCAGCGCCGACACGATGCTGAATGGAGACGAGGGAGAAGAGCCGGTCGCTGGTTCGAAAATTGGAAGGAGTCAGGGAGACCGCGGTCTGAATGTCCTTTTTCGCGAAGGCCTCCTGGGGCAGAACCGCATCCATCCCGGGCGTTTCAACAACCGGACGCCCGGCCGAATCAAGCACCCTTATCCAATAAGCGGCGCGATCGGCGACGCGGGCATTTTTCAATTGCTCAGTCACAACCTCCATACCGCCGGGGGCATCAAGATCGGCTCGGATAGCGGCCACTTTGTCACCGAGGACTTCGTTGTCTTCCTCGAACGCGTGCGCGACGACGATCCAATAAAGTGCGCCGAGACCGCAGCAAAGAAGGAAGACGGCGGCGAGTGTGAACAGCACCACCAGCTGCGAGGCGATCGAGCGCGGCTCAACCGGCCTTGAGGACATAGCCGGCGCCGCGAACCGTATGAATAAGTTTTGGTTCGAACGGATCGTCCACTTTCGCGCGTAAACGCCGCACCATTACATCCACGACGTTAGTGTTCGTGGCAAAATTGATGTCCCAGACCTGCGCGGCGATTTCGCTTCGGGAAACGACCTGGCCGGCCGAACGAACAAGATGGGCGAGGAGGAGAAATTCTTTCCCGGTCAGGTTCAACGGGGTGCGAGCCCGGGTCGCCCGGTGGCGCCGAGTGTCAATCTCGAGATCGCGAATGCGAAGAGTCTCGTGCACGGGATTGGGGCCGCGGCGAAGAAGCGAATGGACCCGGGCCATGAACTCCGAAAAGGCGAATGGCTTTACCAAGTAATCATCGGCCCCCAGCTCAAGGCCTTTGACACGATCACGGACGCTGTCACGCGCGGTCAGGAACAGGATCGGCGTCCGCAAGCCGGTCTTCCGCAGCTCCGCGACGACCGCCCAGCCATCTTTTTTTGGCAACATCACGTCGACAATCAGCAGGTCGTATTTCCCCGCGCGGGCGAGCGCGAGCCCGGCTTCGCCATCGTGGGCGATCTCGACTTCGAGCTCATCTTCCCGCAAACCTTTGGCTAGAAAAGCGGCGGTCTTTTTCTTGTCTTCGATGAGTAGAAGGCGCATGAGGGGCGAAGTATAGGGGCAAGGCAAATTCGACTCAAGGTTTCCGCCACGCCCCCCGATCGATCAGACCGGGCGCCGGTAAGGATAATCGGGCAAATGGTTTGCTACCGGCGGAGGCGCGGCTCAAACTCGACCTATCATGAGCACAACCCCGAATGAGTATGCGCATCCAGAGGCGCTGGTGGATGCGGAATGGCTTGAGAAACATCTGACCGACGACGGGGTCCGCATCGTCGAGTCGAATGAAGACATTCTGCTCTACGACACCGGCCATATCCCCGGAGCGGTCCATATCGATTGGCGGAGCGATCTTCAGGACCCGATCATCCGCGATTACATTTCGCCGGATAAATTCGCGGAGCTATGCAGTCGCAACGGGATCACGCCCGACACAACCTGCATTTTTTACGGCGACAAGGCGAACTGGTGGGCCTGCTACGCGCTTTGGGCATTCCGATTGTTTGGCCACGAGAAGGTAAAGATTCTCAATGGAGGCCGCGATAAGTGGAAAGCCGAGGGGCGCCCGATGACGCGAGAGGTGCCGCAATATGCCGCCACCAATTATCCGGTGCCGGCAAAGCGGTTCGACAAGGAGATCCGTGCCTTTGCCGATGAAGCGCTCGCCCAAAGCAAAGCAGGCAAACCGCTGATCGATGTCCGGTCGCCGGGCGAGTTCAAGGGCGACGTCACCCATATGCCGGAATATCCGCAGGAGGGCGTGCTGCGCGGCGGTCACATTCCAGGCGCGAAAAGTGTGCCGTGGAAAACGGCGGCAAACGACGACAGCACATTCAAATCGGCGAGCGAACTAGCCCAGATTTACCTGGAAGGATGCGGGTTGAAACCCGGCACGGACACCGTCGTGTATTGCCGAATCGGCGAACGTTCGAGCCACACTTGGTTTGTCCTCACCTATCTGCTCGGACTAAACAATGTCCGGAATTACGATGGTTCGTGGACGGAGTGGGGCAATCGCGTCGCCGCGCCGATCGAAAAGGGGGCGTAGCTTACTTCGTCATTCCGAGCGGAGTCGAGGAATCCCATTGCGTAATCTTAAAGATAACTTGCCCGGGATCCCTCGACTTCGCTCGGGATGACGATTTTTCACCGCACTTCCACCTCAATCGGCAGACAATGGCTAATCATGTAGGTACCGCCGTTGGCATCGCGTTCCATTGGCTGGATTCGACCGCGTGAATCTGTCGCGCGCGCCATCAAGGTATAACTCCCCGGCGCAGGTCTTCGCCATTCGAACGCCCAAAGTCGCCACGCATTTTTGATCAAATCATCTTTGAGGGTGGCTTCTTTCCACGACTTCCCACCGTCGAAAGTGACTTCCACTTTCGCGACCTCGGCATCGCCCGTCCAGGCTGCACCTTTAACCGTATAATTTTCGTTAGCACGAATGAGTTCATTATGTTCCGGCCACGCGATCTCCGCCTTCACCTGCATCGTGGTCAATGGGACCAGCCAGGGCCCAGCCTCGTCTCGCCGCCAGTAAGCGTAATCAATCGATTGGTAGTAACCATTGAATGGTTTATCGGTGACAATGATCCGCTGGAGCCATTTAATTGACGCCATTCCGTACCAACCGGGAACGATCGCGCGCAGCGGGAAACCGTGCGCGGCGCTGAGCGGCTCGCGGTTCATCGCGAACGCCAACAGGACATCGTCCATTGCTTTTTCGATGGGAAGACTGCGCGCAAAATTTATTTTGCCAGCGGGACGCGGTGGCTCGGCGATGGTGCCGTTATCAGCGCCTTCGAGAATGATTTCGCGCGCCTGGTTAGCCATCTCGGCGCGTTGCAGAACGTCGCGCAGTCTAACGCCAGTCCATTCCGCATTACCGACAGCACCGAGTTCCCACTGAACGCCTTTTACTTTCGGAACGAGAAAAACGCGGCTGTTGCCGGCACATTCGACCGTAGCCGTGATCGTCTGCGCAGGGATCTGGCGCAAGTCGTCCATCGTGACCTCGAATGGTCGGCCCACCTTGCCTTCTACTTTCAAACGCCAATCACGCTCATTGATCCTTGGAATCGGGAAGTGGCAGCGAATGTAAAATTGTTCGTTTGGTGTAACAAAACTCTCGAGTGCGCTGAACGGCATTTCGAGATTCGGCGGTTCTTTCTCCCGCGTAATCATGGAGCGAAACTAGGCTGCTTTTTCCTGAGTCGCGTTGCGATCGATCGGATAGCCTGCTTCTTTCCAGGCGTGCCAGCTACCTGGGACATTGCGCACGTTAGCGAAGCCCTCACCTTTTAGAATGCTGGCAGCAATGCTTGCGCGATATCCGCTCGCGCAGTAAACCGCGGTGGGCTTCGATTTATCCAGTTCGCCAAATCGCTTCCACAGTTCCGCCAGAAAAATGTGGTGCGCACCTGGAACGTGGCCGCCTT
>JBJMXC010000120.1:0-7449 GCA_045809825.1 Chthoniobacterales bacterium | reverse complement strand
TGCGGTTGGATCATCCGGCGCGGCCATCATCGTTCGCGGCGCGGAGCAGGCCGGTCTGCAAAAAACGATCGCCGTGAGCTCGCCTGCCGAAGCGGCAGATATCCTGGAAAAAAATGCTGCGCCCGGAGATTTGATCCTGATCAAGGGAAGCCGTTCGGCGAGGATGGAACGGGTCATGGAAGAATTCGCGAACCGGCAAAAGACCGAGGAGGTCGCGCCATGATGTATTATCTTCATCTGCTCAGCGACGACATTAAGGGGTTCAACGTCTTTAGTTACGTTACGTTTCGCGCTGTGGCCGCGGCAGTCACCGCGTTCGTTCTCTCGCTCGCTTTCGGGAATTTCGTAATTCGGAAACTCATAGCCTTGAAAGTGGGGCAGCCGATCCGCACCGCGGAGGAAGTGCATCGCCTCGCCGAGCTGCACAGCGCCAAGGCGGGAGTCCCGACGATGGGCGGCGTGCTCGTCATTGGAGCCGTTGTGGCGTCCGGCATTATTTGGGCGCGCCCCGATAACCGCTTCGTCTGGCTGGCCCTCTTCAGCATGGTTTACCTCGGGGCTCTCGGGTTCGTGGACGATTATCTCAAAGTAACAAAGAAGCATTCCGCCGGAATCAGTGGCCGGATCAAGTTGATTTGCCAGCTCGTCCTGGCGGCCATTGTTGCGGCCGTCTTCCTGACGAATCCGCTGATCGAAGTTCAGGCCCGTTCACTTTACCTGCCGTTTTTCAAAATCCCGGTCGTGCCCAACATGGGATGGCTGACCCTCATCTTTTTCGCGTTCGTTATTGTTGGCTCCTCGAACGCAGTCAACCTCACGGACGGTCTCGACGGCCTCGCCATCGGTTGCACCGTTACCGTCGCTTTTGCCTACGGGCTCCTCTCCTACGCGGCCGGAAATTACCGGATCGCCGATTACCTCCAGGTCCCTTTCTATCCCTATACCGGTGAGCTCGCGGTGATTTGCTCGGCGCTGGTTGGGGCGGGGCTCGGGTTCCTCTGGTTCAATTGCCACCCGGCCAAGGTCATCATGGGCGATACCGGTGCGCTTGCGATTGGCGGTGTGATCGGCGTCATCGCGATTTGCTGCAAACAGGAATTGCTCCTGGCGGTCGTCGGCGGCGTGTTCGTTCTCGAGGCAGTCTCCGTGATTCTGCAGGTGATGAGCTTTCGCCTCACTGGCAAACGGATTTTCGCGATGTCGCCCCTGCATCATCATTTCGAGCTGCGGGGGTGGAAGGAAAACACGGTCATCGTCCGGTTCTGGATTTTGTCGGCCATCTTTGCACTGCTTGGCCTGGCGACCTTGAAATTGAGGTAACGTGAAATACTCCGGCAAAAAGGTTGCGGTTTTGGGCGCGGGGCTGAGTGGCACCGCCGCCGCGCTGCTCCTCCGGAAAGAAGGCGCCGAAGTTACCGTCCTCGACAGCGCCGAGGAAACCAAGCTGCTCAAATCGACGATCGAGAATCTTCGAACACGTGGCGTCACCGTGCGTTGCGGCTCCGCGGCGGAGAGTGATTCGTCTCCGTACGATCTGATCGTCCTAAGTCCAGGCATCGATCCGATCTCGCCGCTTGCCATGAATTTTTCAGCGCGAGAAATCGAAACGATTGGCGAACTCGAGCTGGGCTGGCGTTCCGTGGACGTGCCGGTAATCGCGATCACCGGAACGAACGGCAAAACCACCACGACCGAATTGCTGGCCCAAATGCTGAACGCTTGCGGCCAGCAGACGATCGCATGCGGAAACATCGGCAAGCCGCTCTGCGAAGTGGCGCTCGAAGATCGCGGTCTCGATGTCCTCACCGTCGAGGTCAGCTCTTTTCAGCTCGAGACGATCACGACGTTTCGCCCCGCAGTCAGCGTCTGGCTGAATTTCGCGCCCGACCATCTGGATCGTTATCGCTCGGTCGCGGAATATCGCACCGCCAAGCTGCGAATCTTTGAGAACCAGACCGGTGACGACGTTGCTGTGATCAACGCCGGCGAGTCATTGCCGAAGATCGCGGCGCGCAAGCTGAGTTTCAGTGCCTACACCAACCAGGCCGATTTTCGGCTGGAAGGTGGCTCCATCGTCTATCAAAACCGGCCGGTCCTGCGGATGGCCGACACGAAACTGCGCGGCTCGCACAATATCGAGAACGTAATGGCGGCGCTGGCCGTTGGGGTCGCGCGCGGATTGACCTTCGAGCAAATGCTCCCGCCGCTGCACGCTTACCAGCCGCGGCCCCATCGTTGCGAATTTGTCCGCGATCTCAGCGGCGTTACTTACATCAACGACTCGAAGGCGACCAACCTCGACGCCGTCGAAAAGGCGCTCCTGTCGCAGACTCGCAAGGTCATCCTTATCGCCGGTGGGAAAGACAAGGGATTCACGTTCGAAACGCTCCAACCGCTCGTCGCCGAAAAAGCACGTGCGGTCATCTTGATCGGCGAAATGGCTGCGCGGATTTGCGCCGACTGGAAAGATACGGTGCCGTGCGAGATCGCCAGCTCGCTTGCCGACGCGGTGGAGCGCGCCCATGCCGCCGCCCAGTCCGGCGAAGTGGTCCTTTTTTCTCCCGGGACTTCCTCCTTCGACATGTTCAAAAGCTACGCCGATCGCGGCGACCAATTCCGTGCCCTCGTCAACGCCCTGCCCAAATAAGCCATGAGATTACCCAGCCTTTTTCCAGCCAAGAAGTTGCGCGCTACGGCGACGCGGAGGTCGCTCGGAGCGGCCGACGAAATGGATTACGAAGAGATGTCCGAGCCCAACATGAGGTTGTCGCGGGCGCTCCTCATCGTTCTCGTTCTCCACGTTGTCGCTGTCGCGGGCATCATTGCTTTTAACGCGATCAAGAGCCGTCAGGGCCTGGTCCCGCCAGCGACGACGAGCACGAAAACCGTTGCCCCGGCCACATCCCAAAAAGTAAGCGCGCCGGCAATGTCCACGGCGGAAACGGTGTCAAAGCCGCGCGACGAGATGGCCACGACGAAACCGGTGGTGAAGGAAGAACGGAAAGCAATTGCGGTAAAGCCGGCGGTCGAGAATACGCCGAAGCCCGAAAGCAAAAAAAGCTATGTAGTTGCGAAGGGGGACACGCCGGTTTCGATCGCGAAAAAGTTCAAGATTACCTCGGCCCAGTTGCTCGCGGCGAACGACATTGAGGATGAGCACAAGTTAAAGATTGGAAAGAAATTGATCATCCCCGCGCCGAAACAAACGAAGTCGAAGAGATCTGATTAACGATGGAGTTCAGACCAATGTGGGAGGGGCGTTTCCGCCCGGACTGTTTTTGCTGTTCGAGTCGGGGCCCCAAGGCCCCTCCCGCATTGGTTTGGAGCCGCGCCTAAATCTAAATGCACCGGAAGAGCGCTTACTTCTTATTTCTCGCTGTCCTCGGCATGCTGGTCGTTGGGATCGTGATGCTTTTCAGCACGAGCGCGTTCGCGAAAGACAGCCACGGCGACATGTATTTTTTTGTTAAACGCCAGGCGGTCTGGCTCGGGGTGGGATTCGTTGTCTGCGCGGCGGCCGCCATGATCGATTACCATTTCTGGCTGCGAACGTGGTGGATCTGGTTCGGCCTCGCACTCATCGCGCTGGCGTTTTGTTTTGTCCCCCACGTTGGGATGCGCATCAACGGCTCGCGGCGGTGGGTCTCTCTCGGACCGCTGACCTTTCAACCTTCCGAGATCGCGAAGGTCGCGGCCACCTTCTTTCTCGCAGCCTGGTTCGGGGCGCGGGAAAAAGAGAGCGGCCGATTACTCCCGGGATTCTTGATTCCGTTCGCGATCATCACCAGCGCTCTTCTCCTGATCGTGATGGAAGTGGACCTGGGAACGACCGCGCTGATCGGCGCGACCATGTTCGCGGTGATGTTTGTCGCGGGGACCCATCCGGCATTGCTCGGTGTGCTCTCGCTGGCTGGTGTCGGCGGTATTTTATTTGTTGCTACCCACATGTCGGAACGAATGGGGCGGCTGGCTGCGTTCATGGACCCGGAACGCTTCAAGGACGACGCCGGGCTTCAGCAGATGCAGGCGCTGATCGCGTGGGGGAGCGGGGGAATGGAAGGGCTCGGCCTAGGGAATGGCCGTCAAAAAATGCTCTACCTGCCGTATGCGCACACCGACTTTATTTTCCCGATGATCGGTGAGGAGCTGGGATTGCGGATGAGTTTGCTCGTCGTGTTTCTCTTTGTCGTGATCATCGTTTGCGGATTGATGATCGCGCTCCACGCGAAGGATCGCCCCGGCCTGCTCCTGGGAAGCGGGATCGTGTCGCTGCTCGCTTTGCAGGCGGCGGTGAATATCGGGGTCACGACATCGCTGTTGCCGAACAAAGGTCTGCCATTGCCATTCGTCAGTTACGGAGGATCGAATTTGGCGGCTTGTCTCTTTGGGGTCGGGCTTCTCTTAAATATTTACCGCCAGGGAGTGCTCGAGCCTGCGAAAAAGAAGAGCGCGGTGATCAGGGCGCGAACGACTCCTCGGATATGAACCATTCCAGAATGCCGATTGCCGATTGCCGATTCCGGAAAGCGTCGACTCGTAACCAATGTGCAATCTGCGATCTGCATTCCGCATTCACAACATGAACACCGTCATCGCGTGTGGAGGAACCGGCGGCCATCTTTTTCCCGGCCTCGCTGTGGCTGAGGTCCTGCGGGCGCGCGGACACGAGGTCCTTCTTTTTGTTTCTGAAAAGGAAATTGATTCGCTCGCCATCTCCGGGCATTCGGAATTTCGGTATCAAAAGTTGCCGACGGTTGGACTGCCTTCGCTTTTCTCGCCGAAGATTTTCGGCTTTGCCGGCCGTTTCGGTGAGAGCCTGCGCCTTTGCCGTTCGGTTTACCGGAAATTCAAGCCGCACGTGGTTCTGGGAATGGGCGGATTCACTTCCACGGCGCCGGTCCTCGCAGGAAAAATTCGCGGGGTGCCGAGTTTCATCCACGAATCGAACGCGATTCCGGGTAAGGCGAACCGGCTTACGGCGCGAATGGTGCGCGCGGTTCTCCTTGGCTTCAAGGAATGCGCGGCTTTTTTCCCGAACGCGCGCACCGAAGTAACGGGAACGCCGATTCGGAAAGAGCTCCAGCCGCTCGAGCAAAGGGAGGCGCGGCGAAAGCTCGGTCTGCGCGAAGATCTCACGACGCTGCTGGTGATGGGCGGCAGCCAGGGAGCGACCGGAATCAACCAGTCGGTGATCAAATCACTGCCGTTACTGCACGAAATGCCGATTCAGGTGATTCATCTTTCCGGAACACGCGACGAGCGGCTCGTGGCGGACAATTATCGGCGCGAGAATATTCCAGCTTACGTGGCGGCGTTTCATCACGCTATGGAAGAACTTTATAGCGCGGCGGATTTGGCCATCGCGCGATCCGGTGCGGCCAGTCTCGCGGAGCTGGCGGCATTTTCGCTTCCGTCCATCCTGATTCCGTACCCGTATGCGGCGGAAGACCACCAGACCAGGAACGCGGAAATTTTCGTGCGCGCCGGCGCGGCCCTGCTCTTAAAGGAATCCGAACTCACTTCCGAACTACTCGCGCAGAAAATCCGCGAGTTGATCGACGATGCGGAGAAGCGCCAGCGTTTCGCGGAAGTTTCGGCGCGTCTGGCTCCAAAAAATGCCGCTGCGCTCGTGGTCGAAACGATGGAGAGGTATACCCAGTCGAATCATGACGCTCGCCTCTAAACTCAATCTCCGGGAGATGCTGACGCAGCAACGTCATCGGATCCATCTGATTGGCGTGGCCGGGAGCGGGATGAGTGGGATCGCAGCTTTGCTTCTCGAACTCGGGCACGACGTCAGTGGCTCCGACAAAGTCGCGTCGTGGGAGGTTAACCGCTTGCAACGCCTCGGCCTGCGCTTTCGCGCCGAGCATCGCGCCGAAGACGCGGAGGATGCCGATCTCGTGATCTATTCGTCCGCGATTCGAGAAGACAATCCGATTCGGATTGCCGCTACAAACGCCGGGAAACCGCTTCTGCGACGGGCCGAAGCGCTGGCGGCAATCATGTCGGGAAAGCGCGGGATCGTCGTCGCCGGAATGCATGGCAAAACGACGACCTCGGCCATGGCGGCGCATGTTTTGCGCGAAGGAGGATTGCATCCTTCCCACTACGTCGGCGCTGAGATTCCCCTCCTTGGATCGAACGCGCACTGGGACATGCGCGGCGAATATTTCGTGGCGGAAGGAGACGAAAGCGACGGGACCCTCCGCTACTTCAAACCCGAGCACGCCCTTATCCTCAACATCGAGGAAGAGCATTTGGATTTCTATGCGGATCTGGCCGCGATTGAGGCCGTCTTTTCCCAATTGCTCGAGCAGAGCAGTGGCGCGGCTTTTTTTTGCGCCGACGATCCGCACGCGAGCCGCCTTTGCCGGCAGCATCCACGCCCAATCTCTTTTGGGTTTTCCGAGCGGGCCGATTACCGTGGAGTCGATCTCGAGCTTCGCGATTTCGCCTCAGTCTTTCGCGTGGTTCGCGGCGGCAAAAAACTTGGGGAAGCCGTTTTGAATGTCCCCGGCCGGCACAATGTCAGCAACGCCCTGGGGGTCGTCGCGCTCGCCAGCGAGCTCGGGCTTCCATTCGAGAAAATCGCAACTTCGCTCGGCCGATTTCAGCACGCGCGCCGCCGTTTCGAAATCAAATACCAGAGCGACCGCTTTCTTCTCGTGGATGATTACGCGCATCACCCGACCGAAATTTCGGCGACCCTGGCCACGGCACGTTCTACCGGCCGGAAACGAGTAGTGACGATGTTTCAGCCCCATCGCTACTCGCGGACCCAGGCGCTCCATCGCGAATTTGGCCGCGCCTTCGACAACGCCGACCGGGTCGTCGTCACCGACATTTATGCGGCGAGCGAAAAGCCCCTGCCGGGCGTGAGCGGGCAGACCATTGCGGATGCGATCGCGGCCCACGGGCATCAGTCCGTGACTTATCAGCCGCGCCTGGACCGGCTCCATCGCGATGTCGGCAACATGATCGCACCGGGCGATCTCGTCCTGAGTCTGGGCGCCGGAAATATTCATGAGCAATTGTCGTCACTCGCTGCCGACCTCGTCATCGCGGAACGGCTCAAAATGATCGTGGGCCAGGAGGGCGATGTCCGCCTTTACGAGCCCTTGGCCAAACACACGACCTTGCGCGTTGGCGGGCCGGCCCAGTTTTGGGTCGAACCCAGAACAGAAGAAGCATTCGCTGAGCTGATCCGTTTTTGCCGGAGCGAAGCGCTGCCGCTATTCGTCCTCGGCCGCGGGTCGAATCTCCTCGTACGCGATGGCGGTATTCGCGGAGTCGTGATTCATCCGTGTGGGGGCGAGTTCGACAGGGTCGAAGTGTCCGGCACGGAAATTACTGCCGGCGTCGGGGCGAAACTGAAGCAGGTAGCGTATGCCGGAAAGGGCGCGGGACTTGGCGGGCTCGAATGGATGGAAGGAATTCCGGGGGCTG
>JBJMXC010000119.1:0-7217 GCA_045809825.1 Chthoniobacterales bacterium | reverse complement strand
TACCCACCGGCTCCTCGCCCCCCGCGACTGTGAATATTATCGGCAACGGTTGAACGCGGTCGGCACAAAATTCGACCAGCTTCTCGAGAGTTTGAAATTGCGTGAACAGAAGGGAATTCTCCCGCCGCGTTTCGTCGTGGAAAAGGTCCTCGATGAAATGAATAAGTTCGTCAGCACACCGCCCGCAGAGAACATACTCGCGACGTCATTTAAGACCCGGACCGCGAAGATCAAAGGGATGACGGACGAGCAGCGCGCCGTTTTCCAAAAACGGATCGAGATGGCGATCAGCGACCAGGTTTATCCCGCCTACCAGAAACTGATCGATTACTTCAACGGCATCCTGGCCAAGACGACGACGGACGACGGCGTCTGGAAGCTGCCGGATGGGGACGCGTTCTATGCCTATGCCCTGCGCAAAAGTACGACCACCTCTATGCCGCCAGCCGAAGTGCACGCCCTCGGGTTGCGCGAAGTGGCAAGGATCGAAACAGAAATGCGCGCCCTCCTCGATGCGAACGGTTTCGCTGGACGGCCGGTTCTCGAAGCGGCGGAAGCGCTCGGGAAAGATCCGCGTTTCCTGTTCCCGAACAACGACGACGGCCGGACTCAGGTCCTCGCGGAATACACCCGCCTTATCAACGACGCTATTGCGCGTTGCCCGCAATTGTTCGCGACCTTGCCGAAAGCGAAAATCGAGGTCGAACGCGTGCCAGCGTTCAAGGAGGCGACAGCACCCGGCGCTTATTATAACGGCGCATCAATGGATCGTGTTCGCCCCGGCGTCTTTTACGCGAACCTGCGGGACCTGAACGAAATTCCAAAGTGGAGTATGCCGACGCTGGCCTATCACGAGGGTGTGCCTGGTCATCACTGGCAGATCGCGACGGCCCAGGAGTTGAAGGGCGTTCCGGAATTCCGGAAGCTGATTCCTTTCACCGCCTACCAGGAAGGCTGGGCGCTCTACGCCGAGTGGCTCGCAAAAGAAGCGGGTTGGTATGAAGGCGATCCATTCGGCGACTTCGGCCGTTTGCAGGCTGAGCAGTTCCGCGCGGTGCGGCTCGTAGTCGATACCGGGATCCACGCGAAACGGTGGACGCGCGAACAGGCGATCGCTTTCATGCGGGAAAAAACCGGCATGGGTGAAAAGGAAGTGACGTCTGAAATCGAACGTTACATCGTGAATCCGGGGCAAGCCTGCGCTTACAAGGTGGGGATGCTTAAGATCCAGGATTTACGGAAACGTGCCCAAACCGAGCTCGGATCGAAATTCGATCAGCGTCAGTTTCACGATGTCGTTTTGAAAAATGGAGCACTGCCGCTGGAGATCCTGGACGAACAGGTCGCCACTTACATTCAGCGCACCAAGTAACGTCGATTATTTCGGCGCCAGCTTCGGAATCGCGAAAGTCTCGATCTGATTTCTGACCTCGTGGACGAAGTTGGCCGCGCCAGCGCCGTTCACAACGCGATGATCGAAGGTCAGCGATAGCGTGATCACTTCTGCTGACACGCTTTTGTTGCCGCCTCCAATCGTTTCAAAATGGGCCGACCCAACAAACAACGTCCCGACTGACGGTGGCACCACGATCGGCGCCGCCGCGCGGACGCCGAAGGCTCCCAGGCTGCTAATGACGACCGGTGCGTTCATCGCATCAACACGGCCCGTGCGCGTGCCAGCGACTGCCTCATTGTATCGTTTCAGGAAGTCCGGCCAATCGCGCGTGTTCGCTTTGGTAACAACAGCTGTCGCTAGCCGATCTTCGTCTAACGCGACAGCGATCCCGAGATCGAACTCATCGCTCTGCACAATCTGATCGTCGTCGAGAATCGTCCGTCGAAATGGTGCGTGCTTTTCCATCGCGCGGACAACCGCCCACGCCAGCATGGCAGATGGCGACGCCGCATTTTTGCCGTCTTTCTTTTTTGCACTCTCCCTTGCCAAACGAATCGCATCCCAGCTGGCATCGATTTGCAGGTTCGCAGGAACGACGCGGTTGAGTCGGCGCACGATTGTCTGTGAAAGTGCCGGCTCGATCGTCGCACTCTGCTTCTTTTGTGGAGACAACCGTGTCGGCTGCTCCGCGACAGAATCGCCATTTCGGTCCGGCGACGCCTCCGCCGCGGCTTCGATCTGAGATTCAAAAGCGTCGCCCTCGGTCAGGATCGTCCCCAGATCCTGGCCGATATCCACCGTCGCCCCGACTTCGGTCTTCCATTGGCCCATCGTGCCGACAAACGAGGACTCGATCGGGTAGACCGCTTTGTCCGTCTCGACTTCGCACAGCGGATCGTCGAGGTCGATTTTGTCGCCTGGCTTTTTTAGCAACGTCACGACCTTGGCATTGCGAATTCCTTCGCCCATGATCGGAACGATGATCTTCTGCGTACCCATTCCTTTGTTGTAACCGGGATCGGTGACGTCGGCAGCCTTTTTGGCAGGCGCCGGTTTTTCAGTTCTTCGGCCGGGACGATCGATCCCGGCTACAGCAACGCGCGGACGCGTCGTTTCCGTCGCAGACATTGCACGCCGCAACGCGCCAACAATTCGTTTCACGTCCGGCAGCGCCGCGTATTCGTAGATCGGGTTGTAGCCGATCATGACGTTCGTTTTGCTCACGAGTACCGGCGGCGCGAGTAGTTCGCTCCAGATCTCAGCACGACCCGTCAGATGGGCCACGATCATCTGGCCGACACTGCAGTTTTCGCTGTCTTCCTGTACGACCACCAACCGCCCGGTCCGCCCCACCGATTCTTCGATCGCTTCACGGTCCCACGGCACGATCGAGCGCAGATCGATCAAATCGACACTCATCTCGTCACCGATTTCGGCCAGCGCCTCGAGTGATTTCTCGACCGTATTGCCCCACGCCACCAACGTGACGTCCGAACCGATGTTCCGTTTTCGCGCCGCGCCGAGCGGGACCGCTTTCACGGGGTCGGTCGATTCGTGCTCAGCCCAGAGCAGATGTTTCGGCACGAGGACAAACGTCGGGTCTTCGCAGTGCATCGCGGTCCAAAGCAACCCAGCTGCGTCTTCCGGCGTGCTCGGGATCGCGACGTTGATCCCCGGAAAATGGGCCAGCGCCGCTTCGTTCGCCTGGCTGTGCCACAAGCTTCCGCCTGGCAGGTAGGCCCCGTACGGCGCATAGATCACCACCGGGCAGGTCCATGTCCCGAAGGAGCGCCAGCGCAGTGTCGAAAGATTTGTGACCAGCTGGTTCCACCCGGGCCCGATGAAATCGATGAACTGCAATTCGAACACGGGCCGCTTGCCGTAGGACGCAAGTCCGCACGCGACGCCGAGGATTGTCGATTCCGCCAGCGGTGAATTATAAACCTGTTCCGGGAATTCAGTGGAGAGCTTCTGGGTGAGCCGGAAGACGCCGCCCTTTGGATCTTCAACGTCCTCCCCGAAAACGATCCGGTCGCGGCTTTCCTTTAAGCCGAGCCGCAACGTTTTGTTAATCGTGTCGCCGATCCGATACTTGCCCGGAGGCAATACCTCGTTGTCGAGCGCAGGCAGATCGCCCGTGATCTGCAATTGCAGCTCGTCCGCCGATGGGTCTTCCGCGCGCTCCGCCTCCGCAAATTCACCGCGGATCCGCTCCTTTATTTCCTGGTCGAGCTTTGCGTAATCGTCCGCGGAAAGAACGCCGTCCGCGATGAGCTGTTCGCTCCAGCATTTTAGGGGGTCGCACTTCTCGCACTCGGCCAGTTCTTCGGCGCTGCGATAGAGTTTGTGATCGTCCGAGCTCGTATGGCTCGAAAGCCGTTCCATATTTACCCAGAAAAATGCCGGTCCGTTTCCGGCGCGCATTGATTCGAACGCTTTCGTCCCGGCGTCATAAATTTGCTGGATGTCGCGGCCATCGAGCTCCTGCCAGTCGTTAGGCTGAAGAACGTCGAGCGCGCGCGGATTAATTTTTCGCGTGGGGCTGCTGATGCCGTACTTGTTGTCCTCGACCACGAACACGACCGGCAACTTGCGCTCCTTCGCAAAACACACGGCCTCGAAAAAATCTCCCTGGCGCGTCGCAGCATCGCCGATGGTGGTAACGACAACGTTCGGCTTTTTGTCCAGTTGGATGCCCCAGGCAATCCCGCAAGCGGGTAAAAGCTGCGACCCGGTTGGGGTGGGCACACTCCAAATCCCGCGCGATGCATAACTGTAATGCGACGGCATCTGGCGGCCATGGCTCTGGCCTTTCTTCTTCGCGAAATAATCCAGCGCCAGCTCGCGCGACGCAACCCCGCGGCCAAGCACCAATCCGCGGTCGCGGTAATAAGGAACGATGTAGTCGCCCTGGACCATGGCGAAGCCGAGCGCGGCCAGGCCTTCGTGTCCCATCCCGGAAACATGGAAATGACCCTTCCCTTGTCGGTTCAAATTCTGTTCGCGCAGATCGCCGTGCCGGCTCTCCAGCAGAATGGTCAGCAGGCGTAATTTATCTTCTTTGCTCAGTGCGGGCATGCGGAAGGGATGACGGTTAAACGAAACCGGCCAACACTCAACTCGCAAGCAGCGCGCATCAACTAAACAAGGAGGCGGTTTCCAGTTCCCCGACGTCTTAATTGTAGCGGCGCCGCCCTGTCAGCGTAAGGAAGCGCGGTTTGCGGCAAAGCGTTTTCACGGCGACAGAGCGCCGTCGTTACAACAGATTGTGAAATGAATCCCGCCTTTGGAATCGCCGCTCCGCCACGGGGCAGGGGAGTCATCGAGCGTTATCGCGAATATCTTCCGGTTTCCGATGCGACTCCAATCGTCTCGTTAGGCGAAGGATCGACGCCGCTGATCTTTTCCCCACGCCTAAGCAAAATCGTCGCGCGTGGCTGCGAAGTGTTCCTCAAATACGAAGGACTCAATCCGACCGGCTCGTTCAAGGATCGCGGAATGACTGTCGCCGTATCGAAAGCCCTCGAGCACGGAGCAACCGTTTTGATCTGCGCCTCCACGGGCAACACGTCGGCGTCCGCGGCTGCGTATGCGGCCCGGGCTGGAATGCGTTGCGTCGTTGTTCTGCCCGCGGGAAAAATTGCCAGCGGAAAACTGGTCCAGGCTTTCGCCTACGGCGCGAAAGTAATTACGATTGATGGAAACTTCGACGACGCCCTCGCAATCGTTCGGAGATTAGGAGAGCGGGATCAGTTCGCCATCGTGAACTCCATCAATCCTGATCGAATCGCCGGTCAGATGAGCGGCGCCTTCGAAGTGGTCGACGACTTGGGCGAGGCGCCGGACCTGCACCTGTTGCCGCTTGGGAATGCGGGGAACCTCACGGCTTACTGGGCTGGCTACCGCGCCTACCACGCCGCCGGCAAATCCAAGAAACTTCCCGCCATGATCGGCTTTCAGGCGGCCGGCGCCGCGCCGGTCTTTCACGGATGTGTCATTACGAACCCAGCGACGGTCGCGTCCGCCATCCGAATTGGAAATCCGGCGAGCTGGAAAGCGGCGCACCAGGCGATCGTCGACTCGAAAGGAGCGGTCGATATCGTAACCGACGAAGAAATTCTCGCGGCTCAATCATGGCTCGCCTCGCACGAAGGGATTTTCGTCGAGCCGGCGAGCGCTGCACCGATTGCCGGGCTGATGAAATGCTGCGATCCGGCGCGCGAATCGCCCTTCTCGTTTGCGGGCGTGCGCGAAGGCGCGCGCATTGTTTGCACGGTCACCGGCCACGGCTTGAAAGATCCCGACGTTATCGTGCGAGGGACCCGGGCGTTGCAAGCGATTGCCGCCAATGAGGCGGCCGTTCTCGAAGCGATTGGTGTGACCTGAGTTGACAGCGACCCCAGAATAACGAAACCATCCCGCCGTGATTCTGCGGTTCGACACGGCTGCGCAATGCGATTGATCGTCCAGAAATATGGCGGCACCTCGGTTGGCTCGCCCGAGCGCATCCGCAACGTCGCCAAAAAAATCCTGGAGACGCGGGACGAAGGGTGCCGCGTCGTCGCTGTCGTTTCAGCAATGGCTGGAGTGACCGACAACCTGATCAAGCTCGCGCGTGATACCTCGGAGCGCCCCGAAGAACGCGAGATGGATGTCCTTCTCGCTACCGGCGAACAGGCCGCCGTCGCGCTGACCGCGATGGCAATCAATGCCCTCGGTGGCAAGGCGATCTCGCTTAGTGGCGCTGAAGCGGGGATCCTGACAGATCGCGCCCATACTCGCGCGAAGATCGCCAACATCACGCCACGCCGCATCCAGGCCCTCCTGGCTGAAGATTACATTATTGTCGTTGCCGGCTTCCAAGGGCAGAACGCCGATGGCGAAACGACTACGCTGGGCCGGGGTGGCTCGGACCTGACCGCAATCGCGCTCGCTGGGGCGTTGAACGCCGATGCCTGCCAGATTTTCACCGACGTCGACGGCGTTTTTACCTGCGACCCGCGCGTCGTTACATCCGCGAAAAAAATCGACGAAGTTTCGTACGACGAGCTTCTCGAGATGGCTGGCGCCGGATCGAAGGTGATGCAATCGCGCGCGGTCGAGTTCGCGAAGAAATTCGGCGTCGAATTCGAAGTCCGGTCCAGTTTCAAGAAAGATCCGGGCACGCTGGCGAAAGAAGAGACGGCGAACATGGAGGATGTCGTGATTCGCGGTATCAGCATCGAACGGAAGCAGGCGAAGGTCACCATTGATGATGTCCAAGATAAACCGGGCATTGCCGGCCGAATTTTCTCGACGATCGCCAGCGGGAACATCGGCGTCGACATGATTGTCCAAAGTGTCTCCGAACACGGCACAACAGACGTTTCGTTCACGATTCACGAGAACGATCTGCCAGCCGTGACCGAGCTGCTGACGCCACTGGTGAAAGAAGTCCGGGCATCCGGCCTCATCACGAAAGGCGGCGTCGCCAAACTGAGCGTTGTCGGGATCGGGATGCGTTCACATTCCGGGGTCGCGGCGCGTTTGTTCGATTGTCTTGGGAAAGGCGCGATCAACATCCAACTGATTTCGACATCCGAAATCAAAATCGCCGTGGTGATCGACGACGCCGACGCAGACCGCGCCGCTCAATTAACCCATCAGGAATTCGGGCTCGGGACCTTCGCGCCTCCAACAGCAGGGTAGCCACGAGAATCCATTAGCACCCTCGGCGGCGCCGTCCCCAATAACATCATACAATATATGTCATATGAAATCCATTGGTGAGTCGGAGGCGGGCTTTCCCACTCTCGTTCTCAGGCGCTCCTGCCGAAAGCAG
>JBJMXC010000118.1:0-7095 GCA_045809825.1 Chthoniobacterales bacterium | reverse complement strand
TCCAGCCATACTGGTCGTAAGCCAGAGCGAGGTTCGGATTCAGCGCCACCGCGCGGTCGAGTTCCTTCGTGGACGCGTTCGGATTTAGTTCGCTGAAGAGAGCTGTCCCCATGGATAGATGCGCCTCGGCGAGATTCGGATCGAGCTCCACCGCCTTCCGGGCCAGCTCCATTTCTCTGGCCCACGCTTTTTTACCCGCGATCATCTGACCTCCAGCCCATCCGTAAGTATCGGCCAATCCGGAGTAGGCTAATGCGAAACCCGGATCTACTTTCAGCGCTTCTTCGTAATAGTGAATGGAGCTGGTCCAATCCGCCCGGGTAAACTTGTAAAAGTGGTAACGACCGAGCAGATAAAGGCGATGTGCTTCCGGGTTCTCGGTGGGCTTCCTGGCCAGGGCGCGTTGTTCGTCGGCACCGAGCTCGATCTGCAAAGCTTGAACCACGCGTTTCGCCACGTCACTTTGCACGGCCAGGATGTCATTCATGTCGCCGTCATAGGTTTCTGACCAGAGGTGAAAACCATCGGCCACGTTGATGAGCTGTGCGGTAATTCGCAGCTTCTCCCCCGCTTTGCGGACACTACCCTCCAGGACCGAGTGAACGTGCAATTGCTCGCCGACTTTTCGGAAGATGCCCTCTTCGTTGATTCCCTTGAACGCGAAGGAGGAGCTGCGTCCGGGCACCCGCAACCCTTTCACCTTCGAGAGGACATTGAGCAACTCCTCGGTCATCCCGTCGCTGAGATACTCGTCGCCTTTATCGCCGCTTATGTTCACGAAAGGCAAAACCGCAATGCTTTTTGAAGAAACATTGGTCGAATTGTCGACCACGCGAGAAGGAAGGGCCTGATCCACTCCAGTTGGATGCGGTAGTCGCACGATTGTTACGGCCAGAGCGACTGCGGCTAGTGCGAGGGTCAGCGCTACGATCTTGCGACCCGTTCGACGTCTGATTGACTCGGCCGGATCGACATCTTCCGTCCGCTTGATTCCTTCCGGCGTGATTTCGAACAGCCAGGCAAGGGCCAGCGCCACGGGAAAGCCTACCACCAGCAACACGATAAGGATCCGCACGGCCCAGTTAGGTACATCAAAGACCGGCAGCACCTGCGCGAACCCTTGCGCCAAAGCCCAGGCGGCCACGATGTAGGCGATCGCGACCTTATAAACGTTGCGCCGCTTCAGCTCGGCGAAGAAATTGGGTCGCTCCATTACGCGTCGGGGCGCATTTTAGCGTCGCCGGAAAGATTGGGAAGCGCGCAATTGGCTTTACCACTGCGATTTATGACCGCCGAATTAACCGCGCAAGTGGTCCGCGGTCATTCGCATTCGCCAACTCTACGGCGCTACAGGTAGACCGAGGCTACAGGTCAGATCGCGGAAGGCTATCAATAGCTTCGTCGTGATCGGACCTGGCTCGCCGCTCCCGATAACTCGCTCGTCGACTGTTACGATCGGGAGGATCTCGCGCGTCGTGCTGGTCAGGAACGCTTCATCAGCGCTGAAGAGATCGTCATCGCGGAGAACCTGTTCGCGGACTTCGATGCCGCCAGTCCGTCCGATTTCGAAAATGAATTCGCGCGTGATGCCCGGGAGCAAGCCAGAATCGAGCGGTGGCGTGAGGGCGACACTGTTCTTGACGATAAAGAGATTGGACTGCGTGCACTCGGTCAGCTCGCCGCGATAATTTCGCATGACGGCTTCGAACCCGCCCCGTTTGAATCCCTCTTGTGCGGCCAGCGCTGAATTCATCAGATTGTTGCTTTTGATTGCCGGATTCACCGATCGCGGATGATTCCGGACTACGTCGACCAGCACGACCTTCACGCCCTTTTCGTAAAGGTCGGAGGCAGGCGAGGGGAGCGGTTTAACGATGATGACCCATGACGGTTTCGGCGTTGCGTTTAAGTTGTAAGTCAGTTCACCGACACCACGAGTAACCAGGACGCGAACATAGGCGTCGTCGTGATCGAGTTTAGCAGCGGCGATCGTATCGCGAATGCGAGCGGTCAGTTCATCGTCGGTGAATGGAATCGGGAGATTGATCAATCCAGCCGAGTGGCGGAGCCGGCGCATGTGACGGTCATAGAGAAAAAGCCGGCCATTATAAGTGCGAAGCGTTTCGTAAATTCCTTCGCCGTAAAGGAAACCGTGATCGAAGACCGGGATGACCG
This sequence comes from Chthoniobacterales bacterium, assembly GCA_045809825.1. GTDB lineage: Bacteria > Verrucomicrobiota > Verrucomicrobiia > Chthoniobacterales > UBA10450 > AV80. Next base: position 4,920 of record JBJMXC010000118.1, on the reverse strand, counting down.
CGTCGTGGTCGGTGGAAATTCGCCCGTTCACATTAACTGTCGCTGCCATGGCTTAGGATGAAGCTCCAAATACCAAGCCCCAAGCTCCAAAATTCAGAAACGGGGCGCCGGGATGCTGGAGCGAGACAGCGGCCCGGCCCGGAACCGAACCAGTTACGCGCAGACCGATGAGGGCGTCATCGCGGTGATACTTTCGCGAAGGCGAGAGGTTTTTCGCCACCACCCTGGTGATCTAAGCGCAGGATGATCGAACCTCTGACCCGAAGTGAGGCATCGAATAGCGGAAGCAAGCAGGGTAGGTCGTCGGTCGCCGGACCGGACGTCGAACACACCCTGTTCGTAATGTCCGCGCCTTTCCGTGACAAGGCTGTCCCAATCGAACGCGCCGAGAAGCGACCATGCTGTCACCGCGCGGACATCGATGCCGGCGGCGCGGGAAGTGTGGGCTCTATCCCAGAGTTCGGCGAACCAGCGCAGTTGCTCGTCTTCGGTGCATCCGAGGTGAACTTCCGTGAGTGCAAGTGGTGTCCGATAACGACGGAAGGCTTCGGCTAACAATGAGCCGATGCCAGCCAGACCGGCGACCCGCGCGCGGACGGCCGCGTCATCCGCATACGCGTCCCGTCCGTTGTTACCCCAGAGTTCTGCAGGATAATTTTCGACGTTCTCATCAAGGTAGCGCTCGCTCGTCACGTAGTAATTGATTCCGAGGACATCAGGTGGGCAGGGCTGCGATGTGAAAAAATCGAAGGCTGAAAGGTCAAAACCCAGCCAGGCAAAATAACTCCAAAGCGGATGCTCGCGATCGACGCTGCCGCGGAGAAGATCCCACGTTAGCCAGCGCCGCTCATTCTCGAAATCGGCCTGGTAATTCATATGCGGCGTGCTGAATGTCCGCCCCAGGTCGTCGGTCTGGACAAGCTGCGCGCCTGAATTCACTTCTCGGATGGTTTTCATCGCGAGCGCGATCCCGCGGCATTGATTAATGAGCGTCTGGGTAAAGGCCCGATCGTTGCGGGCGTGCGGATACCAATGACCATAAAGCGCGCTAAATCGTGCGGTGGTCAACGGCTCGTTGACTGGCGTGTAGGCGTCGATCCACGGGTAACGACGGGCGACCTCACCTGCGAACTTCGCCAGCTTCTCTGGAAACGTCGGGTCGAGGAGATGGGTGTAATACGGGCCGCTCCCGTGATGGAGTAGGCCAACGATCGGGCGAATGCCTAACGAACGCAGCTTCGCCATGCGCGCATCGCTCCAGCGCCAATCGATGTGTTCGAGCGAGTCCGGCGCAAGGCTTTCCCAAAGCAGCGGAAAGCGCAGCGTCCGCAGACCGAGCGCGGCGAAGCGCTCAAGGTCTTCGTCGGCCCGCTCCCAATGCCCGCTAAGCGCGAGCTGGCTGAAGGAGCGGTCGCGGACTCGGTTGATCGTGCATTCGACCCCGCCCCAAAGTTGCATCGCTGGGTTCGGTTTCATGTGCTGGTGTTGAGACGGGTTCCAGGGCCGCCAGTTTTTTGTAAAGGGTCAACGCCTGGCCGACGACCTGGTCCATGTTGTAATACCGATAGGTGGCGAGCCGTCCGACGAAGTGGACGTTCGGCCGCGTCAGTGCCAGCTCGCGATACTTCGCGTAGATCGCAGCGTTTTCGGGCCGCGGAATTGGGTAATACGGATCTCCGTCCGCGCATGGATATTCGCAAACGACACTCGTCCTCGCGTGGTGCTGACCGGTCAGGTGCTTGAATTCCGTGATCCGGGTGAACTTGAAGTCATTTGGATAATTGACCACCGCCACCGGCTGGTAACGCTCGCAATCCAGCGTCGTATGTTGAAAATCGAGCGAGCGATACGGCAGCTTCCCGTAACGAAGATCGAAGAATTCGTCGACCGGCCCGGTGTAAATGAGCTTGCGATAGCGCGCTTCCTTCGCGACTTCGCGATAATCAGCTCCCAAGGCGAGCGTGATGTTCGGATGATCGAGCATGTTCTCGAACATTCGGGTGAACCCATGTTTCGGCATGGATTGATAACGGTCGGTGAAGTACCGGTCGTCGCGGTTCGTCCGCACCGGGATGCGCGCAGTCACCTGGGCGTCAAGCTCGGAGGGATCCACCCCCCATTGTTTGCGGGTGTATCCGCGAAACAGTTTCTCGTAAAGGAGTCGGCCGACCTGGCTGACAACGACATCCTCGGAAGTCCGAATCGCGTCGCGGGGCTCCGCGAGCGAGGCCAGGAAATCGGCTGCTTCCGTCTCCGAAAAATCACGGCCGTAAATCTGGTTGATCGTGTCGAGATTGATCGGGACCGGCACGAGGTGATCATCCACTTTCGCCAAAACGCGATGCTCGTAATCGCGCCACGCGGTGAAGCGTGACAGGTAATCGAAGATCTCCTTCGAATTCGTGTGGAAAATGTGAGGCCCGTACTTGTGAATGAGAATGCCGGCGGCGTCATACTCGTCGTAGGCATTTCCGCCGACGTGGTTACGCCGATCGCAAAGAAGGACGGATTTTCTCAAACCGCGAGCGAGACGTTCGGCAAGGACGCTTCCGGCGAAACCGGCGCCGACAATGAGGTAGTCGAACATGGCTAGGCGGCGTCGACTTCGAGTGTGCGTTTGCTCGCAAGCGCCTCGGCAATGCGTTCTTCAAGACTTCGCACGATTGAATCCCACGAGTTCTGCCAGACAAGGCTGAGCCCGCGCCGAATCCGCGCTTCGTCCGGCTTCTCTGCGCAGTCGCGCGCCTTGATGATGAAGTCAGTGTGATTCTGCGCGACGGCCACGACCTCGCTGAACTGCGCCACCACGTCATCGATAGACGTCGAAACAATCGGCTTCGCAGTAGCCATGTACTCCAGCGCCTTCGTTGGATTGATGAAGGCGGTTGCTTCATTCAGCGCGAACGGCATCAGGCAAACATCAAACGCCTTCAGGTAAGCCGGTAGTTCGGCGTAATCCCGTCCGCCTAACCAATGGAGATTTGGGCGTTGCGGGAACGAAGCAGGATCTACTTTCGTGCTTGGACCAAGAATGACCACGCTACCTTCCCCGTGATCCGCGAGCGCGGCCAGGAGGTCGTAGTCGATCCGTTCATCTACTACGCCCATATAGCCGTAAACCGGTTGGGGCAGGCCCATCATTTCGCCTGGTATCGGTAGCGCCAAGTCTCGCGCCGCCGCGAAATGCTTCGCGTCTACCCCGCACCCATAACAAAAACAGTTCGCGTTATACTCTTTCTTCGCCCTCCACATTTTCGGCCCACCGGCAAAGACCACATCGGCCACCGCCAATAATTCGCGTTCGCGCTTGACCAATTCCGGGGGCGCCCCTCGAAATAGCGAGAGCTCGTCCATGCAATCGTAAACAATTGCGCGCTCGTTCAGGTGGCCGGCAAAAGCAGTAACAGCCATTGGATCGTAAAACCACTGCACCGGTGACTCGAAGAGAGTCCCGAGCGGCCCGGCCAGCACGGACTCGACCAGATGCCGGCGTTCCTTATCCACCCAGGCGGCGTTCCACCGTGCAGCTGGGATTTCCGTCTGGAGCACGACGATATTCGGATAGTCCTTGATTTCGCGAAGCGTCGCGCGGGGCTCGACTGCTTGCGCCGACTGAAACGGCGATTCGACAAACAGCACCGGATGTCGTTCGGAAAGCCGCGACAAGAATTGCTGCGGCCGCTGCCAAACCCAATCCCAGCGGAGGTGGGAATGGACGATGATCGGATAGGCGTCACAGTCGGTTGTAGAGGGAGGAACGGCATCGGTGTATTTCATCTTGTGCCGTATAATCGCCGCTCCGGCGGGGCGCGGCGGTCGGTCTCTTCCCGAGGATTTAGTCGGAAGAATTCTTATCAGTGCGCGCCTGGCGCAATCCGGCAGAGGAAAGTCTGCGATTGGAGCTGCGTCCGCTCTTCGTAACGGTGCTTGAGCTCCGATGCGACGCTGTTCGCATTGATCGCTTCGCAAAGCGTCACCGTCGCCCCACCGAAACCGCCTCCCGTCAGCCGCGCGCCGAGCACACCAGTGAGTTGGCGCGCGATCTCGACGAGAAGGTCAAGCTCGGGCGTGCTGTTCTCGAAGTTTGTCCGCGAGCTTTCATGCGATTCGTTCATGAGGGCGCCAAAACCCGCACCGTCACCGCGCCCCAAAAGATCTGTGGCGCGCGCGACCCGCTCGTTTTCACCAACAATATGAGCAGCCCGGCGTTGCAAGATCGGGGGCAACATTGCCAGCATCGAAAAAGAGGCGTCGCGCAGAGCCGCCACGCCCAGAATGTCCGCGGCGTTGCGCGTTTCCTGCCGGCGTTGATTGTAAAGCCCGCTCGTCAGTTCGCGCCTCGATCCCGACTCCGTAATGATCAATGCGAGATTGGATGGAAACGGAATCGTCTGCACCTCTTCGCTGCGGGCATCGAAATAAACAGCGTGGTCTTTCTTCCCGAAAATGGAGCAGACCTGGTCGAGCAATCCTGATTGGACGCCGACGAAGGAGTGTTCCGCGCGCTGGCAAAGCTTCGCGATTTCCATTCGTGGCACTTCGCGGTCCAGCAATTTCAAGAGGAGAAATGCGGTGGCGACTTCGAACGCAGCCGAACTGGAGAGCCCGGAACCGGCGGGCAGATCGCTGTCAATTTGGGCGGAGAAGCCCTCGATTTCAAAGCCGGCCGCGCGCAATTCGTTCACAACTCCGAGCGGATAATTCGCCCATCGTTGGGCAGTCTGCGGCCGCAGATTAGTGGCTGAGATTTCCAGCTCGCCCATCATCGCGGACTGGAGTGCGATTCCACCGTCAGCACGCGACTCGCCCGTAACTTTCACTCCACGATCGATTGCCGCGCCGAGCACAACGCCCTCATTGTAATCGGTATGATTACCGAGGAGCTCCACCCGGCCCGGCGCGAAGGCTTCTGCGCGGTTC
>JBJMXC010000117.1:0-6135 GCA_045809825.1 Chthoniobacterales bacterium | reverse complement strand
GGAATAAAGTCGCGCAGATTTAGATCGCGAAGTGTTCCGCGAGAATCAGCCGACGAACGATTTGTCCAAGGCCCGAGCAGCGCCTGGACCGCGGCACCGAATTCTGCGAGCTCGAAAGGCTTCTCGATGAACTGAAGCGCGTTGGGGCCAAAGCGATCCCCGTTCATTTCCACCGGAACGCCGGAAGCGATGGCAAGGAATCGAGCGGAAGGATGCGCCGCATGGACGCGTTCCAGGAAATCGATCGCGTCGAGCTGCGGCGGATCGAAGTCGACGATGAAGAGCTGGGGCGCTATTTCGGCCGCCTTGGTTTCAGCTTCACCCAGCGATTCGACGACATGGACCTTGTGCCGAGGCGCGAACTTTTTCAGCGCCGAGGTCAGGGCAGCTGCAAGCGCGTCGTATTCTTCGACGAGAACAACGCTAAGCGGTGTCCCGGCAGGCGATTCGTGGGAAGCGGGCACGGCGGGTGGGAGAGGAAAGGCCGAGGATAGAAAGTCGGCAAAACATGTCAAAACAAAGGAAGCGCAAGTTGCATGCCTCCCGGGTGCTTCTAAAGGGCCCCGGCTGTGGGTTTACTCGAAGCGCAAAGCCTCAATAGGGTCGAGTGATGCCGCCCGATAGGCTGGATAGAAGCCGAATCCGATCCCGATCGCGGAACAAACCACCAGCCCGGCAATGGCCCAGCCGTAGGGGAAAATCAGGTCGGCTTGGAGCCACGCCGCCAATAAATTGCCACCGACTACTCCAAGCAGGATCCCGACAATCCCGCCAGCTTCCGAAATAAAGACCGCTTCCGTCAAAAATTGCCGAAGAATATTGCGGCTCTTTGCCCCGATCGATTTCCGGATTCCGATCTCCTTGGTCCGTTCGGTCACGCTGACCAGCATGATATTCATGATGCCGACGCCGGCCGCGATCAGTGCGATCAAACTGATGACGAAGGCGCCAATGCGCACGACGTCGGCAACGGAGGCGAATGCGCTTTTCAGGGAATCGTTCGAGTAAATCTCGAAGTCGTCCGGCTGGGTTGGCTTTAACCCTCGCGCGATCCGCATCGCGCCGATCCCTTTGTCGAGCGTCCGATTATAGGTTTCGGTCGAGAACGATTGGGTGGCGATGTTTACGGTCCGTTTCGCGGATCCAAAATTTTCGAAAAAACGAGTGATAGGTATCACGCAAATATCGTCCTGGCTTTGCCCGAACGCGGATCCTTTTGAGGCCAGCACCCCGATAACGGACATCGGATGGCCGTTAATCTTAATCACTTTCCCAATGGGCGATTCGTGCGGGAAAAGATTCTTCTCGATGGTCTGGCCGATCAAAATGACGTTACGCGCCAGGTCTACGTCTTCGTCAGTCAGGTTGCGGCCGTAGCCGAGGGTATAGGAATTCGCCGCGAGAAAGCTTTTATTCGATCCGGCGACGGTCAGGGCCGGCGGGGTTTTCAATCCGTTGTAGGTGCACTGGCCTTTGAAATCGAAACACTTCAGGCAGACGTCGCGCGCGATTCCCTCCATCAATTGCTGGTACCGGAGCGCCTGGGCGTAGGTAATGTTGCGGCGGTTCTCGTACTTGTTCGCGTTTCGCCCGCCCTGTCCGCCGCTCACCGGGTACTTGGCGAACTGGAAAATATTCGAGCCGAGAAAACTGATTCCGCCTTCAATTGAACTTTGAAGCGCCCCGATCGCGGTCATCACGGAAATGACGGAAAAGACGCCAATCGTTATCCCGACCATAGTGAGTCCCGAGCGCAATTTGTTTGCGCCTAACGACTGCGTCGCCATCGCCAGGATTTCGCGAAATTGCATAAGGCGGGGAATTTTACCGCGGACGGCGCGGAGAACGCAGAGTCATAGCATGATTTGTTCTGGCGGATTCCTCTGCGTCCTCCGCGCTCGCTGCGGTAAAATTATTCATAGCGTAACGCGGTGACCGGATCCAAACGCGACGCCGACCAGGCGGGCGCGAACCCGGAGACCAAGCCGGTGAAAACGGAGACGAACATCCCGACCAGAACGAGGCCCAGCGAGAATTGGACGGGAAAAGAGGGAAACGCGGTCGCAATCCCGAAGCACATCAGGTAAGCGAAGGTCAATCCGATGAGGCCGCCAAGGATGCAGAGCGCGGTCGATTCGATCAGAAATTGAAGAAGGATCGTGCGCCGACGCGCGCCCAGTGCTTTTCGCGTCCCGATTTCCTTGGTTCGTTCTTTCACACTGACGAACGTGATGTTCATGATGCCGATTGCGCCGACGAAGAGAGACAGTCCGGTAATAAACAGCCCGGCGATCGCGATTGAATTTTTGACGGGGTCGAGCGTGCTTTTAAAAGCCTGTTGCTCGTTGATATTGAAGTCGTCCTTCTTTTCCGGCGGAAGCGCGCGCACCCGGCGCATGAGCCCGGTCAATTCGCTCTTGGCGTCGGCGAGTTTGAGTTTGTCCCGTACTTTTACGCGCACATCCGACTCGCTCTTGGCGCTGAAGAATTTCTTAAACGTCGGCAGCGGCACGATCACGATGGAGTCCAGACTGAAGAGGCCGAGGAACGAACCCTGGCGCGCACCGACGCCGAGGACGCGAAATTGTTGTCCGCCAATCTGGACTTCTTTTCCGACCGGGCTCTCTCCCGGGAAAAGCGCGTCGGCGACGTCATAGCCGAGGAGGCAAACGTTAGCCGCGGCTTTGGTCTCGAGGTCGTTGAAAAATCGGCCTTCACTGAAATCAACCACGGAGATGAGCGGATAATCGGACGTTGTTCCCTGGACGAAAATCCCGGTTACCTGGTTATCGGCGCGCTTGACGTTTCGCACGAGGTTGGAAGTCGGCACCGCGAGGAGAAGATTGGAGTTCGGCGTCGCCGCAATCATCCGGTTCAACGGCTCAGCGTATTCGGTTTTGATTTCGCGCCGGTCGCGGTAGTTCCACCAATCGTTCACCCGCGCCCAGGGGAATTGGCTCACGTAGAGGACGTCGTCTCCAAGGATCGACATGCTTTTATCGAAACCCGTCTGGATGCCGGTGATCGCTGTGCCCATCAGCGTGACAGCCACAATGCCGATAATCACGCCGAGCGCGGTCAGCATCGAACGCGTCTTGTTCGAATGCATCTGGGCAAAAGCGATCTTCCAGCTTTCGGTAAGCTCGTAGAGGAACCGTTTCATTTATGTGTAAGCGAGCGATTCTTCATTCGCTCTCGGGGCCGGTTCGTCGCTCTCGATCAAGCCGTCGCGGAGAAAGACGGTGCGCCGCGCGTGGCGCGCGATGTCGGGTTCGTGGGTGACCAGAATGATGGTGTGGCCGCCGATATAAAGGTTCTCGAGCAACTGCATGATTTCTTCCCCGGTCTTCGAATCGAGATTACCGGTCGGTTCGTCAGCCAGGATGATTGACGGATCGTTAACGAGGGCGCGAGCAATGGCGACGCGCTGGCGCTGGCCGCCGGACAACTCGTTAGGCTTGTGGTGCATGCGGTCGCCCAAGCCGACTTCTCGCAATGCGTGCGCCGCCTTTTCTTCCCGCGACTCCGGATCAAGCCCGGCATAAATCAACGGCAGCTCGACGTTGCGGAGGCTGGTGGAACGCGGGAGGAGGTTGAAGGTCTGGAAAACGAAACCGATCTCGTGATTGCGGATCGTGGCGAGCTCGTCGTCGTCCATCGCCGAGACGTCCTTACCGTTGAAGAAATAGCGACCCGAACTCGGCGTATCCAGGCAGCCAAGCATATTCATGAGGGTGGATTTGCCGCTGCCGCTCGGTCCCATAATGGCGAGGTATTCGCCGCGCCGGATCTGGAGGGAAACACCACGGAGGGCATGGACGGTTTCCTCTCCCATCACGTAGTGCTTCGTGATGTTCTCGATATCGATGACAACCGGAGACATTCTAGTCTACCTCTACCTCTTCCTTCTTCCTCTTGATGGTGCGATCAAACGGACGACAGACTAAGAGGAAGCGGAAGAGGAAGATTAGTTACTTCTTCGCTTCTTTCTCGATCTCCACCTTCGCGCCGTCTTTCAACTTCCGGCTGATCGCGCTATAGCTTCCGGAAATGACATTGTCCCCTGGCTCAACACCGCTCTTGATCTCCATATAGGTGTCGTCGGCAATTCCCGTCGTCACCTTGGCCCAATGCGCTTTACCGTCTTTGCCCATCGTAAAGACGCCTTTTACAACTTTTTCGCGCTCCTCTTTCTCGGTCCTTTTCTCGAGCTTCTGGTTGCTGAACTCAGCGGCGTTGTCGCCCTTGTCGCTAGCGGCCTGCTTTTGTTTACGTTTCTCGATTTCTTCCGGGCTTAGGTTGCTGTCGCCAGTGCGAATCGTGACGCTTTGCATGGGCACGGCCACCACATCCTTCACCATGTTGGTTTGAATCTCAGCGGTGCAGCTCAACCCAGGACGCAAGTTAACGTCGTTGTCGTCGATGTGAGTCTTGACCTCGAAATTCGTCACTTCTTCCTGGGTGCCGGCGCCGCTTGTCTTTCCGGTATTCGCGATCTGAACGACGGTGCCGTGAAATTTGCGATCACCGTAGGCATCGATCGTGACCAGCGCCTTATCGCCGACCTTGACGTTCACAACGTCGTTCTCGTTCACATCCACGCGGGCTTCCATGCTGCTAAGATCTGCCACTCGCATCACCTCGGTTCCGGCGAACTGGTTCGTCGCCACGACGCGTTCCCCGAGCTTGCTGTTCAGGACGGTGATCGTGCCGTCGATTGGCGAATTAATCGTCGTCTTGGAAAGTTGGTCGCGCGCCTGGCTCGAGCCGGCTTCTGCTCGCTCGATCTCATGTTGCGAGCTTTCGTAGGTCGAGCTCGCCACGTCGCGAGCGGCCTGGGCTGCAGTGAACTCAGATTCCGCGATCATCTTTTTGTTAAACAGGTCCTGCGACCGCTTCAAATCCTGTTCTGTTTTCAGGAGGGTCGCTTTCGCCTGGAGATTCATCGCCTTGGCGGCGCTGATTGCCGCCTGTTGTTGTTCGACCAACGCCTTGTAGGAGTCGGGCTTGATCTTCAAAAGCAGGTCGCCCTTCTTCACCGACTTTCCGTCTTCCACCGGCAAATCCGTGATTTCCCCGGCGACTTCCGGCGAAATTTTCACTTCCACTTCCGGTTGAATTTTGCCCGTCGCCGAAACGGTTTGGATAATGGTTTTCCGAACCGCTTTCTCCGTCGTTACCGGGATCGGTTTTTCCCGCTTACCCATGATCGAGGAGATAACGATCCAGAGAACCAGCAGACCGATGGAGCCAAAAATAATGTAACGCTTGCGGCGGGAGCGCCGTTTGCGGGGCGTCACTGTTGGGGCGGGGGCTGGATTGGCGACCTGATGCATGTCAGCTGGGGACTCGGTAGGTCCGATGGGGATGGGTGTTTTCAGCGCTTTCGAAAGCAAATCCTGGTCTCCAAAAATTACAGTATTCGGTGGGGTTTTACCGGCGTGGCGGATATTGACGCTCATCTCCGGTTAGATGCAACTGCCAGATCGGTCAGATTCAATCCTTTAACGGCCGGAAAAGCAATCCCGCTTCCGTGCCCAAACCGGGTCCGAATTCGTTCGATCGCCCAGCGGGCGTGTTCGGCGATTAGGGGCTCGGGGTCTTGCGCTGCCCGCTCCAAAGCGGGGAGATCCTGGGGGTCGCCGACATTGCCAAGCGCCACGCAGACATTCCTAAGGAAACCGCGGCGCTTGATCCGTTTAATGGGCGAACCGCGGAAAAACTCGCGGAATTGAGCGTCGTCGAGGCCGAGATAATCCCGGAGCGACATTTTCACCCCCGGCCTGGGAGCGAACGCAGCTTCGCGGGAGACTGCGGCGAAGCGATTCCACGGGCACGCCTCAAGACAATCGTCGCAGCCATAGATCCGATCACCGATCAGCGGCCGGAGGTCCGCGGGGATGGAACCCTTTAGCTCGATCGTGAGATACGAAATGCAGCGACGCGCATCGAGGCGATGCGGGCTCGTGATTGCCCCGGTCGGGCAGGCCGTGATGCAGCGGTGACAGGTGCCACAGCGGTCGGGTTGGGCGTTATCCGTCGGCAGCTCTAACGTCGTCAGGATTTCGCCCAGAAAAAACCAGGTGCCCAGCTTTGGGTCGACCAGCATGGTGCTCTTCCCATGCCAGCCGATGC
>JBJMXC010000116.1:0-14774 GCA_045809825.1 Chthoniobacterales bacterium | reverse complement strand
CGCAGCTTCGTCCGCGGCGATGAAGTCGTCGCGGAGTGGACACCCCAGGAGAGGTACGAAGCATTTCCCGGCGTCCTGAACGGCGGAATCATCGGCGCGTTGCTGGATTGCCATTGCAATTGGACCGCGGCCTGGCACCTGATGAAGACGAGCGGCGAAGAGCGGCCGCCGTGCACGGTGACCGCTGATTACGCGATCAAGCTCCTCCGGCCGACGCCGACAAACGGCCCGGTATCGCTCTCGGCAAAAGTCGTGGAATCCGCTGGGAACAAAGCGACGGTTGAAGGGACGCTGAGTGGCGGCGGAAAAGTTTGCGCGACATGCCGGGGAACCTTCGTGGCGGTGAGCGAGGGACATCCGGCGTTTCATCGCTGGTAGTTGCAGGGACCGCGCTCTGTCGCCGTAAAACGCGCAGGACGCGGACACAGGGTGGCCGCTACACTGACGCTTTCTCTGCTGTTGAGCTGGTGAGATAATTCCGCGTGGGAGAAGACGAGAAAACAGCCGCTCAAAAACCCGATAACCCAGGCAGCGGTTCCCCGCCGAGTCCCCCGGCTAAAGATCCGGACCGCGATCAACAAGCGCGGACGCCTGGCGCTCAGCCCCGCTGTGATGCTGACGCCCAAATCGAGGAGCCGTCGGGCGTCGCTGCTGGATTGCCTGCGATGTATCAGACAACGCGATTTGCCCTTCGTGAAATGGGAATCGGCCGCTCTATTAAAACGCTTCTCAACGTTAATAAGAAAGACGGTTTTGATTGCCAGAGCTGCGCCTGGCCGAGCCCGGACGACGAGCGTCAGGTCGCGGAGTTTTGCGAGAACGGCGCGAAAGCAATTGCCGATGAAGCGACGACAAAGCGACTCACGCGCGAATTTTTCCGGGAGCATTCGCTGGATGATCTTCGCGCGCAGACCGATTTATGGCTCGGCCAACAGGGGCGGTTGACTGAACCGATGGTGAAACGCCCGAGCGCGACGCACTATGAGCCGATTTCGTGGGACGATGCATTCGAGCTCGTGGCGGCGGAATTAAACGCATTGCCGAGCCCGAACGCGGCTGCATTTTACACAAGCGGCCGCACGAGTAACGAAGCAGCATTTTTATATCAGCTCTTCGTGCGGCAATTCGGGACGAACAACCTGCCGGATTGCTCGAACATGTGTCACGAATCGAGTGGCGCGGCGATGAACGAGACCCTCGGGATCGGCAAGGGATGCGTAAAGCTGGAAGACTTCGATCACGCCGACGCTATCTTCATTATTGGTCAAAACCCCGGCACCAATCATCCGCGGATGCTGACCAGCCTGGAGCGCGCGAAGGATACGGGCGCAAAAATCGTTTCGATCAATCCACTGCCGGAAGTTGGCAATTTTCGATTCAAGAATCCGCAGGATTTGAAAAATCCGCTGCGGGTACCGGCCGTCCTTTTCGGAAGCGGGAAAAAGCTAAGCGACCTTTGGCTGCCGGTGCGGATCAATGGCGATGTCGCGGTGCTGAAAGGCATCATGAAGGAAATGTTGGCCGACGAAGACGAACGTCCGGGTTCCGTTTTCGACCACGAATTCATCCGCGATTACACGGCAGGCTTTGACGAATTCGTCGCCGGTCTTCGCGCCACCACCTGGGACGACATTCTTTTCGGCAGTGGCGTTTCGCGGCAAAAGATTCGCGCCGGCGCTGAAATCGCGATGCGCTCAAAACGGATCATTTGTTGCTGGGCCATGGGGTTGACGCAGCATCGGAACGCAGTCGCGACCATCCAGGAAATCATCAACTTCCTCTTGTTAGGCGGAAACATCGGGCGCAAAGGCTGCGGCCCGTGTCCGGTACGTGGACATTCCAACGTCCAGGGCGACCGCACGATGGGAATTTGGGAGCGGATGAACGACTCATTCCTCGACAAACTTGGCGCTGAATTCGGCTTCGCGCCCCCCCGCGAACACGGAACTGATACCGTCGAAACGATCAAACAGATGCACGAAGGTCGGATCCGCGTCTTCGTCGCGATGGGCGGGAATTTCCTTTCCGCGACGCCCGACACCGAATTTACCGCGAAAGCGCTCCAAGGTTGCCGGCTCACCGCGCACATCTCGATCAAGCTCAACCGATCGCACCTGATCACTGGTGAGATCGCCCTCATCCTGCCTTCCCTGGGCCGCAGCGAAATAGATCGGCAAGGGAGCGGCGAACAGTTTGTCACGGTCGAGGATTCAATGGGGATCATCAATCCGTCGCGCGGTGTTCTCGAGCCGGCGAGCGCCGAGCTTCGGAGTGAGCCGGCGATTGTTGCAGGACTGGCGCGGGCAACCCTGGGAGATCGATCAGGGGTGGACTGGGCGGACCTGGTGGCCGATTACGACCGAATCCGCGATCACATCGATCACGTCATTCCCGGCTTCGAACGCTTCAACGAGCGAATCGCCCGGGATATTTTCTATTTGCCGAACGCGGCCCGGGACGAGCGGAAGTTCAAGACCGACGTCGGGAAAGCGAAGTTCACGATGCATCCCATTCCGCGGAATGAATTAGCCCCAGGACAATACATCATGATGACGATCCGATCGCACGACCAGTTCAATACCCATATTTACGGGCTCGATGATCGCTATCGCGGAATCTATAATGGCCGGCGCGTGCTCTTCATGAACATCGAGGACGCGGCCGAGAGGGGGTTTGAACGCGGCCAGCTCGTCGACCTAACGAGTCATTACAAAGGGGAGCACCGAACCGCTCGCGGGTTTCAGGTTGTGCCCTACAACATACCGCGAGGCTGCACCGCGACTTATTTTCCGGAGGGAAACGCGCTTGTGTCGATCAACAGTGTGGCGGAGCGATCGAACACGCCGGTCAGTAAGTTCGTCATCATCTCGGTGGAGCCCAGTTTGTAGCGACGCCGCTCTGTCGGCGTAAAGACGCGTTCGTGTGAAATCCAGGCCGCGTCCGGCGACAGAGCGTCGTCGCTCCAGTTTAATCGAACGCGACCCGTTCAATGTGGGAATAGACGTTGAACGTCGGCGGCCGAAGAAAGCCAATCAATGTCTGCCCGCATTCGCGCGCAAAATTTACGGCAAGGGATGAGGGTGCCGAGACCGCGGCGATGATCGGGATTTGTGCCGCGAGCGCTTTCTGGACGATTTCGAGTGAGGAGCGGCCGCTGACGACCAGGATATGGTGATCAAGCGGCATCAGTCCGTCGAGCAGGGCATGACCGATTGCTTTGTCGACGGCGTTATGGCGTCCGATGTCTTCGCGCACAACAATCTTGTTTCCGTCGACATCGAAGATTCCCGCCGCGTGGATGCCGCCGGTGCGGGCGAAATTTCCCTGGTCGCTGACCAGACGTTTCGGCAATTCCAGCACCGTTGCTACCTTGATGCGAACCGACGCCGGGGAATTGATGGGCGGAAATTGTTGCCGGATGAATTCGATGCTTGTCTTGCCGCAGAGCCCGCAGCTGCTGGAAATCGTGCCGAAACGCTGGGACGCGGCCGCCTCGAATTTCACGCCTTGTCCGAGCTCGACGTTCAGGACGTTGCCTAACGGTTCCGACAATCCAGATGGGACCATTGACCTGATATCCGCTCTGCCCCGGACAATGCCTTCGGACAGAAGAAAACCTGCGGCGAGCTCGTCGTCATGACTGGGCGTGCGCATCGTAGTGGCGATCGCGTTACCGGCGATCCGGATCTCGAGGGGCTCTTCAATCGCGACGTCGTCGGTGACGGCTTCAACGGTACCATCTGCTTTGCGCCGGAGAATGCTGCCAGCGCCGATTCCTTGCCGTGTCGCAGGCGAGTCGTCCATGCTCCGATCATCGCATGAATGGAAGAGCCGGCGAATCAGCGATCAGCCTCAGCGCCGTGCTCCTGGCCGGCGGGGGATCGCGGCGGATGGGGCGGGACAAGGCAACGATGAAATTCGGTGGCCAGCCGATGTGGGGACGACAAATGGACACACTGCGGGATCTTGGCCCAGCGAAAATTTTCGTGTCGGCGCGGAGCCGACCAGAGTGGCTGCCAAACGATGTTGAATTGCTCATCGACGATGTGCCTTCGCGCGGCCCACTTGGCGGGATCGTGAAAGCTTTGACCGCAATGGAAACGACCCATTTGCTCGCTTTCGCGGTCGACATGCCCTTAATCACCGCCGAGCAGCTGCAACAGCTGTTGGCTTTAGCGCAGCCGGGTTGCGGCGTCGTCCCACTTATCGGTGATCGGGCGGAGCCACTCGCGGCTCTTTATCCCGCTGAGACTGCTTCCGATTTCGAAGCGGCTTTCGCGGGCAGCGATTTTTCCCTGCAATCCGTCGTGCGCAAGCTTGCCGCAGCCGGAAAGTTAAAACTTTGGGCGGTCCCGGAAGCGGACAGGAAAATTTATCGGAGCATCAATACGCCGGCCGATATGAGGCAGGCGCGGTTTCCAAACCGCTCTCTCGAAGATTTCGGCGGTGAAGACGCCGCGGCTCCTTGAAGTGCCCGGCGAATTCGATGCCTGAATTCCGTCGATGCGCGGTTGCAGTTCCTACCGGTAATCTCAGTCATGACAACATCGAGCTTTCCGATTCTGCGGCGGTCACCGATAATTCAGGACGCGATGACGCCAAAGTTGAAGGTTCCCGAATTACTTCCGCCCTCCGACACGATGTATCGCGCGCTCGTGAATCGGGACTCCAGTTTTGAAGGCATTTTCTTTGTCGGCGTTCGCACAACCGGAATCTTTTGCCGGCCGACCTGTTCGGCGAAAAAACCGGCGCGACAGAACGTGGATTTCTTTTCGACGCCGAGCGAGGCGTTACATGGCGGTTATCGGCCCTGCCTGCGATGCCGGCCGATGGACCCAGACCAGAAACCGCCGGAATTGATCGAGCGTCTGCGGGCCGAAGTTGAGCGGGCGCCGGGTGGCCGGTTAACCGACAAGGAGCTTGCCGGCTTATCAATCGATCCGTCGACGGCCAGGCGGCAATTCAAGCGCCACTACGGGATGACCTTCCAGGCTTACCACCGCGCTCGGCGAATGGGACTCGCGTTACGCCAGGTCCGCAAAGGTAGACGGGTTGACGAAGCGAAAGATGGAAGCGGCTTTGGTTCGGCCAGCGGTTTTCGGGAAGCGTTCACGAAGATTTTTGGGGATTCGCCAACCGCTGCGAAATCGCGTGGGTGTATGTTTGCTGAGCGATTGGAGACGCCGCTCGGCGCGATGCTGGCGGTTGTCGACGATAGCGGCCTGCGCCTGCTTGAATTTGCGGATCGTCGAGCGCTCGAAACCGAGTTGGCCGCGCTCCGCGAACGCCTCAAGACAAACGTCGTTCCCGGCGAACATCGCTACCTGAATGCCATTCGGCGTCAGCTCACCGACTATTTCTCTGGAAAGAGTCTCGAATTCGATATCCCGCTTGCGCCGATTGGCTCGCCCTTCCAGTTGCGGACCTGGGAACTATTGCGATCGATCCCAACTGCAGAGACGCGTTCGTATTCCTGGATGGCCGACCGTCTCGGGATTCCGAATGCGCGTCGCGCCGTCGGGCGGGCAAATGGAACGAACAGGATGTCGATCATCATTCCGTGTCATCGCGTCATCCGCGCTGATGGTTCCCTATGCGGTTACGGGGGCGGATTGTGGCGGAAGAAATGGCTGCTCGATCACGAGCGGCGCTTTGCGAAGAAGCGCGCCCAGGAGGACTCGAACCTCCGACCGTCGGATTAGAAATCCGATGCTCTATCCGGCTGAGCTATGAGCGCTCGATTCGGAGCGAAAGTAGGCTGCGGGAAAATAACTGCAATCGTGATCAGCACGGCTTTCACGGCTGGGTTGCTTTGGGGCGGTCCGGCTCCGAGCGTGTCGCAGATGAATTCACTTTTCGTAATCGCTCCTTACAAACACGACGGCATGTGGGTCTTCGACGATCCGGCAGTGGGGCTGTCGCGCGAGCCCTTCATCGCTGGGATCGATACCATGATCGACAAGATGGTGGCGGGAATCCCAAACGCGCAGAAAGGATTTCGCGCGGTGTTTAGCGCAACGGCGTTCCCCGGTTTCAACCAGAAACTGGAATGGCGCCGCGAAGAATCAGGCGGTAACTGGTATTACAATGACCGTTTTAAAATGGAGGGCTGGCTCTGCCCGGCGTTGTTCAAATATTTCGCGAAAGCGCCGCGCGAAATCTACGTAAAGGTCGAGCCGAAGACCTAAACGCTAAGCTAGTCGCTGATGCGATGCTTCAGCTCCCACACGCGAAGCGCGGCCAGAAGCAGGCTCTTCGTCCGGGTTAGAGTGCCGGCGGCGGGCAATTGAGGTTCAGCAGCAGTGGCACCGCGCTGTTTTCGCGGACGTCCCCGCCGCGCTTTGGCTTTGCCGACGCGCCGTGCGGTTTCGCTAAGTGGGAGGTGACCGCCGTTGTTCATGGCCCGCAGAAAAAGCAGCTTCCAAGCCAGCGCCGGGCGCCGGGAAAATGAGTGGTGGACGAGGCGAGTATCGGGAAAAAACGGATGCGCGTCTGGTTCCTGTTAGCCAGCACTCGACTAGCCCATTTCAACCCCGATTCCCTCTTGTGCCGGGGCGCGTTCTCTACCAGTTTGCCCGGTCATGGCTGCCAATCGAAAACTGGGTTGTCTCAGCATCTTTTTGTTCGTCGCGCTTTGCGCCAGCGTCTTCATCAACCTGATTTTGGCCGTCGGCGCGTTTCGGCGGTTCGGCGGCGGATCAGCCGTCGAGGAAGCGACGCCATCCTTCCGGGAGGTGATCGTGCAACGGGGGGCGCGGGGCAGCTGGGACAAGATCGCAGTTATCCCAATGCGCGGACTAATTAGCTCGTCGCTTGGCGGAAATGTCGGCGACTCCATGGTGGATGACATGCGCCTGGCCTTGCAACAGGCACGCGACGATGACCGTGTCCGCGCCGTCGTTTTGGAAATCGATTCGCCGGGAGGCGAAGTAACCGCGTCGGACATTATCTACAACTGGGTGGTCAAGACCCGGGCGAAGAAGCCGGTGATCGTCTACATGGATTCCCTCGCGGCTTCTGGCGGTTACTACGTCGCGTGCGGCGGGAAGTATCTGATGGCGAATGAGACAACAATCACGGGCAGCATCGGCGTTATCATTCAAACCCTGAATTACGAGCAGCTCTTTAATAAAATCGGTCTCGCGTCGGTCGTCTTCAAGAGCGGCAAGTTCAAGGACATGCTCAACGGTGCGCGACCGGTGACCCCGGAAGAGCGCGATTACGTCCAAAGTTTTGTCATGAAGACCTACGACAAGTTCCTTGGCATCGTGGCGCGCGAACGGAATTTGCCGGCCGAGCAACTCCGCAATACGGTCGCTGACGGCCGCATCCTCTCAGGCAAGGACGCATTAGACAACAAGTTGATCGATGCCGTCGGACAGATTGAAGATGCGTTTGCCAAGGCCAAAGAGCTCGGCAATGCCCGCGGCGCGACGGTCGTGAAATACGGCCCGCCCTTTACCTTCAGTCGCTTTTTCCGGGCGCTCGGCACGACCGGCGACGGGAAAATTGAACTCTCGCTTCCGAAACAATTGGTGCCGCAGCTCGAGACGGGCCGCGCCTATTTTCTCCCGAGTTTCTACGCTCCCTAAGGCGGGCGTCGCCGAATGACCGTCGACGGTTTTCTTCCAGCACTGAGTGCTGTGATCAATGCCTTCTTTCTCGTAGCTGGCGTTTACATTTATGTCTCGTTGGTCCGGCAACTCGCCGGCCGAACGGTTCCGCCAGAGGCGCCTTTGATCCGGAACTTCGGCCTGCCCGAAGCGGTCGTCGCTATCCTGTTGACGGTATTCTTTGTTTTCAGCCTTGCCGGCGCTTCGTCACAGAATGCGCCGCGCATGCATAATCGCGACCTCATCGCCAGCGGGGCCTTCACCATCGGATTACTTCTGGCCCTGGCCGGATTCCTCCGCCTGCGCCGGTTCGACTTGGACTCGTTAGGCGGCTTTTCGAAGATCGGTTTTTTTCGCGCCGCCATCACCGCCGGCGTCCTGATCCTGGCGGCCTATCCGTTAATTTTTCTGGCTGATGTTGTCACCCAGCGCTTGCTCCGCACCCAGCCGCAGAAACAGGCGATCGTCGAAATGTTCAGTGGATCGAACACGATCGAGCAGCGAATTTTGATTATTGCGCTGGCCGTGTCGGTCGCTCCGCTGGCCGAGGAATTTATCTTTCGGTTCTTCATTTACGGGGTGGTGAAGAGATATTTCGGGAGGGCGGTTGGGGTGCTGGTCAGCGCGGTCCTTTTCGCCGCGGTCCACGCCCATCTTCCGTCGTTCGCTCCGCTTTTCGTTCTCGGAAGCTGCTTCGCCATCGCCTACGAGTGGAGTGGTTCTATTCTCGTCCCGATGACGATGCACACGATCTTTAATGCGCTTACCCTCACGGCCCTCGCATTCCCCGAGCTGATCAAGCAATGAAACTGCGAGACGTCGGCGAAGACCGGCTCCTCGAACAACTTCTTCCGACACTGCGTCGGAATTCCGGGGTGATTCTCGGCGCGGGCGACGACTGCGCGATCGTTGAATCGGGAAAACCCGGGCTTCTCAATGTCCTCAAGACCGATTGCCTCGTCGAGAAGATCCATTTTTCGAAACGCACCGACCCAAGGCTGATCGGCTGGAAGGCAATCGCGAGACCGCTAAGCGATTTCGCCGCGATGTCTGCCGTTCCGCGATATGCGCTCGTCACGCTGATCGCGCCGTCCGACACGCCAGTACTGTGGGTGAAACGGCTGTATCGTGGCTTGGAGAAGGCGGCGCGCGCCTTCGACGTCGCCATCGTCGGCGGCGAAACCAGCCGGACCATGGGGGCGACGGCAATTTGCGTGAGCATGACCGGGTTCATCGAAAAGAACCGATGGGTCCCCCGCGGCGGAGCCAAAGCGGGCGACGAACTGTTCGTTACCGGCCGTCTTGGCGGTTCGTTAGGCGGCCATCATCTCAGGTTCATCCCACGAATCGAAGAATCGCGCTGGCTGACCGCGAATTTCCGCGTTCACGCCATGATGGATTTGAGCGACGGCCTCGGAGCAGACCTGCCGCGGATGGCGCGCGCGAGCAAAGTTGGATTCGAGATTGATCGAGACGCATTGCCGCTGAATCCAGGGTGCACGACCGACGAGGCGATTTCCGACGGCGAAGATTACGAACTGCTTTTTGCCCTGGCGCCAAGACAGTCTGCTTCCCTAATTTCCCGCTGGCCGAAAAAATTCCCAAAAGTTCGGCTCACCCGTATCGGCCGCCTCAATGGAGATTCGAAAAGCCTCCTCGGCCAAAGGGGCTACGGCGGCCGGGTCCAAAATCGAAAATTCCCCAGTGGTTACGTTCATTTCCGATAGTCCGGCCGCGACAGAGTGGGTTGCGGCCCAGTTCGCCCGCGGCCTTACAGGAGGAAGTGTAGTCGCCCTGGTCGGACCGCTCGGTTCCGGTAAAACCCAATTCACAAAAGGAATCGCCGCCGAAATGGGCGCGGCGTCGGCCGTAACTAGCCCGACGTTCACTTTGATTCACGAATACACCGGCGGACGTCTGCCCATTTATCACTTCGATTTCTTCCGAATTGAGGGTCGCCGATCAGCCGAACGACTCGGATTGGATGAATATTTTTTCGGAGACGGGATTTGCATTATCGAATGGGCGGACAAATTCAGCGAACTGCTCCCGCCAACAGCCAACTGGATTTCGTTCGAACAGAAGTCCGAGGGTGAGCGCTTGATCACGATCAAATGAAAATCCTCGCCCTGGAACTTTCCAGTGTCCGCGGCAGCCTCGCGTGGCGCGATGGCGATTCAAAGCTGACGCGCGAATGGCCCAATGATCGTAAGAATTCCGGCGAATTTTTTCGCCAACTATCCGAGGTCCAGCAACGGTTCGGAGCAGCGAACCGAATCGTGGTCGGGCTCGGACCCGGGTCTTACGCGGGAACGCGGATCTCAATCTCAACAGCGATAGGCTTGCAGGTGGCGTCCAAGGCGGAACTCGTGGGCCTCCCCTCGCTTTATGCGATTGATTGCGATGTCGCGGAGTATGCCGTCATCGGCGACGCCCGGCGCCAGACATTTTTCTTCGCGCGGATCAAAGATCGATCGTTGTTGGAGGCACCCGGGCTCCGGACCGAAAGCGAGCTGCGAGAAGTGCTCCGAAGTTGTTCGTCCCATATGCCCGTCTTTGCCACGGAGCCCTTACCACAATTTGAAGGCGTGACCCTGCGCTATCCTTCGGCCGAAATTCTGGCTCGGCTTGCCGAGGATGCGAATCGCGCGTTTGTTTTGCCGCCACTCGAGCCGATGTATTTGCGCGAGCCGCATATCACGACGCCGAAGACAAAATGAGCGAAACCTATCGATGCTGGGCAGAGATCGACCGAAGTGCGTTGCGTCATAATATTGGGGCCGTTCGCGAAAGGGTGAGGGACGCGGAAATACTCGCGGTGGTGAAAGCGAATGCATACGGACACGGCTTGACTGGCGTCGCGGAGGCGGTGGCTAACGAAGTGCAATTGTTCGGCGTCGCGAACCTGGAGGAAGCTGTTGCTCTTCGCACTGCCGGCTTGGGGCATCCGGTCATCATCCTGGGTCCGGCCTTACCCGGGGAGAGGGCGGCCATCGTCGAAGGCGAATTCATTCCCACGATTTCGGCAATCGAAGAGGCTGAAGCCTTCGATCCGATCGGAAAGGTCGCGATCAATTTCAAAGTCGACACGGGGATGGGACGAATGGGCGTCCCGGAAAAAGACGCGGTGAACGCATTCAAGAAGGTTTCAGCGCTGGCGAATGTCCGGGTGCATAGCATTTCGACTCACATGCCCGTTTCGAATGAGGACGCCGCTTACACACGCGAACAGTTGACTCGCTTTCAGACGATTGTGAAAGAGCTGCGAGACGCAGTCCCCGGCGACTACAAGGCACACGTTTTGCAAAGCGCCGGCACGCTCGCTTTCAACGAAATGCCTCACGAAATTGTTCGGGCCGGGGTGATGCTTTACGGCATTTCGCCGTTGCCGGAGTTCCAAACTGTCTTGAGACCGGCGCTGACATGGAAAACGCATATCGCGCTCATTCGCGACATGCCAGCTGGTCACGGGATCAGTTATGGCCGCACTTTCATTACGCCGCGAGCCATGCGTGTCGCCACTGTATCCGCAGGTTACGCGGATGGATATCCACGGCACGCTTCCAATCGGGAAGCGGTGTTCCTGGTCCGGGGAAAACGTTGTCCGCTGCTCGGCCGGGTCACGATGGACCTGATGATGATCGACGTTTCCGGCGTCGCTGAGGCAGCCGTCGGCGATGAAGTCGTCCTGATGGGGCGGCAGGGGAGCGAGGAAATTTCCTGTGAGGAACTGGCCCGGCGCGCGGACACCATTACCTGGGAAATCATCACGCGGATTGGCACCCGGGTCCGGCGCGTGTATGTCTGAGCAGGGATGTTCCAAATCATCTTTAATGAGCTGAGCGCGGCCGAGATGGCGGCGCTGCCGAAAGGGCTCCAATTGGAATTACTCGCCGAATTTCAGATCCTTCCGGAAGACCTCGATAACCTGGACAACAGCCGATTTGGCGTGATTGAGAGGGAAGGCAAAAAACTGCGGCGATATCGGGCCAAAGATTACCGGATTTATTTCGAGCGCCGGCCCGAAGGAATCACAGTCCATCGCGTCCTGCACAAAAATACATTCCGGGATTTTCTTTTCCGCAGCAAACTGCCGGTGGCGGAAGACGATCAGCTGGGCAAAACGCGCGAGTTCTGGAAGCTGATCGAGCAAGGCGAACGGACCCGGAAAGCGTCGTGATCGCTGACCTGGTCGCAGACGAAGAGCTGCGGCGGCGTGAATTTCCGATTTGCGCGCGCAAGATTTATTGCGCACACGCGTCGGACGCCCCTTTGCCGCGAGTGGTGGCGGAAGCAATGCACGAATCGATCGAGCGCAATTCGGTTAATCCGCGCGAATACGAAGAGGAGCTGGTCCGGATTGAGGAGACGCGGAATGCGGTCGCGGAACTCCTAGGCGCCGAACCGGACGAGATCGCGTTTACAGGACCGACGGCGAGTGGGCTGAACACGGTTGCAAATGGTCTCGATTGGAAGGCCGGTGATGAAGTCGTCTGCTATCTCGACGATTATCCGGCGAACGTTTACCCGTGGCTCGCGCTCGAGCGTTACGGAGTGAAGCCAATCCTACTCGAAGCAAAAGGGATCGGTGAAATCACGCCCGAGCTGGTCGAGCGGACAATCACCAGCCGAACGAAGCTCGTTGCCCTGGCGACCGCAAATTATTGCAGCGGCTACCGGATCGATCTCGACGCGATCGGCGCGGTTTGCGCCAGCCACGATGTCCTATTTTCAGTGGACGCAATCCAAACGCTCGGTGCTTTCCCGGTGCCGCTGGCCAATGTGGATTTCGCCAGCGCCGGTGCACAGAAATGGATGCTGGGCCCGTCCGGTGCGGGCCTTATGTTCGTAAAAGAGGGCCGGCAGGAGTTATTGCGGCCGGCGATCATTGGCGGGTGGAACGTAACTTCGCCAAATTTCGTCGCGCAACCTGAAGTACGTTTTGAAGCGGGCGGTCGCCGGTACGAACCGGGTGCGTACACCCATAGCGTGCTGGCCGGTTTGCATGCGGCGGCTCGGCTGTTGTTGCAGGCAGGGCCCGACAACATCGCTCAACGGATCCGCACTTTGACGCAGAAATTGAGGGAATGCCTCACGCCGGCCGGATTCGAATTCATCACTCCGAGCGACGACAAGCACCGGGCTGGAATTTTGAGTTTCCGGCATCCGAAAGTGACGTCAGACCGGCTCTGGGAAGAGTTAACCAGGAAGGACATTGTCGTGTCGCTAAGGCACGACCGGGCGAATCAGGGTTGGCTTCGGGTGAGCCCGCACTTTTACAACACGGAAGGCGAGATAGCGAAGATCGCCGATGTGCTTATTAAACAGTTGTAGCGACGGCGCTCTGTCGCCGTAATGCGCGTCTATTTTCGTCAGCGCGGGTAACCCGTGGCTCCAGAAGACGCGCGAGCCGCGCTTACTTCATCAGCAGCACCGAACGGCTGCGTTTGATCTCGCGCGTGATCTTGCGATGCATGTGCGCGGGCATGCCGGTAACGCGGCGCGGGAGGATTTTGCCGCTCTCGGTCACGAATTTTTTCAACAGGTCCGGGTTCTTGTAATCGATTGCTTCGGTGGCGATATCGATGCGCCGGCGCGGCATCGTGCGATTAGCGCGGCGGAAAGCGGAACGGCGTTTGGCGGTCTTGGGTTGCATGATGGTCTAACGAGTCTCCCGATGAAGAGTATGCTTCTTCATAAAGGGATTGTATTTCTTTTTCTCCAAACGATTCGGGGTGCGCGGGCTTTTTTTGTTGCGGGTGCTCATGTAACGCGAGGCCGGCACTCCAGCTGCCTTGGCTTCGGTGCATTCGAGCGTGATGATTTCCTGCGCCATAAACTAATTACTCCTTGGAGTCGTCCGTCGACTTGGTTTCTTCTTCCTCGCTCTCGCCGCCTTCTTCGTCAGTTAAGCCGAAGAGAGAGGTAACGGATTGGCGAACGCGCGAAGCCTTGTTCTGTTTCTCCAATTGCGACTGGCATTCGACGGTGAAACGCGCGAACGGGATTGCCTCGAGGCGTGCGTGGGAAATTGGTTTGCCTGACATCTCGCAGACGCCGTAGGTGCCGAGCTCGATCCGCTTCAAAGCCTGGTCGATCTCGTAAAGCGCGTCCTGCTCCTGCGACAACAGGCTCAGCGCGAAATCGCGGTCGTAAGCATCGCTGCCCGCATCGGCCTGGTGCATTCCAAAAGCGGAGGCTTCGCTGCCCTCAGCACGCGAACGAAGGTTATCCTTTGCCACGCCGGCCATCGAATCCACCATCGCGTCCCGAAGCTGGAGGAGCTTCTCTTTCTGTCCGCGCACGAACGGATCGAGCCGCTTCTGTTTGTGATTCTTGGTAGCTAAAAGTTCTCGGCTGGCGTTTTCCGGGCCAAAGTCTTTCCGGGCGCCGTTTGCCTTCGGCGCTTTGCCCGAAGCTGCGGCTTTTGTCGCAGGTTTTTTTGCTACCGAGGCCACGCTTTTCTTCGCCGGCTTAGACGCCTTAGCGGACGGCGATTTTTTCGCAGCCGGCTTCGATTTAGCGGGTGTCTTAGAGTTCTTCTTTTTTGCGGAACTGGCCATAAATTTGGGAGTCGCCCTCGGTTAGCCGGGCGCAAGCGGAGGCTTACTTAAGAGCATTTCCAGCGGGGCGCAAGGGGAGATTTCCCCGCTAAAAACGCGCAAAAAACTCGCTCAGGCCGACCGGTTTACGAGCTCGCGCTGGAGTAATGGCGAAGGGCGAACCGCCAAAAAACACGGGAGAGAAGAAACGCGATCGAGCCGGCAATGACCAGGTGCAACATGAGCCAGGCCGGCTGGCTGAGCGGCTTAATTAGCAATCTGGCGGGAATGTTGGCGACGATGATAACCGGGATGATCCACCCGAAGATGAATTGGAACAGCCGGGGGAAGATGACGTCGGGATAACGCGCGATGTGGAGGAAGTTGAAGTACCCGTAGACCAGGCCCTGGGCGCGGACGATCCAGAAGCTGACCGCGGCCAGCGCGAGCATGATGGAATAATGAATGACAACACCGAACGCGATCGCGACGAGGTATAACAAGATCATGCCGACGGCTGGCATGACCTGCAGCTTCACGAGAGAAACGATCACGACGATGGCGCCGAGAAGCGCGTTTAGCTGGATATATAGTAATATCTTTTTGTAGGTAAAGTGTT
>JBJMXC010000115.1:0-13771 GCA_045809825.1 Chthoniobacterales bacterium | reverse complement strand
GAACGAAGAGCTTTTCCGAAGTCTGCAAAAGCTCGATCGAGAAACCGCGCAAAACATCGATTCCAGCAATCGGCGGCGATTGGTCCGCGCGGTCGAGGTGTGTTTGCTGACGGGCGAATCTTTTTCGAAACAACGCAGAGAGTGGAACGACAGTCCGGACACGGACGGGATTCTTCTTTACCGCGACCGGGCTGAGCTCTACGCGCGTATCAATCAGAGGGTGGAAGAGATGTTTCGTGACGGAGTTGTCGAGGAGGTTCGTGCTGTGACAGAGCTCGGCCCAACCGCTGAGAAAACGCTCGGCCTTGGAGAGATTCGCGCTCTCATCGCGGGCGAAATTTCGCAGGCTGAATGCATTGCCAGGATTCAGCAGGCCACTCGACGCTACGCCAAAAGGCAGTTGACCTGGTTTCGCGGCCAAACTAATTTTCCCTCGCTGAACCTTTCCACGCACGACGATCCTGCTGAAGCTGTCGAGCTTATCTCGCAAAGTGCGTCGCGCGTCTTCGCCAGTGGATGATTGAAGTTACTCCCAGGAAAAAACAGGAGCGCGCGCTGCTGATTGGTCTCGAGCAGGACGGTGTCTCGAAGTGGGACCTGCGCGATTCCATGGAGGAATTGGCTGAGCTGGCGAATTCCGCCGGGGCCGAAGTCGTCAATACCGTGACGCAAAAACTCCAGAAGCCGACCGCGCCGTATTACATCGGCAAAGGCAAAGCCGAGCTGATCAAGGAATCGTTCAAGGACCAGCACGTTACTTCGGTTATTTTCGACGACGAACTTTCACCTGCGCAGGGCCGCAATCTCGAGAACCTGCTTTCGCGGAAGGTCCTCGATCGGACCCAGCTCATCCTCGACATTTTCGCGCAACGGGCGCGGAGCCGCGAAGGCCGATTGCAGATCGAGCTCGCGCAGTTGCAATATTTATTACCGCGCCTGACGCGAATGTGGACCCATCTTTCGCGGCAAACAGGCGGAATCGGGACACGAGGCCCAGGCGAAACGCAGCTTGAAGTCGACCGTCGCCGCGTCCAGGAGCGGATTGCGCGGCTCGAACGGGAGCTCGAAGGCGTGCGCCGCGTGCGCTCCGTCCAGCGCCAGGGGCGGAAACGTCATCAATGGCCTGTCGCCGCGGTTGTGGGTTACACGAACGCCGGTAAATCGACGTTACTGAATCTTCTTACCGGCGCGGACGTCGTTGCGGAGGACAAGCTGTTTGCGACTCTCGATCCGACAACGCGGAGCCTGACGTTGCCGAACCGGCAGCGCGTTCTGCTGACTGATACTGTCGGCTTTCTCCGCAAATTGCCCCACACGCTCATCGAATCTTTTAAGGCCACGCTCGAAGAAGTGAGTGAGGCCGATCTTCTCATCCACGTGGTCGATCTCAGTCATCCGCGGGTCGACGAGCACATCGAAGCCGTGGATACCGTGGTCAAGGAACTGGGCGCATTCGGGAAACAAACCCTGATGGTTTTTAACAAAATCGATGCGGTCCAAAACCACGACCTAATCGAGGCTTACACGAAGAAATTTCCGGGTAGCGTGGCGATCTCGGCTCGAAAGGGCACCAACGTGTCGGGTCTTGTCGAAGGCCTGCAAAGCGAGCTGGGCGCCTGGCGAATGCGATCGCATTTCCGGATCCCGATCAGCGAAGCCGGGTTAATCGCGGAGATTCATCGCGTTGGCCACGTCCTCGAGTTGCGCTATGAAGGCGAGTTTGCCGTGATCGTGGCGCACGCCCCACCGCAATTGCAGCAGAAGCTGGCCGGGTACGCGGTGGATCAGGCGACGTAGAGCCTGACCGCGACGGAAGGCGTTGACGGTTTCAGCAACCAGACCAACGTAATTGCCATGGGTTGGCGGGCTGGTTTTCGCGCGGCAGTAGCTGGACTCGGGGCGGTTCCGACGCCGCTCCGGAAGCTGATTGTTGCCGTCATCGGCGGCACGATTCTCGTGATCGGCGTCGTCATGATCCTGCTTCCCGGCCCCGCGTTTATCGTCATTCCAGTCGGCCTCGGCATCCTCGCGACCGAATTCTGCTGGGCGCGCCACGTCGTCGATCGAGGCAAGCGTGTAATTGCGAAAGCCCGTGGTCGCGACCCAGAAAACGTTCGGTCATGACGGTACGCGAGAGAGTCGCGGCGCTGGTTAAAGCGCTTCCGAAAGTCTATCCCGACGCGCATTGCGAGCTCGATTTTCACAACCCGCTTGAGCTTTTGATCGCAACCATCCTCTCCGCGCAATGCACTGACAAACGGGTCAACGCCGTGACGCCGGCCCTCTTCGCGAAGTACCGCAAGCCAGCCGATTACGCGAAGGCTCCGCCGGCCGCTCTCGAAAAAATGATCCGCTCGACTGGATTTTTCCGAAGTAAAACAAAAAGCATCCGCGGCGCGACGGCCGCTATCGTCTCGGAACACGGTGGTCGCGTCCCGGACACGATGGAAAAGCTGCATGGGCTTCCCGGGGTGGGCCGCAAAACAGCAAACGTCGTTTTAGGGAACGCGTTTCACCGGGATGAAGGGATCGTCGTTGATACCCACGTGATGCGGTTATCGCACCGATTTCGAATCACCCGCCAGACAGACCCCGAGAAGATCGAACAGGACCTGATGAAGCTTGTTCCGCAAGAGCACTGGACGAACTGGAGTCACTGGCTCATCTGGCACGGACGCCGTCGCTGTTTCGCGCGTAAGCCCGATTGCCACCGCTGCGAGATTTTTCACCTCTGTCCCAGCGGCAAAGTTTTTATTCGGAGCGGTGAAGCGTTGCCGCTCGAGGCCAAACCGAAGCCGGCCTAACTCGACGAGTTGGTCGCCGTTTCCTGCAACTCTTCGACTTTCTCCTTAGCTCCCTCCGCCTTTTTGCGAAGGCGCTCAAACTCGTCTTCGAGCGTCTTTAGCTCGTCGTCGGAAAGCTTTTCAAGGTCCACGAGCTTGTTCCGAGCGCCGCTGAGGGCGCGAATCAGTTCATCCAATTTCAGATGGACCGCCTTCGCATCGCGGTTCTGGGTGTTCTGAATCAGGAAAACCATAAGGAACGTGACGATCGTCGTGCCGGTATTGATGATGAGCTGCCAGGTATCGGAATAATTAAAGGCGTGCCCGGTCGCTGCCCAAATTAGGATGACCGCGATTGCGACGACGAATGCCCACGCACTCCCGAGAATGGTCGACGTTTTCCGCGCGAAGATCCCAAACGCGTCCCGAATTCGGCAAAACAGATCGCGATCGTCACGACCGTTGCTGTCCTTATTGCCTGCTGAATTGCCGTTTCGGTTTGCCATGCACCAATGGTTCGCAGTTGGGAGGGGCGTTGCGCGCCTCAACGCGCGAACTGTGATAGCGTTTTGCGCTTGGCCACCGCGATTTATCTCAATCTGGACGATGCCTGGGAGCCGGCGGCGACTGGCTTGGAAACGCTCGACGCCAAAGAGTGGGGGCCACAGCTCCGCTTTTCTGCCCCGGGCCGGGAGATCGAGGAATTTTATCGGGAATTTGCAGCCCGCCTCGCGCCTTTCATTCTGTATGGCTCGGGCGATTTTCATCATCTAAGTGGCCTTTGGCTAAGGCGACTGACCGACCCGTTCGTGCTGGTGTCGTTCGACAACCATCCGGATTGGGATATACGACCGCCGCGATGGGGCTGCGGCGGCTGGATCAATCGTGCCCTGGAGTTTCCGAACGTCCAAAAGGTGAGTGTCTGGGGCTGCGGCAATTTCGAGTGCTGGTGGCCGCGTCAGCTTTTTGGAAACCGAGCGGCGGAACGAAGCGGAGAGCTGGAGGTTCACCCGTGGGCCGATGAACGACCGGTTTCCCAGCAGAACCGGCGGGGCGCAATCCTTCGGTCGAACTGGCGCGCAAAATTCACCCAGTTCGCTGAGGCGTTAGGCGGATCAAACGTTTACGTCACGATAGATCTTGATTGTCTCCGCCCGGAAGATGCGGTGACTAACTGGGAGAGCGGCCGTTTCGGGATCGGGGACGTCGCCTGGGCGCTGACGCAATTGCGCGCCTCAACGAAAATCGTGGCGGGCGATATCTGCGGCGCGTTTTCCCCGCCGCGTTATGCGCGGGCGAAACAGCGTTTCGCCGCCGAAATGGACCATCCGAAATTACCGGCCGTTGATCTGGATGCGGCGCGGAAAGTAAATCTCCAGGCGTTCACCCAATTGTGGCCGCTGCTCGTTGGATCGAGCGCTCCGTCGCTCGAGCTTAGATTTTGTAATCGAGCGGCGGAGCGCTCGATCCACCTAAGTCATCGAGACAAGCGCAACGCCGATGCTGATCAGGACCGATCCGACGATTAACTGAAACGTGAGTTTTTCCCTCAGGGTGATGCCGGCAACGCAGGTGATGATGATGACCCCGAGACCCTGGAACGGGTAGATGAAACTCAGGTCGTAACGCTGGAGCAGCCCGAGATTCAGGAAAAACTGAGTCGTCATTAGCGCAATTCCAATCGCGAAAGGCACCAGAACTGCCCGGGAACGGAAGCCGCCCTCACCGTGGGTCCCGGCCATCGCGTGTTTCAAGAATATCTGGCCGGCGGTATGCGCAATCAGTGCAACGAGGACAATGACCAGGGCAATCGCTGTCATAATTCCTCCTCAATCTGGGAGACCGGCTTCGCGACGACCGCCAAGCCTAACGAGACGAAGGCAATTCCAATCCAGCGAAGGGTCACGATGTTTTCGCCAAGAATCAGCCAGCTTCCGAGCGGGACCAGGACATGGACCGCCTGCGAAATCGGGAAGGCAATCGACAACGGGATGTATCGCAGGACATACAACCAGGTGAGGAGGCTCAGGATTACAAATCCGATTGCGATCCAAACATAGATTGAGGCCAGGCCGGAAAGACCCGTCCAACCCCATCGCTCACTTAAATGCGCGGTCTCCCGCGCGCCGCGCTTGAGAAGTAATTCGTAGATCGTTACGCAGGCAGTACTGATACCCAGGTGGAGCCATGGATTGCGGATTCCGGCGGGCCTATTCTGCGTCGCCATGGAGTTCGGGTGCGTTTCGGAATTGTCGCAGGACCTTGTCGTGCCGGGTTGGCTCGAGAAGTTTTACGATGGGACGGAAGAGCCGGTTCAACAGGGGATTTGTGTGGCGGACATAAAGATCGAGCGGATACAGGTCACAACCGAGATGAAGTTTTGGGTGATAATTCAGAGGGCTGCTCCGGTAACGCGCCAGACCCTCCCTCATGGCCCAGCTTAGAATGTCGCGCAGTGTGTAAAAGTAGAGGTGGAGGTCGAGCGCGACCGCATAATCGAGCCCGAGATAATCATCATAGATGGTGCCGTCATGGACCAGCGCCACGCTGAACGCAATCGCCTTTCCCGCCTGCCGCCAGATGAAGAAACGAGCCCGGTCCGGCATTTCGCGGCCGAGCGCTGACAGGTATTCTTTGGTCAACCGTTCGAATTTCAAGGGTGAGCGATCGTGCACCTGGAGGTAGAGCGGGTAGACTTCATCGACGAACGGAGTCAGGTCAGTGACGATGTCCAGGTCGATCGGCGGCGCCGCGTCGACTCTGCGAAATTTGCGGCGCAGATCCTTTCGCGTCGAAGCGCCAAGAGTCGTGACGTAGTGGTCGAAGTCCCGGTAATCGAGCGTCAGATGGGTCATCGGCATGCTCGGGACGCGGGTGAAATTGTTCCGCGTCAGGTTCGCCAGCGCTCCGCGGTATTTTGCTGGGAAATCCTTGAACACGATCAATGACGCGTCGGTTTCCCGGGCGAGAGGAGGGAGAACTTCGGTTAACGCATTCGCGACCCAGGTTTCGTCGCCGCGTTCACAGGCGGAGAGGTGACCTTCGCCCGCGGCGTTGCCGATCATCAACACCCGCATTGTGAGGAATCGCGGAAATGTTTTCCGGACAGTTTCGACTATCGAACGCAGAGCCGGCACCCCTTCGACGAGGTTCTGTTGGACGAAGAAGATTGGTTGGATGCCGCGGACTTCTCCATTTCGATCCTGGAGGACGAGATAATGATGCTCGAAGTCCGGCCCGAGCGTGTCGGCCGCAATTTCGTAGAAGCGATGGTCCTTTGTTTTGCCGGTGAATGCATTCGACCACGATGGCTGGTCTGCCAGCTCCGAACGCGCAATCAGACGAGCGGTTCCGTCACTAAACTTTGCCGTAAACTGGGTCGACATGGCCGAAGACCAATGTGAGAGCCGCCCCTTGTGCGGCGACGACGAGTCGGGGTGCTGAGGCCCCTCTCACTTTGGGCTACTTACGCGCTATTTCCTGCCTCGCTTTTTTCGATCTTCAGCACGCCACTCCGGATGTGGATGTCGCGCTGCGGATTCGGGATCTCAATCCCGGCTTCGCGCAGTTGTTTCTCGATCGCGAAGTTCAGGTCGCTCTTGAACCGGCTGGGGCGATGGCTCATTTCCTTGCTCCAGACAACCAGCTCGAAATCGATCGAGCTCTCTCCAAACTGTTTCAGGAACACGCTGGGCGGCGGGTCCTCAAGGACGTGCGAATTACTCCGGCCGGCCGCCACCAGCGCTTCCCGCACCTGGTTGACGTCGCTTCCGTAGGCCACGCCGATAGGCACGCGGAAGCGCACTCTCGGATCGCCATAGGTCCAATTCGTCACCGGCGAATCGATAAACTTCGTGTTCGGCACAATCATCGCGATGTTATCGTTCGTCAGGATCACGGTGCTTCGCGCACGGATTTGCTGCACCTGGCCCGCAACCCCTGCGACTTCCACCCGGTCGCCGATTGTGATCGGACGCTCCGCCAGGATGACGAGACCGCTAATGAAATTGCTGGCGATGTTCTGCAAACCGAAGCCGACCCCGACGCCAACGGCGCCTGCAAAAACCGTGAGCGCGCCGAGATGAATGCCGGTGTTCTCGAGGACGATGAAAATGCCGATAACGAGAACAAGGTTGCTAACGATTTGAGCGATGGCGTACTGGAGCGAGCGGTCGAGCCCGCTTCTGACCAGGTAGCGGTTGAAGAGAAAACGCTTCGTTCGCGAGGAGATCCAAAAAACGGTGACGAGCAGCGCGATCAGAAGAAAGAGCTGGAGCAGACTGAGAGTGATTCCCGGCATCGGCGCGGTCCAGAGGAGCGGAATGCCGGCAGAGTTAATCGCGCTGACGGTGAAGAAGACGAGCGCGGAGGCGCTCAGGATCGTGGTGACGATCGCGATGAAGTTTGTGTCGAGTTTGAACCGCGCCAGGAAGCGCCGGACGATCTCGCTCTGAAGTCCCCGTGCAATGAGCAGACCCAGCGCGAAAAGGCCCCCGAACGCCATCAAGCCGAGGAACGAAACGTAGTGGTCGCCGGCGTAAAAAATCGGCCGCTCAAACAAGGCGTAGTTCACGGTTCAGTCTGTCCGCGTAAGAAAAGCGCGCAACCCGAAAGCCTTGCCA
Source organism: Chthoniobacterales bacterium (assembly GCA_045809825.1). Taxonomy (GTDB): domain Bacteria; phylum Verrucomicrobiota; class Verrucomicrobiia; order Chthoniobacterales; family UBA10450; genus AV80. The sequence continues at coordinate 6,366 of JBJMXC010000115.1, read as the reverse complement.
ACTCGAGGAAGCTCCAAGCACCAAATCCCCAAGCCCGTTCGTCGCTGTCGGTTTGGTGCTTGGGATTTGGAGCTTCCGGCGCCGAGTTTCGACGTAAAAACAAGAAAGGCACGGCTCGTCGCCGTGCCTTTCAAAAATATCAACCCGCGCGGGTTACTGCTTCGAAGCCTTGTCTTCGATGTACTTCACAACGTCGCCGACTGTCTGCAGTTTCTCCGCATCTTCGTCGGGAACTTCGACCGAAAATTCTTCCTCGAACGCCATCACTAGCTCGACGATATCGAGCGAATCCGCGCCTAAATCTTCGATGAAAGAGGCGGTCGGAGTGACCTGCTCCGGATTCACGCCGAGTTGCTCGACGATGATATCCTTTACCTTTTCTTCGATTGGTTTGTCCGACATAAACTTTTCTCCTTTAGCGTTATTTGAGGGGACAGGTCTTTAACATTCCCGGCAAGCTTCGCAACTAAATGAATTAGCGGTCTTGTCAATTATTTTCCGGCCAAACAATACCCGGCCGCAGTTTACTTCCCCTCCCGTTGGCGTACAGAGAAGAGATGGCTTCGCCGACTCCGACTGAAGATTTGCTCGACCTCAAAATGCTGCCCGCGTGGGCTAGCGAACCGGCGCGCCAGCACGATTACGCCCATTTTGAGGGCGAAGATCCAGACGCCGGGTCGCGCCGGCCTGATCGGCGTCAAAATCGGGACCGTGATCGAGACCGGCGCAGTCCGCGGCCGCCGCGTGATCGGAGCGACCGAGGCCCCCAGCGAGACGACCGTTCCCGACGCCCACGCCCCGAAGGTAACCGCCGAGACCGGCCGATGGATCGCCGCCGTGAGGAGCCTCGCGAAGTCGCTGAGCCGCTATCTGTCACCGTTCGTTTCCTGCCGCACCAGCGCGCATTCGAAAATGTCATCGCCCAGATCAAGTCTGGGTCGGTCGCGTATTCAGTTTTTGCGCTGGCCCGCTTGTTCCTTGAAAAGCCGGAGCGTTACGACGTGCGAGTGACGATGCCGGAAGGAACGCATTTGTTTCAGCTGGGCGAAAACGGTCCGGCCGCGGCCGATCGGCGGATCCTGGAAGGCTCGGCTTTTGCCAATGCGCGCGATGATTATTACACGGTTGAAGTCACGCAAACTGAGCCGTTGAAGGGCAATTTCACAAACGTCGCGCGCTGCCGGCTCAGCGGGACCCTTCTTGGTCCGACGAACCATCACGCTTACCAGTCCCAGCTTCGGAGCCTCTACGAAACGCGGTTTAGCCGCCGCATGAGCTTTCCCGATTACCAGCGCCAGATCGAAATCGTCAGCGATCCGGCCGTGGTCGACGAATGGAAGGAACAAGCCCGGAACGTGACCAGTTATCGAACGAAAAACGAGGAACAACCGGTCTCCTTCGCAACCACCGCCGAAGCGGAACGGCATTTTCGGCAGACCTATTTGCCGCAGTTGCTCCGGGAAACCAATGAGCTGACCATCGGCGGCGTTTTGAGCCGCCGCCTGCCCGACCGCCGGCTCGGCCGGGCGATCGAAGACGCGTGGTCCCAGGAAACGCGGTCGCCCGCCAAGATGATGCAGGAGCTCTCTGCCGGTCTGCGCCAGGCCGGGCTGAATATTTTTCGCCACCGGCGCGGGATGCTTTTCGTTTCACCGATCCGCGGCCGCGTCTTCGGTCATGAACGGGCCGGTGTTTCAGCCTCGATCAATGCCATCCTCGAAAAGATCAGCGCCACGCCCGGAATGAACCGGAAATTGTTGGCAGAACAGCTGGCCGTTGCCGATGCCGATGCGGCTGCAATTGATCGCGCAAAGATGACCCTGGCCAACGACCTGCATTGGCTGGTTCGCGAAGGTTATGTGATCGAGTTCAACGACGGGGCGCTTGATTTGCCCCGGGCAAAAGCGCAGCAGCCGGAAAAGGCTGCGGCGACCGCGCAAACAGCCGCGGAGCCGACCGACGCAACGGTTGCGCCCGCTGCGGAACAAGATCCGGCTCCAGTCGCGACCACAGCGGAGCAAACTTCCGCGCCCGAAGAGCCGGCACCGAATGTTTCGCAACAAGTTTCAACGCCGGAGAGTGTCGAAGCGCCGGTTTCCTGAGCGCTCGCTTGTACGCCTGGATCGGTGATCCGGTCGTTGCGAACTCAACCCTGACTCCTCGTTGCCAAGCTGGAGCGTGGGGACGAGGAAATCGCACGCCTGCGTAATCGCAAGCCCCGCCAAGCCTACGCCGCGATCAGCCCGGCCTTCTTTAGCGTCTTGTAGGCGCCGTTTTTATTCAGGGTCTTCATTCCGCGGGCCGTTACCCGGATCCGAACGAACTTCTTCAGCTCGGGCACCCAGACACGTCGCTCGTGCAGGTTCGGGCTGAAGGTCCGCGGCACATTTTTCGTGACGTGCCGACCGACGCCGCCCTTCTTCTTGGCCATACCGCGCCGGTGAATCACACTTCCGCGCGTGACTTTTGATCCTGTGATACTGCAAACTTTGGCCATAACTGATCTCGAAGGTGCGTAAGCTGGCGTCGGTGCCGGTGCCGGTCAAGCGATTCTTCGCTCCGGCCCGAATGCCGGGGTTTACTCGCGAAACCGTTCGGAGTTGAACGTTCGTCGCACCCGAGGGTCAAAGATACTTCCACATTATTTCCAAGATGAGCCGCACGAATCATAAAAAACTCTGTATCGGAATCGTCGGCGCCGGCGCAATCGTGCGCGATCGTCATCTGCCCGGTCTGCGAAAACATCCGGAAGTTGAAATCGTGGCCGTTTCCAATTCCACCTACGAAAGCGCGGAAAAATTTTGCCAGGAAAACGCGCCGCATGCGACCCCGATGGCGAACTGGGCCGACCTGCTCGCTGTTCCCGATCTCGACATCGTCTGGATCGGGACACCGCCCTACATGCATTCGGCCGTCACCGTCTCGGCACTGGAGGCAGGAAAACACGTCTTCTGCCAGGCTCGGATGTCCAACGATCTCGCCGAAGCCAGGGAAATGCTGACCACGTCAAAAAAATTCCCGGAGCTCGTCACGATGCTGTGCCCGCCGCCGTTTGGATTGCGCGGCGATTTGCTCGTTAAAAAATTGCTCGCCGAAAATTATCTCGGCCATCCCCACCATATCCGGCTCCAGTGCTTTACCGGCGCGTATTTAAATCCCGAGGCACCGGCGCATTGGCGGCAGCGGATCGAGATCAGCGGGCTCAATGTCCTCGCACTAGGAATTTACGTCGAGGTGCTCCAGCGGTGGTTTGGCAATATCACCGGTGTCTTCGCCCGCGGAAAAATTCTGCACGCCATTCGCCAGGGCTACGAAGTCATCATCCCGGATTCACTTAACGTCCTCTGTCGTTTCGAGAATGGCGCTGAAGGCGTCCTTGAATTCAGCGGCATCAACGCCCTCGCCTCGGGCGATCGGCTCGAAGTTTACGGCGAGGCCGGCACCATGACCTATGACTTCGGTTCGGACACGATCAACGCCGGAAAGGCCGGCGATCGCGCTTTGCACGTCGTCGAAATAACGCCCGAACTCGAGGGCGGCTGGCACGTTGAGGACGATTTCATCGCCGCGGTGAAATCGAAGGGCCGGGTCAAGCCCCAGCCCGATTTCGAGGTTGGCCTCGCTTACATGCGCGTGGTCCAGGCGGTGGCCGACTCCCGGGCCCGGAATGAGTGGGTCGAGATCAAGACCTAACGACCTGAGAACCGGAGCCGAAGGAGGTTGATCGCGCCGAGATAAATCTCGCGCCGATGGAGTTTTGAAACGCCCATGGTCCGCTCGTGAAAGATGATTGGATGCTCGGCAATCCGGGCTCCCTGGCGGTGAGCGCGGTAAAGAAGCTCGCCAACAAAAGAATAACCGCTCGACTTCACTTCCACCGTCCTGATCCAGTTAAGGGTGCGCCCCCGGTAAACGCGGTACCCGGACGTCACATCGTGCGCCGGGATTTGGAGGAGCGTGGCCGCGAATTTGTTGGCCAGCCAGCTCAATAGAATCCTGCGGATCGGCCAGTTCACGGTCCCGCCGTCGCGGACATAACGCGAGCCGATCACCACGTCGTTGTTTCGAAGTAACCCCAGCATCGCGGGCAAATACTCCGGATCGTGGCTCAGGTCGGCGTCCATCGTGCCGATGATCTCAAACTCGTGATCCAGCGCGTAATGAATCCCGGCGGTATAAGCGCGGCCGAGCCCGCGTTCCCCATCGCGCCGCATCAGGTCGAGCCTCGGGTAAATCTCCCGCAGCTTTTCCACGATGTCGGCCGTCCCGTCCGGCGAATGATCGTCGACCACCAGGACATGGGCCTGGTCCACGTTCGCGAAAATCTTTCGCACCACCTCGTCGATGTTCGCGCTTTCATTGTAGGTCGGAACGATGATCAGCGTCCGCGCCGACGCCAGGTCGTTAGGTCGATTGACCTCGGTCCCGTCGTTCGTCATGGCCATCGCTCTTTCCGCATGCGCCGACCATTCTGAATCGAGAACGCTCCCGATTCCACCTTCCTCTTGCTCGTGCTCGTGAGGCGCAGACCGCCGCTCGCTGTCACCAGCGTAGATCCGACGGATCTCGATCCGACCTTCCGTGGTCGGGTAAAACGTCTCCCGTCGGCGGGGGTTTTTGAGCCGTCGGTTTGAAGCAGGAAGGGAACAGCCTCACCAACTTTAGAACGCGAGGCGACGCGTCCCCGGCTGTATTGTCACGGCCGCCATGCGTTCGGAGCGCACCGCTGTCCCGAGGAGATTGGACGCGCCCTCATCCGTGCCGGAGATTCCCCCGTGCACCAGGTCGCCAAGCCTTCAATCGATTGGACCTCGATCCGGCAGGATTTCTCCATCCTGGATCAACAGGTCCACGACCATCCGCTGGTCTATTTCGACAACGCCGCCACCACCCAGAAACCGCGCGCGGTCATCCACGCGTTGCGCCGTTATTACGAAAAAGACAACGCCAACGTCCATCGCGGCCTGCACGAGCTCAGCTCACGCGCGACTGACGCCTACGAAGGCGCACGCGCCCGGGTGGCGGAATACCTCGGCGCGGCGAGCGCGGACGAAATCGTCTTCACCCGTGGAACGACCGAAAGCATCAACCTCGTAGCGCAAGCGTGGGGCGGGAAATTCCTAAAAGAAGGTGACGTCATCCTCCTCACCGAGATGGAGCATCACAGCAATTTGGTACCATGGCAGCTCCTCGCGGAAAGAACCGGCGTCCAACTCCAGTGGCTGCCGGTCCAGGATGACGGCACCTTCGCTCTGGACCAAATCGAACGGCTCCTTACGCCGGAAGTAAAACTGTTCGCGTTCACCCATGTGTCAAACTCGTTAGGCACCATCAATCCCGTTGCCGAGCTGTGCGCGAAAGCGCGCGCTGTCGGGGCCGTAACACTCGTTGATGCCGCCCAAAGCGCCGGCCACATGCCCGTCAACGTCTCGGAATTGGGCTGCGATTTTCTGGCCTTTTCCGGACACAAAATGTGTGGGCCGACCGGCAGCGGTGCATTGTACGGGCGCGCCGAGATTCTCGACTCGATGCCGCCCTGGCACGGCGGCGGCGAAATGATTGTTAGCGTGACGCTCGAGAAAAGCGTCTTCAAGAAGCCGCCGCACCGTTTCGAAGCGGGCACGCCGAACATCGCCGGCGCGATTGGCCTCGGCGCCGCTATCGATTATCTCGACGCAATCGGCCGCGCTACTATCGCCGAGCACGACGCGAAACTAACGAGCTACGCGATCGAGCGCTTTGCCGAGCTCCCCGGCATGCGCATCCTCGGCCCAACAGGTGAGCGCGGAGCGATTCTCGGTTTCGTCATGGAAAAAGTGCATCCGCACGACCTCACCACCTTCGCCGACCAGCGCGGCCTCGCCCTACGCGGCGGCCACCATTGCAACCAACCCTTGATGCGCCGATTCGGGCTGCCGGGGACGACTCGCGCCAGCTTCTATTTCTACAACACGATCGAGGAGATCGATCGCATGATCGAAGTCCTTGGCGAAGCCGCCCGGTTTTTCGCATGAGCACCGAACTCGAAGAGCTCTACCAGGAAGTCATTCTCGATCACTCCCGCCGCCCGCGGAATTTCGGCATTCTCCCAAACGCCGACGTTCTCGTCCACGGCGACAACCCGTCGTGCGGCGACGAAATTCATCTCGGCGTCCACTTCGATCCCGAGGGAAAACTCGCCGAAATAAAGTTCAGCGGCCAGGGCTGCGCCATCAGCCAGGCCTCCGCCTCGATGATGACCATGAAATTGAAAGGCAAAAGCCGCTCCGAAGCCGCCGAACTAAGCCGCACCTTCAAAGCCCTCGTCACCACGGCCGCCTCTTCCTCTCAACCTGGGTCGCCCAAACTCGGCGACCTCCAACTCCT
>JBJMXC010000114.1:0-4101 GCA_045809825.1 Chthoniobacterales bacterium | reverse complement strand
TGTCCTCGACGACCCCTGTGTGGTTGCATTCTGTCAAATGTTCGCTGACGTGAGTCGGCCGCTCCCGAAAGCGACTACTGGACGTTAAGCCAGACATCACTTCACGCACGATACAGGCCCAAGTTCGTAAACAATCTGCCAACTAGCCGCTCGAGCTTGGAGGCATCGTGGACGCGCTGTTCCAAGTCAGCAAGAATGGCTGCCATTTCGTCGGCGATGCCGTCGGTCAAGTCTACGAAGCGTTCTGCAGAGACAGCATCGCCGGACAGTGCGTTTGCTAAACGTTCGCAGACACTCTGGAGAACAAAGAACCACAACGTGTCAGCGCGGTCTTGCGCAAGGGCGTCAAACTCGCGGCTGAAATGCTCGAGCTTGTCTAGGCTGATCGGTCTGCTTAGCTCGTCAAGCAACCGCTGTAGCCGCTCGTCGGGGCTCATCCACTGCTACCAAATCGCTGCGCGAAAAAATTGGATGCACGGAATAGCCGCGCGCCTCGATATTCTGCCGTCCGCCCTGTTCTCGGTCGACAAGCACGACGACAAACGCGATTTGGCCACCCTCGTTCTCGATCGCGTCGATTGCCTGCAAGGTCGAACCCCCGGTCGTAACGACATCATCTAATACAACGACCGAATCGCCTCGGCAAAAGTCGCCCTCGATTAGCTTGTGCCGCCCGTGAGCCTTCGCCTCTTTTCGAACGGCGAATGTCTGAAGTGTGTTCGCGGGATTTTCAAGCTGCGCGACGATTCCGATCCCGTCGGCGATGGGATCAGCGCCCATTGTGAGACCCCCGATGGAGTCAATGGCGATATTGCGTTCTGACGCAACACGCTTGATCAGGTCCCATCCGACTTTGCCCACGAGAAGCATTCCTTTCGGATCTTTAGTGGTGACTTTCGCGTCGACATAAAAATCACTCTCAGCACCGGACGCGAGCGTGAACGTACCACGACAGATTGATTTGGTTTTGAGGATTTCGAGCAGCTCCTCTCGAGCCGTTGGATCCTTCATCGCAACGGATTGTGGTGTCGGCTGAAGCGAAATCCCACATTTAGTGGGAGCGGCAGGCATGGCGAACTTAGAGCCATGTCTCTAGGGCGCGTCAATAAAAATTTTGCGACAGCAGTCATTTCATTCGATCGAACGTCTTCTGGAGGAGGTCGAGATCGGAGGCGCCGCCTGTCTTCTCGCGAGTTGTATCGATCCAGCGTTTCTCCAGGGCGTTTTTCGTCGGGCGGTCGTTTTGATAGAACACACCGAACACTCCCGGGAACGGCAGTTGGGCCAGCTTGTAGGCGGCGAGCTCATCCGTCACGTCATGTCGTAACTCATCCTCGGATGTGTTGTCGTACTTCTTCTCTTGAATCACTTCGAACGAACCCCCTTTGCGCGGGTTCGCGGGGTCAAAGGCTCCCGGATAGAACTCCACGCATTCTGAGAGACATTCTATCACCGAGAAGCCTTGATGGTCCATGGCGCGCTCGATCATCTGGATCATGTGGTTGACCTGGCTGGCGTGGGTGCGCGCGACGAAGGTGGCTCCGCTTCCGACGAGCTTTTTCATCGGGTTCACCGGCTGGTCGATCGCGCCCTGCGGATCGGTCTTGGACTTAAAGCCGATGGGCGAGGTGGGCGAGGTCTGCTTTTTGGTCAGGCCATAGACGAAGTTGTCCATGATGACGTAGGTGAGGTTGATGTTCTTGCGCGCGCCGTGCTCGAGATGGTTGCCGCCGATGCTGAAGCCGTCGCCGTCGCCGCCGAAGAGGAAGACGTGCAGGTCGGGCCGCGCCAGGCTGACGCCGGTGGCCATGGGGACGGCGCGCCCATGAATGAAGTGGGCGCCGTAGCCATTGACGAAATAGGGGAAGCGCGAGGAGCATCCGATCCCGGCGAGGGTGACGATCTTCTCGTGGTCGATGTTGCGTTTCTCTAAGACCTTGTAGTAGCTGGCGAGGACGGCGAAGTCGCCACAACCGGGGCACCACGTGGGGTGATCGGCGGTGATGGCTTTCTTGGTGAGCTTCTCTCTCGGAAAGTCTACCAGGCCGCGGGTGTCTACTGGGATGGCTACTGTTTCGGTGTCAGGCATAAGCTATATCTCAGGAAAGCGGGAATCTCTCAGGAAAACAGGAATGAAGGAAGGGGATCGGGCTAAGAAGCAACCGTCGAGCATCGCATCGAACAAGCAGGCTTCTAGCGATCCTTCGACAAACTCAGGATGACAGAGCATTCCTGCTTTCCTTAGCGATTACAGAGATCATTTCTGTTTCTCGGTATCGCGGGTTTCGTTTGTGCCGGAGCTCGCCATGACGGCTTCGCTGCCGGGCTGGGTCGGGGTGTTGTCCATCGCGCGGTCGCGCGCGGGCGAGACGACGGCGGCGGCGCGGTTAGTGGCGGCGGCGATGCGCGCGTCGCGAGGCGCGCCAAGACCGGCTGCGTTGCGTCCAGGGAAAGTCTTGCCTGTGAATGCTCGTTCCAATATCTCGCGCACGCGGTAGGTGAGCCCGTCCGTTTTAGTGAGGCTCTCGATCTTCGGTTCGCAGTAACGCGCCCGCAAAATCGTCGCGAGCTGGCCAAAGCCGTAGATGCCCTGGTCGTTCATCTCGACGACAACAATCCGTTCGTACTTGGCAAAGATTTTCTCGAGGCCGTTCGGCAGCGGATGAATGTGGCGGAGATGAATCGCGGCGATCTTCTCGCCCGTCCGGCGCGCGCGTTTCACGGCGTCGTGGATCGGACCGTAGGTCGAACCCCAGCCGACGAGAAGCGTGCCGCCGTCGGTGTCACCAAAAACTTCCGGCAGCGGAAGTTCCTCAGCCAGCTTTTGCAGTTTCGCGCGACGCTTCGCCGTCATCGCCATGTGCAGCTTCGGGCTGCCAGTCGGGTGACCCATCTCGTCGTGCTCGAGTCCAGAAAGAAGTGGATACTTCCCATCGCGAATGCGCGTGCCGGGCGCGACGTGCTGGGTTATGGCGTCGAGCTTGTAGGGAACGTGCGACTCGCGCGGGCTGAGGTCCGGCTTCGCTTCCTGCATCAGCTCTTTCAGGTTCGGCTCGTCGAACGCTTCGATGCGAGTAGCGAGCGAGCTATCGCTCAGGATCAAAACCGGCGTGCTGTATTTGCGCGCGATCCGGGCTGCTTCGATCGGGATGTAGAAACAATCCTCCACGCTCTTCGCCGCGAGCACGACACGCGGGCTGTCGCCGTGTCCGCCGTAAATCGCCTGATGAAGGTCGCTTTGCTCGACGTTTGTCGGCAAGCCGGTGCTCGGGCCGCCACGCTGGACGTTGATGACGATGAGCGGCACTTCGGCCATCGATGCCCATCCGATCGCTTCCGATTTGAGCGAAATGCCGGGGCCGGCACTGCCGGTGACGGCGAGATTTCCCGAGACGGAAAATCCGATCGCGATCGACACACTGGCGAGCTCGTCTTCCGCCTGAACAAAGAGGCCGCCGTATTTCGGCAGCTCGCGTCGCAAAATTTCCATCACCGACGACCACGGCGTGATCGGATAACCGGCACCGTAACGGACACCGCCAGCGATCAGGCCGTAGGCGAGGGCCTGGTTGCCATCCATCGTGAGCTGGGCGCGGCCGTCCTTCTTCTCGACTTTTTCGAACTGGTAGACGTGCTGGAGGAGGTTGCCGACCGGGTAGTTGTAGCCGGCCTGGAATCCCATCGTCGCGGTGTTGACGATGCTCTCGTCTTTGCCGGCGAACTTCTCTCCGATCAGCTTCTTCAGCTTGTCCTGGTCGAGGTGGAAAATTTTCGCGATCAGGCCAAGAATAAACATGTTCTTGCCCTTGTCCTTCGCGCTGCCGCCGAGCGCTTCGACGGTCAGGCCGGTGATCGGCACGCCGACGTAGACGTAGCGTTTGTCGTCGAGGTTCGGCTCGACGTTGTCGGAATCGTAAAGGAGAACGCCGCCTTCCTTGAGGAAGCTAATGTGGTCCTGATAACTGTGCTGATAAAACGCGACGAGGAAATCGGCTTCGTCGCCCGCGGACAGGACTTCGCCCGAACCGATCCGGACCTGGAAGACCGACGGACCGCCGGAAATGGTGGCGGGAATCGTCATGTAGGTCATGACGTCCTGGT
>JBJMXC010000113.1:0-13134 GCA_045809825.1 Chthoniobacterales bacterium | reverse complement strand
GGGATGAGACCTCGTTTGTCGTAGTTCGGCAGGACGACTTTCGTTAGACCTTTTTCGCTCGCCGGTTTCGTGTCTGATTGACACCGCGCACGAAACGCGGTTCATCGTTTAGCTGATGAGCAGGATCCTGATTGCGGATGACCAGAACGATGTCCTGGAGGCGCTGCGGATTTTGCTCAAGGGCGAGGGGCACCAGACGGATGCCGTCACGTCGCTGGCCGGAATTTTTCAAGCGCTGGAAAAGAAGGATTACGCGCTCCTGATCATGGACCTGAACTACACCCGGGACACGACTTCGGGGCAGGAAGGGCTGGAAGTTATTCCGAAAATTCAGGCCCTCGATAACACGCTACCGATCGTGGTAATGACGGCCTGGGCAACGATTGATCTTGCGGTGGAAGCAATGAAACGCGGGGCGCGCGACTTTATTCCGAAGCCGTGGGATAACGAGCGGCTGCTCGCGGTCGTGCGGACGCAGATCGAGCTGGCGGGTGCGTTGCGGAAAGGCCGGCGACTCGAGGCGGCGAATCAATTGTTGCGCGGCAACGCGCCGAACATCATCGCGGAATCGCCGCGAATGCGGCCAGTCCTGGAGATCATATCGAGGGTGGCGCCATCAGACGCGAACATCCTGATCACGGGAGAAAACGGCACTGGCAAAGGGCTGGTCGCACGGGCAATTCACGCGCTCTCGAACCGGTCGTCGCACTCGATGATTACCGTGAACATGGGGGGATTGTCCGAGGGAATTTTCGAGAGCGAATTATTTGGCCACGTCAAAGGCGCGTTCACGGATGCCAAGACCGATCGCGCGGGACGCTTTGAGCTCGCGGACGAAAGCACGCTGTTCATGGACGAGATCGCGAACGTGCCGATGAACCAGCAGGCGAAGTTGCTTCGCGTGATCGAGACGGGCGAATTCGAGCGAGTCGGTTCCTCGAAGACGTTGAAGGCAAATGTTCGAATCATCTCGGCCACAAATGCGAACCCGCACGAGGAAGTGGCCCAGGGACGGTTCCGGCAGGATCTCCTTTTCCGGCTGAACACGATTGAGATTGCGCTCCCGCCGCTCCGGGAACGGCGCGAGGACATCATGCCGCTGGCGAATAATTTTCTCCGACAACACGCGAAGCGTTACCGGAAAGGCCTGAGTGGTTTCGAGGAGAAAGCGCGTGACGTCCTGATGCAGCACCACTTCCCGGGCAACGTACGCGAGCTCGATCACGTGGTGGAACGAGCCGTCTTGATGACGCAGGGCCAGCAGGTAAAAGCAAACGATCTTGGCCTAACGAGTGGAATCTCCGATACGCCGCGGCTGGAAGATATGAGTCTCGAGGACGTGGAGTCGTTCCTGATAAAAAAGGCGCTCTCGCGTTTCGACGGCAACGCGCGAAAAGCTGCCGAAGCCCTCGGACTGAGTCGAAGTGCATTTTATCGCCGCTTGCAACAATATGGACTTTAGCTGAAGCGGTAGTAGCCCCGGCTGCTTCGCGCGCAGATGAAGAAAACCCTGAAGAAGCTGCGGCACCGGCTCAGTCATGAGGGCCGGCTGACCTGGCTGGCGGTGATGGGCGCCGCTCCAGCCGTCATTGTCGCACTCGCGCTTCTCTGGTTTGGCGATCACACCGCGAAGGTCCAATGGACCCTGACTTTAATCATCGCGGGTTTCGGTCTCGGCTTTATCCTGAACGCACGCGAGCACGTTGTTCGCCCGCTCCAGACGATGACGAATCTCCTCGCCGCTTTGCGTGAGGGCGATTACTCGATTCGTGCCCGCGGCGCGCGCGCCGATGACGCTCTCGGTGAGGCGCTCCTCGAGATCAATGCACTCGGTGAGACCTTGCGACTGCAACGTCTCGGCGCATTTGAAGCCACCGCACTCCTCCGCACGATCATGGCGGAAATTGACGTCGCGGTTTTCACGTTCGATCCCGACCGGCGGCTCCGCCTGGTTAACCGTGCCGGCGAAGACTTGTTAGGTCAGCCGATGGACAAACTGCTCGGACGGCGCGCGAAAGATTTGAACCTCGATGTTTGTCTCGATGCGGACCAGGACGCGCCGCTCACCCTGACATTCCCAGGTGCATCAGGGCGGTGGGGTGTAAAGCGCAGCTCGTTTCGCGAACGCGGTTTGCCGCACGAGCTTTTGGTCCTCACCGATCTGAGTCGAACCTTGCGCGAGGAGGAACGCAACGCCTGGCAACGGTTGGTTCGTGTCATCGGGCACGAGATGAATAACTCGCTCGCCCCGATCAAATCAATCGCGGGCAGTCTCGAGACCCTGATTCGGAGAGATCCACCGCCCGCCGATTGGCGCGATGATGCCCGGAGCGGATTGAACATCATCGCGACGCGAGCGGAGTCGTTGAGTCGGTTCATGCAGGCGTACGCGCGGCTGGCGCGATTACCGCAACCGCAGAAGGAAGCAATCAATCTCGGCGACCTCGTAAAACGCGTGGCTAGTTTGGAAACGCGGATCGCTGTTCGCGTGGTCCAGGGCGCTGACGTCACGATCGAAGTCGACGCAGCCCAACTGGAACAGCTCCTGATTAATATTCTTCACAACGCTGCCGAAGCATCGCTCGAAACCAAAGGAACCGTGACGATTGGCTGGCGTGATATGCCCGAGTGCGTGGAGGTTTTCGTCCGCGACACTGGTCCAGGAATCATGAACCCGACAAATCTTTTCGTGCCTTTCTTCACGACAAAGCCGGGCGGATCCGGGATTGGACTCGCATTGAGTCGGCAAATTGCGGAAGCGCACGGCGGTTCGCTGACGCTTGCGAATCGGGCGGGGCCGGGGTGTGAGGCCTTACTTCGGCTGCCGAAGTAAGGAAATCCCAAATCCCAAGTTCCAAATCCCCAAGGAAATCCCAAGCACCAAATTCTAACGGTGTGGGGCGGGAGTTTGTTTGAGATTTGGAGTTTGGAGCTTCTTTGGAGCTTGGGTTTTGGGATTTGGGATTTCCGCGTAGCGGGCCGTCCCACTATCGGGACAGTGGAATCCCACTACCGAAGCTTTTCCGGTCTGAACGTTGTTTGGACCTGGCTCACAAGCCGCTGCTGCCGTGTTGCTTATAACTTTCGTGAAACCCGTGGCACGCCCATTGCAATAGGGTCGAGTCACACGTCAACTTTTTGAATCCAAGTCGCCCCAACGACGCATCCCACTAGAGCCAGCAAGAATATGAAACCGACAATCCAATTGAACGAATCGCGCGGCCATCGCATGCCGAAGACTGATTACAGCTATCACGCTGAATCGATGTCGAACCGCGGCGGACGCCGTTTTGGTCCCCGCCCTGCCTCCATTCGCGCCGTCAGCAACGATTATTTTAAGAACGAAGCGCGCTGCATGTTTGCAACTGAGGCCGCGTTCTTCAGCGTGATCGTGATGACAGCGGCGGTGCCGTTGATCAGCAGCGCCATGGCCCTTGCTCATCTCGTTCGTTCGTTCGCGGCTCTCTAAACCGCGGAGAAACTGTATAATGAGACCAGCCTCAGAAGCCAAAGTCGAAAGTACTATTGTGCGCCCTGCCGGATTCACCACCCCCAGTAACACCATGGATGTTCCGCGTCCGCATGCTGCCAAGCAGAAGCGGCGTAAACGCATCATCATTATCGGCGCTTCCGTCCTCGCGCTGATCGTTGTGACTTTCCTCCTCTCCCGACTCAAGCCAGCCGTCCCGAGCATCGATCGCTCGACGGTCTGGATCGATACCGTGAAGCGCGGGCCCATGGTTCGCCAGGTCCGCGGCCTGGGCACGCTTGTGCCGGTGGACATTCGCTGGGTCGCGGCCAACACCGACGGCCGGGTGGAAAAAATCGTCGTCTGGCCCGGCACCGAGGTTAAGAAAGACACGGTTATCCTGGAATTGACCAGTCCTGAACTCGAACAAACAGCAGGCGACGCCGAATCGAAGGCGAAAGCGGTTGAAAGCGAATTGACGACCCTGCGGGCGACGCTGCAACGCGAGCTGCTCGACCAGGAATCGATCACGGCGCGGGTTCATTCCGAGTACGAACAGGCCAAGATGGAGCGCCAGACAAACGATCAGTTAGCGAAGAACGGTCTCGTTTCGGAGCTTGTCTACAAGACATCGAAAGTAAAAGAAGCGGAACTGGCGAACCGCGATGCGATTGAAAGCAAGCGGCTGGAATTTTCCCGTGGCTCGATCGAGCCCCAGATCGCGTCGAAACAGGCGGCAGTCGATCAGGCGAAGGAATTTGCGAAGCTGAAATTGGATCAGGTCCAACAGCTTCATGTGAAGGCCGGAATGGACGGCGTCCTCCAGCAGTTGCCGGTTCAGGTTGGCCAGCGAATCAAGCCGGGCGATAACCTCGCCCGGGTGGCTGATCCGACCAAGCTCAAGGCCCAGGTCAAGATCGCCGAAACACAGGCGAAAGACATTGTGAACGCGCAGGTCGCGTCGATCGATACCCGGAACGGGATCGTGGCCGGGCACGTGATTCGCGTCGATCCCGCGGTGGAACAAGGGACCGTGACGGTGGATGTCGCGATTGATGGCGATCTGCCGAAAGGGGCGCGCCCTGATTTAAGCGTAGACGGAACGATTGAGCTGGAACGTCTAGATAATGTGATCTACGTCGGCCGGCCGGCCTTTGGCCAGGAGAACAATACTGTCGGCATCTTTAAGCTCGTCGCCGGAACTTCCGAAGCGGTCCGCACGCCGGTGAAACTCGGCCGGAGCTCGGTGAACACGATCGAGATCCTCAGCGGCCTCGAACCTGGCGACCAGGTCATTCTTTCCGATACCAGCTCGATGGACGCCCACGAGCGCATCCGCCTTAACTGATAACTAACCAACCACGACAACCCAGCTAACGACCCAAACCCAACATCATGGCCTCAACTGAAACCATCAACGAACAGCCGACCCGCACTTCGAACGGGAACGGTGCCGCCAACCTCATCCATCTCGACGGTGTCACGAAAGTATTCCTGACCGACGAAGTCGAAACCCACGCCCTCTCCGGCATTCATCTCGATATCCGGACCGGCGAATACATCTCCATTGCCGGACCTTCGGGCTGCGGCAAATCGACCCTGCTCTCCATTCTCGGCCTCCTCGACACTCCGTCGGGCGGCAGCTATTCGCTAAAGGGCACCGAAGTGGCGAACCTCTCGTTCCCGGATCGCGCCCGGATCCGTAATCGTGAGATCGGATTCATTTTCCAAAGCTTCAACCTGATCGGCGATCTCACCGTTTATGAGAACGTCGAGCTGCCGCTAACCTATCGCGGGATGGGCTCGAGTGATCGCAAAGGTTTCGTGCTCGAAGCGCTGGAGCGCGTCGGGATGGGCCATCGCGCCAAGCATTTGCCCAGCCAACTCTCCGGCGGTCAGCAACAGCGTGTCGCGGTCGCGCGCGCTCTCGCGGGCAAGCCGGCAATCCTTCTCGCTGACGAACCGACGGGCAACCTCGATTCGCGCAACGGCGAGGCCGTCATGGCGCTCCTCAAGGAATTGCACGATGGGGGCGCGACGATTTGCATGGTGACGCACGACACCCGTTTTGCCGAGCATGCCGATCGCACCGTCCATCTCTTCGACGGCCGGGTCGTCGAGGACCGGATGGCCGCCTAACGAGCAGTTGGTTAGTTAGAATCTCAGCCATGTAAACACCAACCCGGGGTCTGATGTTACGAGATCTCAGATACGCTTGTCGGATGCTCGTAAAGACCCCGGGGTTTACGGCGATCGCCGTTCTGGCGGTCGCCCTCGGGATCGGCGCGTCGACCACGATGTTCTCGGCGATCAATGCGCTTTTGCTTCGCCCGATGCCCTACATCACCGACCAGGATCGCCTGGTCGCAGTCTCGGAATTCTTCGCCAAAGATCCCGGGCACGATACCGGTACCGCCTTTCCCGATTATCTCGATTGGAAAAAGAACACGACTACGCTCGAGGGCATCGCCGCGATCCAGGAAGCTACCTTCATCGTTTCCGGCGGCGATAAACCGGAGCGTTATCTCGGCGGCCAGATCTCAGCGAACGCATTTTCGTTTCTCGGCGTCCAACCGATTCTCGGCCGGCAATTCCGTCCCGAGGAAGACGATCTGAACGCGCCACCGGTGGCGTTGATCGGCTACCAGGTTTGGCAGGAACATTTTGCCGGCGACCGCGGCGTGGTCGGCAAAATGATTCCGATTAACGGTAAACAGGTCACGGTTATCGGCGTCATGCCGAAAGGCTGGCGGTTCCCGGAAATTTGCGACATCTGGATGCCGCTCCAAATGGAGGAGAAGGATCATGTGCGCGGCACTTTCTTCCTCGATTGCATCGGCAAGATGAAAAAAGGCGTCTCGATCGAACAGGCGCGCGCGGAACTGCAGGCAATCAATGCCCGAATCACGTCGCAGTATCCGGACTCGAACACCGGCGTAAATGTGCACGTCACTTCATTTCGAGAAGAGAGCGTGCGTAATTTCAAAACCCTGACCGTCCTGGTAATGGGAGCGGTGCTTTTCGTTCACCTCATCGCGTGCGCGAACGTGGCGAATCTTCTTCTCGCGCGCGGCGCGACCAGAGGGAAAGAAGTCGGGATCCGGCTCGCGCTGGGCGCGTCCCGGCGGCAGATCATTCGGCAACTGCTCGCAGAGAGTTTGGTGCTCGGGATGGTGGGAAGCGCGTTCGGATTGCTCTTTGCCGTCTGGGGCGTCGACCTGATGCTGACTGCGCTGCCGAACGAAGTCCCGTATTGGATTCGCTTCGATTTCGACTGGCGAATCTTCTTGTTCGCCCTCGGCATCGGCGCGCTCTCCAGTGTTTTGTTCGGGTTGCTACCGGCATTGCAATCGTCCAACCCGCAGCTGGTCGACGCGTTGAAGGAAGGCGGACGCACTGGAGGCGGCGGCGCGAAAGGGCAGCGGGTTCGCAACTCGCTCGTTGTTGCCGAGGTCGCTCTCGCCCTCGTCCTCCTGGTCGGCGCCGGCCTGATGATGCGCAGCTTCATGTATTTGGAGAAAACCGATATCGGCATGGATCCGTCGCGCACCCTGACCTTCCGCGTCGGTCTGCCGGACGCGCAATTTCCGGCCGAACAAGCGGCCCGCTTTTTTGCCCAGTTAGTTCCGAAGCTTGGTGCCCTCCCGGGCGTCGAAGCGGCCGGCGCGACGACGTCGTTGCCGGCCTCCGGCAATATTGGGATAAGCGCTTTCGTTTTGGATGGCGAGCCCGAGCCGAAACAACTCCAGGACGCCCGCAACATGCGGCAATTAATAATTACGCCGGGCTATTTCCAAACCACCCACATCCCGCTCCTCCGTGGCCGCGATTTCAACACCGCTGACGCAAAGGACGCGCCGCGGGTGGCGATAATCGATGAAGACGGGGCCCGCGCCTGGTTCCCAAACGACGACGCGATCGGCCATCAGCTGCGCTTCCTCGACAAGCCGGGTGAACCGCCGAAATGGTCGACGATCGTTGGAATCGTCCGGCCGGTTGTCTACGATCGCCTCACGAAACGAACTCCGATGCCGGCGGTTTATTTTCCGCAGGACCAGGTCCCCAGCCGCTTCATGTCGGTCATGATGCGAACCAAGACGGACCCGGCGAAGTTTTCGAACCTGGCGCGGAGCACGGTGCTTTCGGTAAACAAAGATTTGCCGATTTATCGCGTCCTGACCATGGACGAAGTGGTCGCCCAATCGTTCTGGGATCGCCGCTTTTTCGGAACTCTCTTCGGCATCTTCGCTGGTCTCGCTTTGTTCCTGGCGTCGCTTGGTCTCTACGGCGTCATGTCTTATTCGGTTCGCCAGCGGACCCAGGAAATCGGTGTCCGGATGGCGCTGGGCGCGCAAACCGGAGACGTCCTCCGGCTCGTCACCCGTCAGGGCTTGCGACTCATTCTAAGCGGCCTTGCCATCGGATTTGTGAGCGCATTTTTCCTCGCTCAGCTTTTGTCCGGAAGTTTGGAGGGCATTTCCGCGCACGACCCCCCGAGCTTCGCGGTTGTCCCGATTGTCCTGTTCATGGTTGGACTGGCCGCCTGTTATCTCCCGGCCCGTGCGGCGATGCGCCTCGATCCGATGGACGCGCTCCGCTACGAATGAAATCACCGCTCACTCAGACAATTTTGATTCTCTGATTCTATGTTCCAAGAACTCCGTCTCGCATTTCGCAGCCTCCTTAAAACGCCCGGGTTCACCGCGGTGGGCGTGATCACGATTGCTCTCGCCATCGGTGCGAACACCGCCGTCTTCAGTCTGGTCAACGCGCTCCTTCTTCGTCCGCTGCCCTATCGCGCCTCGGAAGAATTGGCTCTGCTCTGGGAAAAGTTTCCGGCGCAAGGCCTTGAGCGGATCCCAGTGTCCGCGCCTGAGTACCTCGATTACGTCAAGGAATTGCGGACGATGGACGTCGGCGCGGTTAACTACACGGATCTCAACCTGACGGGTAACGACATGCCGGAGCAAATATCCGGCGCGGTCGTGACACCAAGCGTGTTTTCCATTCTAGGCATCGAGCCGATCCGCGGGCGGGTCTTCAGAGCGGAAGAATTCGGAGAAGGCAACGACAATGCCGTCGTAATTAGCGAGCGCCTCTGGCAACGGCGATTCAGTCGCGACCCGGAATTGGTCGGGAAACAGCTTTCTCTGAACGGCCGCAGCCTCACTGTCATCGGAATCATGCCGGCAAAGTTCGAGTTCCCGCTCCCGCTTTTCAACGTCCAGGGCGGCAGCTTCGGCAATCGCGTCGATATTTGGAAACCGATCGCGTTCACAAAGAACGAGCTCGAATCGCGTGGATCGCGCAGCTATGGCGTCGTCGCGCGGCTGAAGCCCGGCATCTCGATGACCAAGGCCAAGGCCGAACTGGCGACGGTGATCGCCAATTGGAAGACGCGTTACCCCGACAACTATAGCGGGACGAGTTCGTTCGGCGCTGAGCTATATGCTTTTCATGACCAGGTCGTCGGCGGAATGCGAACGGCTCTGCTGATTCTGTCGGGCGCGGTTGCGCTCGTGTTGCTCATTGCTTGCGCAAACCTGACGACGATGTTGCTGGCGCGGGCCGGAGCGCGGGAGCGAGAGTTTGCGATTCGGGTGGCGTTAGGAGCAGGACCCGGCACCTTGCTCCGGCAAACCCTGACCGAGAGCGTCCTTCTCGCTTTGCTCGGCGGAATTGGCGGAAGCCTGCTCGCGGTTTGGGGGCTCGATTTCCTGCGCATGCTGGGCTCGACCACCGTGCCGCGTATTGCGGAAGCCAATCTCGACCTGCGTGTCCTTCTCGTCACGTTGGCTGCTTCAGTCATCACCGGCATCTTGTTTGGATTGATTCCGGCTCTTTCGAGCTTGAAACCAGAGCTCACCGAAACACTCAAGGAAGGCGGGCGCGGATCGACCACCGGTATCCGCCGCAACCGCGTCCGAAACATTCTGGTTATTTCCGAAATCGCTCTCGCCTTGGTCCTCCTGGTAGGTTCCGGTTTGCTGCTGAAAAGCTTCATGCGGCTTCAAAACGTGAACCCCGGATTCGAGTCGCGGAACGTCCTCACGATGGAACTTTCGCTTCCGGTGTCGAAGTATGCGCGGGGCCAGCCGGTCGCGGATTTTTATGCCGAAATAATCCGTCGCGTTCACACCCTGCCCGGCGTGGAGGCCGCCGGCCTGACGACTATTCTGCCGCTTAGCGGCACGAACAGCGACAGCTCGTTCGCGATTGAAGGCCGCGACCCGATGCAGAGCGGAACAGCGTATCCGGACGAGGAAATTCGCGCCGTCACGCCCGAATATTTCAAAGTCCTTAAGGTGCCACTGGTCAGTGGCCGGTTCTTCGATGAGCGCGACGTGCCGGACGCGCCCATGAGTGTCATCATCAACGAGGCGTTCGCCCGCAAATGGTTCCCGCAAGAGGACCCAATCGGCAGGCGGATCACTTTCAGCGACACCCGCAAGCCCGACATCAAGTGGGTGACGATCGTCGGAATGGTGGGCGATATCCGCCACCGCGGCCTCGATCTCGAGCCGAAGCCGGAATACTATATGCCGCACGGACAGAATGCGTATCGCGCGATGATTCTCGCCGTGCGGAGCGCGCTAGACCCGGGGGCCTTAACCGCGAGCATCCGTAACGAAATTCGGCGTTTGGACCCCGAATTGCCAGTGGCAAAGGTCCGGACGCTCGAGGAAGTCACAGCGGAATCGATCGCTCCGCGTCGGCTTTCAGTAACCCTGCTCACCGTTTTTGCGCTCCTCGCACTACTCCTCGCCTCAGTCGGCATTTACGGCGTGATGTCTTTCCTGGTGGTGCAACGGACTCACGAGATCGGCGTGCGAATGGCACTGGGCGCGCAGCGTTCCGATGTCCTCCGGCTTGTCATCGGCCGCGCCGCGAAACTAGTGATTATAGGTACGATCGCCGGATTCCTCCTCGGAATTTTCAGCAGCCGCGCGCTCCAAGCACTGCTCTATAACGTCGGCGCATTCGATTTGGTGACCTTCGTCGGGGTAACCCTGACCCTTTGCCTTGTTTCGCTGGCGGCGAGTTACATTCCGGCGCTGCGCGCGACGCGGGCCGACCCAATGATCGCGCTGGGCCACGGCGCGTAAGCAATGAACACACTCTTCCAGGATCTTCGTTCCTATTCAGTGACCCAACGGACCCAGGAAATCGGGATCCGAATGGCGCTGGGCGCCCAGAAATCCGACGTCCTCGGACTCGTCATCCGGCAAGGCATGACGCTCACCGTGATCGGCGTTGTTGTCGGGCTGGCCGGTGCGTTCGCGCTTACCCGGCTGATTGCAAACCTGCTCTTCGGCGTGGCTGCGACCGATCCGCTGACCTTTGTGGCAATTCCGTTGTTGCTCCTTTTCGTGGCGCTGGTTGCTTGTTACCTCCCCGCGCGCCGCGCCGCGCGCCTGGATCCGAAAATCGCCCTGGCGCAGAGCTAGAGAATACTATGTCAATGATCACACTCAAACATCTGGAGCGTTTCTATCCGCTCGCGAAAGGGAAATTCTTTTACGTCCTCCGCGACATCAACCTGGAGGTGAACGAAGGCGACTTCGTTTCGATCATGGGCCCGTCAGGCGCGGGAAAGTCATCGTTGCTCCACGTCCTCGGCATGCATGACCACGCCTGGAGCGGCGAATATTTCTTCGAAGACGTCGGGGTCCATGCTCTGAAACCGAAGGAACGCGCGTCGCTTCGGAACGAGAAGATCGGCTTTGTTTTCCAGGCCTACCACCTTCTGGATGACCTCACCGTTTACGAGAACCTCGACATTCCGCTTTCTTACCGGCACGTGAACAAAGCCGGCCGCGATTCCATTGTTTGCGACACGCTCGATAAATTTCACATCGTCGGAAAGAAAGACCTCTATCCGCGTCAACTATCCGGCGGCCAGCAACAGCTCGTCAGCATCGCGCGCGCGATGATCGCGAATCCGAAGCTGATCCTGGCCGACGAACCGACCGGCAACCTCCACTCCGACCAGGGCAAGGAAATCATGGAGATGTTCAAAACGCTGAACTCCCAGGGGACGACGATTATCCAGGTGACGCACTCTGATGTGAACGCGGCTTATGGCAACCGGATCATTCAACTGCGTGACGGCTTCATCGTGTAACCAAAGAAATGATGAATGCCAAAATGACGAATGGCGAACGAATGACGAAGCAGGAATGCCGAAAGGCGCGCGAAACATTCTCTGTCGTTAGGTCATTCTTTTGTGCGTCGTCATTCGTTATTCGTCATTGACCCTATGCTGACCGACCTCAAATACGCCTTCCGGATGCTGGTCAAAGCACCAGTCTTCGCTGTTATTGCCATCCTCACCCTCGCGCTCGGCATCGGGGCCAACAGCGCCATTTTTAGCGTGATCGACACGGTCCTGTTGCGCCCGCTGCCATTTAAGAATCCGGATGAAATCGTTAACATCTGGGGTCGCTACGCGAACGACAGCGGCAGCGTGCGTGGGAACGTGCACTCGTTTCCCGACTACGTGGATCTGCGCGATCAAAGCCAGAGCTTCGTCGCGATGGCGGCTTACACGCGGACCGGCGGGACCCTGTCGCTCTCCGAGGATTCGAAGGGGCTCGAAGGCGTCGCCATCACGCCGGAAGTGTTCGAGGTGCTCGGCGTGCAACCCCTTTTGGGGCGAGGATTCACGAGAGAAGATGCGAAAAATGAAGCGGACCGCGTGGTTGTCCTGACTTATCCGCTTTGGAAAAGTGCATTCGCGAGCGATCCAAAGATTATTGGGCAGAAGATCACGATTTCGGCGCGCCCACATACCGTGGTTGGCGTGATGCCTCCGGGCTGGAAATTCCCGATCGAGGACGAACATATCGATTACGCGCTGCCACTGGAGTACCTCGGCCAGCAAACCCTCGGCAACCGCGGCTCTCACTTCCTGACCGTGGTGGGCCGGCTTAAACCGACTGTTGCAATTAAAAGGGCGGAAGCAGAGCTGACTGCGGTCGCGACCCGGCTCTCTAAGGAATATCCGGACACGAATCTGAACTTCGTCGGCACGGCTGTCGTCTCATTGCACACCGACGTCGTCGGAGAAGTTCGACCAGCATTGATGGTGTTGCTGGGCGCCGTCGCGCTTGTCCTTCTTATCGCGTGCGCCAATGTCGCCAACCTGCTTCTCGCCCGTGCGGCGGCGCGAAGCCGCGAGATCGCGATTCGCACCGCCCTTGGCGCGAGCCGTGCCCTCGTGATCAGGCAACTGCTTTGCGAAAGCTTGCTCATAGCTTTGCTCGGGGGCACCGCGGGATTGCTGCTGGCGTGGTGGGGCGTTGACTTGCTCAGCGCCGCCGGACCGCAAGGCTTACCCCATCTTGGCGACATTAAAGTCAATCCGGCAGTCTGTTTGTTTACGTTTGTCCTCGCGATCGGGAGCACCCTTCTCTTCGGTCTCATCCCTGCGCTCCAGGTCTCGAGGCCCGATGTCAACGAAGCGCTTCAGCAGGGCGCCAAAGGATCGACCTCCGGTTTGCACACCAATCGGCTCCGGGCATTCCTCGTCGTCTCGCAGGTTTCCCTTTCTCTCCTCCTGCTCGCCGGTGCCGCTTTGCTAATCAAAAGCTTCTTCAATCTCCGCGCGACGAATCCGGGCTTCGATCCGGTGCGGGTAATGACCTTCTCTATTAACCTGCCGC